>SVLU01000017.1 GCA_015067795.1 Oscillospiraceae bacterium
TTCTTCATTGCAATACATAAAAATCGTGCCGGAGACTTTGCTCCGACACGATCCTTGGCTTCTTTATTTTTTCTCTACCCCAACTATTGACATAGAGCCAAAAAATAATGGACACTTCTTTCGAAGTGTCCATTAATTTTTGATTCTTACAGTCTTTCCTTAACCTTTGCTGCCTTACCAACTCTGTCTCTGAGATAGTACAGCTTAGCACGGCGAACCTTACCTCTTCTAACTGTTTCGATAGAAACGATTGTTGGAGAGTGGATTGGGAATACCTTTTCACAACCTACGTTGTAAGAAATGCGGCGAACGGTGATTGTTTCGTTGATGCCACCATGCTTCTTAGCGATAACTGTGCCTTCGAAAGCCTGGTTACGAACACGGTTACCTTCCTTAACGCGAACGGTAACTCTAACTGTATCACCAACATTAACCTGAGGAACTCTTGGCTTCATGTACTGTTCGTTTAAAGTCTTTACCAGATCCATTTTTTATCCTCCCTTCAGTGCAAACGTTCATAACACGTAAAGTGTCAGCGGACCATCTTAATAACGTGCACGACTCACACGTGCTTTGGTATAATACCACATTGCACCAAAAAATGCAAGTATTATTTTTAAAAAATCGACCTGATTTTTCACAAATGTCATTGCGAGGCTCGGCACGAGCCGTGGCAATCTATTTTCTATTCAGAGAAAGATTCCCACGGTCGCTTCGCTCCTCGGAATGACAATCCAAAAGCTTTTATGCACCTGTCATAATGGCATCGAGGATAGCGTAAACCTCTTCTTCAATGCCCTTGTGCATTGCAAGACCTTCGTCAATATCAACGTCATCGCACTTATCGTTGTGGTAGGTTACAATTCTGTTAGTCTGACCTGCTGCAAGAACTTCAACAGCGTGATAACCCATTCTTGTAGCAATAACCCTGTCACGAACCAGTGGCTGACCACCACGCTGAACGTGACCGAGAACGGTAACTCTTGTGTCGATGCCTGTCAGGTTCTTCACCTCTTCTGCAACGGACTGTGCAGAGCCTGCACCCTCGGCAACGATGATGGTGAAGTGAGTTCTGCCGCGAAGTCTTGCCTTTCTGATTTTATCAACGATGTCCTTTTCAAGATTGATTTCCTTTTCAGGAATAAGAACGGATGTAGCACCTGCTGCAATACCAACATAAAGTGCCAGATGACCGGCATTTCTGCCCATTACCTCGATAACGGAGCATCTTTCATGGGACTTCATGGTATCACGAAGCTTATCAATGGATTCAATGGCAGTATTACAAGCTGTATCGTAGCCGATGGTATAGGTTGTGCAGGCAATATCGTTGTCAATTGTTGCAGGAATGCCTACAACGGAAACGCCATGCTTGGAGAGAGCTTCCGCACCACGGAAAGTACCGTCACCACCGATGGTAACAAGACCGTCGATACCCATATAACGGCAGTTGTCTGCTGCACGCTTCTGACCTGCTTCAGTCATGAATTCCTTACTGCGGGCTGTGTACAGGATAGTACCGCCTCTTTCAGTAAGACCGTTAACATCTTTAGCGGTCATTGGGAACATATCACCTGCAATAAGACCTGCGTAACCGCGTCTGATACCTACACACTCGATTCCAAAGGCTATTGCTGTTCTGACAACTGCTCTGATGGCTGCGTTCATACCCGGAGCGTCACCGCCGGAGGTAAGCACACCTATTCTTTTTACTGCGCTATTCATTAGAATTCCTCCTTATTTAAAGATGTCCTTATTATTATCGAAAACCGCCTTTCTCATGTAAGACACCTGATCCGGATAAACCTCCGGAGCATAGTTCTGTACAGCGGCTGTGATCAGCAAAGGATTGAGAGATGGGTTCTGAGCCGCTATAACGGTCCCGATCTTTATTTCATCTTTATTATAAACCGATATCTCGATTTTGTCTATCATTTCCAGAATATTTATATCAGCATATCCTTTTTTCGTCTTTTTGTTGACTATAAGCTCCTGACCGCTGAATAATTCACGAAGCTTGTCCGCTTCAGCTTCACCGATTTCACGGTCGTAAATGTATGTTATCTCCATTTCAACGAGTGAAAGCTCCTTCAGCTTACGCTCTGCCGTATATGCATCGAGAACTCTGATACCTTCGGGAAGAGAATTGTTGAGACCGTCAACAATTTCCTTGTCGGACTTTTCGCCAATTAGCTCAAAGTCCATGATCTCACATACGCTTTCGCAGCCAACAGGAAGCGGAAGTGCGAAAACCATGTGAGGATGCGGGTTAAAGCCCTGGGTGTGCTTAATTTCAAAGCCCGCTCTGATAAGGGCTCTCTGCATGGTACGCATCAGGTCAAGATGGGAGATGTATTTCGCCATACCCGTCTTTTCAAACAGAATTCTATTCATCACAGCGACCTCCCTTGTATATCAGATTTGCACCACAGCCTGTACACTGCTTGCGGCAGTCGGGAGTTATAACTCCCTCATAAGCCGCTTCACGTTCTTTCCAGAGGAAGTCCTTACGAACGCCTGCCGTTATCATATCCCATGGCAGAATTTCGTCCTTAGAACGCTCTCTTGCGGCATAGAAATCGGGATCAACACCACAGGTTTCAAATGCCTTCATCCACAGGTCATAGGAGAAATACTCGCTCCATGCCTGAAGTCTGCCGCCCTGACGGACAACTTCTTCAAGCACCTTACCCACACGTCTGTCACCACGGGCAAGGACAGCTTCGATATAGCTTGTCTCAGGGTCATGCCAGTTATAGTTGATAGCTCTTGTACGCATAGAGCTTGCCAGCAGCTCAACCTTGCGGCGGTATTCGCTCATTAAGTCCTGAGCCTCCCACTGGAATGGTGTGAGTGGCTTTGGAATAAAGAAGGATGTAGATACTGTAATCTTAACGCCACGATTCTTATTGCTTGCGTGTCTTTTCCATGTATAAACCACCTGGTCAGCAAGAGCCGCTATAGCCTTTACATCCTCGTCAGTTTCCGTAGGCAGACCCAGCATGAAGTAAAGCTTCACGCTGTTCCAGCCACCCTCAAAGGCAATGCGGCAGGTATTGATAAGATCCTCTTCCTTGACGTTTTTATTGATAGCGTCACGGAGTCTCTGACTGCCTGCTTCCGGAGCAAATGTCAGACCGGACTTACGGACACGCTGAACCCTATGCATAAGGTCGATGGAGAAATTATCCGCTCTCAGAGATGGGAGAGAAAGGCTTACCTTTCTTGGTTCACACCAGTCAAGGAGTCCGTCGCAAAGCTCATTGAGATCACGGTAATCGCTTGTACTGAGGGAGGAAAGTGTCATTTCCTCATAGCCGGAATCCTTGAGTGCGTTGATTGCATGGTTAACAAGAGTCTCCTTGCTTCTGCGGCGAACAGGACGGTAAACGTAACCCGCCTGACAGAAGCGGCAGCCTCTGATGCATCCTCTGAACAGCTCAAGCACAACTCTGTCATGAACTATTTCGGTGGATGGGATTATAGTCTTTTCAGGGAAATAGGAATTTTCAAAATCCTGAACGATACGCTTTGTGACAACAGGACGCACACCGTCAAGAGGCGTGATTGCAGAAACTGTGCCATCCTCATTGTAGCTTATATCATAAAGGCTTGGAACGTAGATGCCCTCGATATCCGCGGCACTTCTCAAAAACTGCTTCTTTGTCCAGCTCTCTTTCTTTGCCTTTGCGTAAAGGTCAGTAAGCTCGCAGAGCATATCTTCGCCTTCGCCAATGCTGAAAAGGTCAACGAAATCTGCCAAAGGCTCGCTGTTATATGCACAGCTTCCGCCTGCAATAACAAGATTTTTTAAATCAGGTCTGTCCTCACAGCGAAGTGGAATTCCCGCAAGGTCAAGCATATTGAGAAGCCCGATAAATGCCATCTCATAGCCCAGGGAGAATGCGATAATGTCATGCTCCTTTATTGGGTCCTTGCTTTCAAGCGCATAGAGAGGTACACCTGCTTTACGCATTTCGTCCTCCATGTCGCCCCAGGGTGCGAAAACTCTCTCACACCAGACGTTCTCCTTGTTGTTAAGAACGCCGTACAGGATACGCATACCCAGATTTGACATACCTATCTCGTAGGTATCCGGGAAGCAGAAAGCAACTCGGACATCAACCTTGCTCTTATCCTTCACTATCTGATTATATTCACCGCCTGTGTATCGTGCAGGCTTCTGCACCTTCGGTAAAATTCTGTCCAGTTTGTTTATCATTAAATCAACCTCTGTTTCTAAGATCGTTTCTTCTCTTAACCTGAAATTTTACACCATTTCCGCTGATTTTACAAGCCACAAGTGTAAAATACACAAATACCCACTTCCTGAAAACAATAGCAGAAATACTTAAAGCTACTATCACGATCACCGAACACACCTTAACCGCCTTTTCTGCTCTGTCGCTGTCCCATATCCAGGCAGTAACGGCATATATCATTCTCCCTCCGTCAAGGGGTTTAAGAGGAAGAATATTGAATAAAAACAGGCTGATATTCATTCCTGCCAGCACGTAATCCCCAAATTCCGCTGCGCATATACTGAAAATCAAGCTTCCCGCAGGACCTGCAGCAGCACATATAAACTCCCTTGGATAGCTTAAAAATCTGTCTTTACACACTATCTCCAGCCCAATTACGCGAAGATTAACAGCCTCCACTCTGCACCCCACCAGGCTTATTGCCAGCAGATGGCAAAGCTCATGCACCGCCGCAGAAACGCAAACAGGCAGGAACATATCCCCCGGGTCAAAAAAATATACCGCCGTCCAGATAAGGATAAACCCCGGCGATACATTGATTTTTATACCCATGTCAGGTAGTATTCGGGATCAACATTGACCCCATCAACTTCAATTTCAAAATGCAGACAGCAGCCTGTTGCGTTACCTGAGCTGCCCATTTCTCCTATTTTCTCCCCCATTTCCACCATGTCTCCGTCTGATACGACCACATCACTGCAATGACCATAGAGAGTTCTTACGCCCTCCGCATGGTCCACCATCACATAGAGTCCCAGCGTGGAGCTTTCTCCAACGGCATAAACCCTGCCATCTGCAAAGGCAAGAATGTCAGTCCCCTCTTCACCGCCGAAGTCTGTACCGTAGTGAAAACGCACTTCTCCGTCCATGGGGTGAGTTCTGTAACCAAAAGGTGAGGTCAGCGTTCCGCTTACAGGCATACAGTAATCCAAATTGATATTTGCCATTGTGTAGCTTGCCCCATTGGGTGGAGCAGCCTCTCCCGAATGGATGTAGGACAGGTTTCTTACAGTCGGAATGTCAGCTTCATTGTCGGCTTCTTCCGTTTCCTCCTGTTCCTCTGTTACCGCGGCTTCAACGGCTTCGTCATCGGACGGTGAAAAGGCATATTCATAAGCCTCGGAAAAGGCGTCACGAAAGCTTCGTTCACCTGCTACCGCCTCCCCCATCACCGCAAGAGCCGATTTGAAATCCGCATTCCGAAATCTCCCAACGGCTTCAGACCACAACCCCTTTGCATAGTCAGGGAACAACGCCCTAACAGCTATTACCACCGCAATAAGTCCGTAGAACAATCTCCGCCGCACAAGCCTTCTCAGTGCTTTGCCCCTTAATGGTTCTTTCCTCATGGATACACCTCCCTTGTGGGAGTATATGACAGGTGAACCACAATTATGAAAAGCACATTACCCTCTCCGTCATTTGCTTTGCAAACGCCTCCTGTCCCTTTGGGAAGCGACTTCTTTAGGGTAAAAAATGAGCTGTTTTAATCAATTCACTGATTACATTTTCAATTATTAAATGTAGGGGCGACTATCAGTCGCCCGAAAATTCACCTAAAATAAACGGGAGGCTGATAGCCCAATGTCATTAAGTTAACCAATCTGTCATTGCGAGCCGGTGTTCACACCGGCGTGGCAATCTTTATTTTAAACCTAAAAGAAAAGATTCCCACGTCGCTACGCTCCTCGGAATGACAGAGTGCATTCTAAACTTAATGGCATTGGGCTATCAGCCTCCCCTACATTTCAAAATCTTAAGTGCATCACTCTTGCCTCTCCCTATGTGAGAGGCAAGAGTGGAATTGTTAATTCTACTTACTAAGCTTAAAGCAGATAACCTTATGATACTTTTCACCGGGGTTCAGAACAGAACTTGGAACATTTGGATTATTAATGGCATTTGCCCAGTTCTGAGCTTCGATTGCAAAGCCATAATGCTTGCCGTACTTTGCACCGCCCTTGCCTATTCTGTCATCGGGAATATAATTGCCGCTGTAAATGTGGATGCACTCCTGATCGCTTGTGCAGGTGAGCTTAATGCCGCTTTCATCACTTACCGCTTCCATCATGGTTCTCATACCTTCGCCGCTAACCTCAAAGCTGTGGTCATAGCCGTTAGCGAGGATAATCTGCTCATCCACATAGGGGTACATTTCCTTTAATCTGCGTTCACCGTTTAAGTCAAAAACAGTACCCTCTGTGTCCAAAAGCTCCCCTGTTGCAAGGCAGTCGCCGTCAACCGCTGCCACACGAGCAGAGTACATCTTCACTCTCTGATCAAGTGTATCATGACCGCAATCGTGACCGTCAAGGTTAAAGTACATATGACTTGTGAAGTTTACGATGGTGGTCTTGTCGGTTTCTGCGTAAATATCAAGGCGAAGTGTTCCATCATCACAAAGCTCATATTCCGCAGCAACCTTCAGTGTACCCGGGTATCCCTCTTCCATATCGGGGCTGACGTATTCCATACGCACCTTGTTCTCAGCTAAAACTTCAGCCTTCCAGAGCTTCTTGTCAAAGCCCTCCTTGCCGCCGTGATTGCAGTTAGGACCGTTGTTGATATAAAGCTGATAAGTGGCACCGTCCAAAGTGAACTTGCCCTTTGCAATGCGGTTAGCCGTTCTTCCGATAAAAGCACCCATGTACTCGCCGTGGTTTACATAACCTTCAACATCATCAAAGCCCAGAACTACATCCGTACCGTCGATTGAATAAGCGGTAACAGTACAGCCGTACTCGGAAACGGTTGCACTGTATCTCCCTGCTGTCATAATATAGGCATTTACGCTTCTGCCGTCAGGAAGTTTGCCAAATGGTATAGTTTTCATAACATTTCCCCCATTTATAAGCAGGGATGATGCAAATATTCACATCATCCCTTGTATTATGGTACCTTCTAAAGCCTCCCCTGTGCAAGGGGAGGTGTCTTGCGAAGCAAGACGGAGGGGTTGTATTTTATGACAATCCCCCAGTCACCTTCGGTGACAGCCCCCTTTGCACAAGGGGGCCTTTTTGCGTAGTTTTATCTGATAATACCGCCAAGTTCTTCCTTGAGAGCGGTAAGAATATTTGCAATAGTGGTATCAGCCATGTCGTCAGTAAGAGTCTGGTCGTCAGCTCTCAGCTTAAGAGAGAATGCTGTACTCTTCTTGCCGGCTGGAATATGCTCGCCCTTGTAGATATCAAAGAGCTTAACATCCTTAAGAAGCTTGCCGCCTGCCTTCTTGATGCAGTTAACAAGAGCCGCAATAGTGACCTCATCGTCAACAACTATCGCAAGGTCTCTTGTGCTTGCAGGGAAGCGTGGAATTGGCTCATAGCCCTTTTCTTCGCTTCTTGCGGAGATGCAGTTATTGAAGTCCAGCTCAACTGCATAAGCTTCGTTCAGGTCATAAGCACCTGCTGTAAGAGGATGAAGCTGACCCATAACACCCAGAGTGATGTCACCGGACTTGATAACAGCACAGCGACCCGGGTGGTAGGAAGCGTTTTCAGTCTCAGCGGTAAAGCTTACGTTTTCAACTCTCAAGCCACGAAGGATAGCTTCAACATAGCCCTTCATCTTGAAGAAGTCCACACCGCCGTAAGCACCCAGAGTAATGATAACTCTTTCATCAGGCAGCTCTTCGCCATTCTTTCTGTAAACCTTAGCCAGCTCATACAGCTTTACGTTTTCGTTGCGGTAGCTGTTGTTGCGGCTGAGGATATCCAGCATGGATGGCAGAGAAGTTGTACGCATGATGCTTGTATCCTCTCCGAGAGGATTGAGGATAGTAACGCTGTCTCGAAGAGTGCTGTCAGCAGGCATACGGATTTTGTCATAAGCGGAAGGGCTGATGAAGGAATAGGTGTAGATTTCAGAGAAGCCCATAGCTCTGCACAGGGCTGCAACCTGACGTTCAAGGGCCTGCTTTTCTGTAAGCGCACCCATTGTTGTCTCACCCTTAAGCATGGATTCCTGAATTTCATTGTAGCCGAAAAGTCTTGCAACCTCCTCAGCAAGGTCGGAGTAATGCTCAACGTCACCACGCCAGGATGGAACTGTAACAACGCCGTCTTCGACAACGAAGCCCAGAGTTGTGAGAGCCTTAATCATGTATTCTTCGGAAATATCAGTACCGAGAAGTGCATTGATCTTATCAGCATCAAGGTTCATCTTAACAGGAACGTATTCCTTGCCAACCACGTCAATGATACCGTCGATGACTTCACCTGCACCCAGCATTTCAACAAGCTCGCAAGCTCTCTGAACTGCTGCATAGGTATTTTCAGGGTCAAGGCCCTTTTCAAATCTGCCGGAAGCATCGGTACGCATGGTAAGTCTTGCAGCGGTACGTCTTATGGAAGTTCCGTTGAAGTTTGCGGATTCAAATACGGCATACTGTGTATTTTCAGTAATCTCGCTGTTTGCACCGCCCATAACACCTGCTACGCCAACAGGCTTGTTGGCATCGGCAATAACCAGCATATTGCTGTCAAGCTTTCTTTCGGTGTCGTCAAGGGTCTTCATAATTTCGCCGTCCTCAGCACAGCGAACCACGATCTTACCCTCATCAAGGCAGGCATAGTCAAAAGCGTGCATTGGCTGACCGTATTCCAGCATTACATAGTTTGTGATGTCAACGATGTTATTGATCGGACGAACACCGGAAGCACGAAGTCTCTGACGCATCCACAGTGGGGATGGTTCGATCTTGATGTTCTTGATCATTCTTGCGGTGTATCTTGGGCAAAGCTCAGGAGCCTGAATTTCCACCTTGAGATGCTCATTGATGTCGCCGCCAACACCCTTAACAACAGGTGTGTGGAGCTTAAGCTCTGTTTCAAATGTCGCGGCAGTCTCTCTTGCCAGACCAATAACGGAGAGGCAGTCAGGACGGTTATTTGTGATTTCAAATTCAACGATGCTGTCATCAGCACCAATGATTGGACGGATATCATCGCCTGGGCTGCAGTCTTCCTGAATGATGAAGATACCGTCTTCGATAGCATAAGGGAAGTCGTGGGTGTCAAGGTTCAGTTCACCAAGAGAGCAGAGCATACCTTCGCTCATAATGCCGCGGAGCTTGCCCTTTGTGATCTTAACGCCGCCGGGGAGCAGGGACTTGTGGCAGGCAACAGGAACGAGGTCACCTGCGTTTACATTCTGAGCGCCGGTAACGATCTGGAGGTTTTCTTCCTTGCCGATATCTATCTGGCAGACCCAAAGATGGTCGGAGTCAGGGTGACGCTCTAAGGAAACTACCTTACCTACTACTACGTTGTTTATTTCTTTGGAAGGCTCTTCGGTAGCTTCTACCTTGGAGCCGGATATAGTCATTCTTTCCGCATATTCTCTGGCAGGCACAGTAACGTCAGTGAACTCAGCCAGCCATTTTCTTGAAAGCTTCATATAATTATGTCCTTTCGTTTATATACAATTTATAGCACACTCTGTCATTGCGAGACGGTGTTTACACCGTCGTGGCAATCTTTTTCTGTAAGATTCCCTCGTCGCTACGCTCCTCGGAATGACAAATCGAAAAATTCATTCAAATATTAAAACTGAGACAGGAAACGAGTGTCGTTTTCATAGATAAGTCTCATATCGGTGATAGCAAAGCGACGCATTGCAACACGTTCAAGACCTATACCAAAAGCAAAGCCGGAGTATTCATCAGGGTCGATACCGCAGCCTGCAAGAACCTTTGGATGAACCATACCTGCACCGAGAAGCTCGATCCAGCCTTCACCCTTACATACACGACAGCCTTCACCACCGCAGGCGAAGCACTGAACGTCAACCTCACAGGAAGGCTCGGTGAACGGGAAGTGATGAGGACGGAAACGGGTCTTTGCTTCAGGACCGTACAGCTTTGCAACGAGTGCATTGAGAGTACCCTTAAGGTCGCCCATTGTGATACCCTTGTCGACTACAAGACCTTCGATTTGATGGAACATTGGGGAATGAGTTGCGTCAACCTCGTCCTTACGGTAAACTCTGCCGGGGCTTATAATGCGGATAGGTGGCTTTGTTGCCTCCATAACACGAACCTGAACAGGGCTTGTCTGGCAGCGGAGATGAACCTTTTCATCCTCGGTGATATAGAATGTATCCTGCCATTCACGAACTGTATGTCCCTCAGGAATGTTCAGCTTGTCAAAGTCATAAACAGACAGCTCTACTTCAGGACCTTCCGCAATGCTGAAGCCCATGCCAACAAAAATATCCTTAACCTCGTCAAGAACGATGGTCATTGGATGCTTGTGACCTGCGAGAACTTCTGTACCTGGGATAGTAACGTCTAACTTTTCGTTCTTAAGACGCTGTTCCAGCAGCTTTTCCTTAATAGCACTGCTTGCTTCGCCCATAGAAGCCTCGATATCGGCTCTGACCTGGTTAGCTACCTGACCTACGATTGGACGTTCTTCAGGAGACAGCTTGCCCATCTGCTTCAAAATAGCGGTGATCTCACCCTTTTTGCCCAGATACTTAACACGAATACCGTCAAGCTCCTCCATTGTGCTGACATTCTTCAGCGCTTCCAAAGCTTCCGCTTTGATCTGTTCAAGTTTTGCTTTCATATTAACCTCTCATTAATTAATGATTTTTGCACAAAATAAAAATACCCCTCGTCCCAACACAGGACGAAAGGCAAACCTTCCGCGGTACCACCTGATTTCGGCACAGCCGCAGCTTTTCGGTATTTAACGATACCAACCGCCGGTGATTAGCCGGATGCTCCCGGGCGAACTAAGCACATTTCCTGCAGGACACTTTCAGCCTGTGATGCCCACTCTCTGTCGCAGTCAAGAGGTACTATCTTCCCATTCAACGCAAATTTTTCATACCCTATTTTTATAACACATTTTATTAGTTTTCGCAACATATTTTTTCTGATTTTGGCATAAAAAGAGCGACCACTTTTCAGTGATCGCTCTCAGTATCAAATTTCACTTCGAGCATCAACCGCCAAGGAGATCCCAAATAGCACCTACATCTTCTGCTGTGAGCCATCCTGCATCATAAGCCTTGTCGATTCTCAGAAACTGGGAATCCTTGTAAACATACAGTGCAGTTGCTCCGCCCGGGAATGCAAACCAGTATCCTGCAGCATCTACATATACCATAGCGGCAGTTTCAAATTCAGCAGGTGTAATTACAGCAACCTCACAGCCGCCAAATATACCGAAATAGTTTCTGACATTTATATAACGATCTTCGTCATTCAACTGCTTGCGGAAATCAGCGATCATCTGAGCTTCTAATTCTTCACTGAGTTCAACCTCAACATTTCTTACAAGAATTGAAGCAAGAGCGACAATATCACTGTTTGTAACTGCACCATCCCCATTAATGTCAGCCCCGGCAAAGCCCTCGGCACTCAGTTCAGTATTGCCTACAATACTGCGTGCCATGAATATCAGATCGGAGTTGCTTCTGAAACCATCTCTGTCTGCATCGCCCTGACGAATATCGCCAACATAATACTGGTGTGTATTTGGTATAGCAGACGAAACACTTGTATTCTCCGCTAATAATTCAACAGCAGCAAGTGTAGCTTCCTCGGTCTTTTCCTCAAGCACCAGAACAAGATTTGTATATGTACCGCCAAAAGCACCCTTTCTGGTAAATTCAACTACTCTTTCCAGGTCAAGCTCCGGAAACAGTTCTTCATAACCATTTTCAACTGTAATACCGGATTTCAGTCTTACAACGATTTCGCCGGCTACAAAATCCTGTGCCGCAAAGGCTGTACCCGCAAAGGAAAATACCATTATGAGCGCAAGTACGATTGATACGAATCTTTTCATTTGTTTTCTCCTTTCACAATTAAAAATATAATTTCCTAAGTATGCAAAACACTCCCCCAAAACTCGCATTTTGCACCATAAGTTATTTTAATTTATATCATTCGCTATTGGCAATTACAAGGGGCTTTTAATGATTTTGTAGACTTAAACAAAGGGTTATGTGCAATCTGACGACATTTTTCAGAACTTTTATGTTAATTTTAGTTCGTAAAAAGCGGCTGCAAACGCAGCCGCTCCTGACATAACAGATTTAATTTCCACTATATACTTCCCAAATTCCTGCTGCATCCTCATCTGTGATCCAGCCTTCATTATATGCAAGCTCAAGAAGCAGAACGTCACCGTCATTGAACACATATATATCCTCCGCACTTGACGGGAATACAAATGTATATCCGCCGGCATACGCATATTCAAGAGCCTGTGTTCCGCCATTACCTCTCACTATATAAGCAACCTGACATCCGCTGTATGTGCCGTAATAAGTAAGTTTGTACAGGAACGGACGAATGTTATTTTTGCTTGCATAAACGATATACTCAAAAGCAAGCTTTTCTTCCTTTTCTTCATCCATTTCTATGGCTTCTCTAACGATTTTTTTCTCTTCTTTATACTCAGAAACCAGCTTTTGATTAGCTTCGTAGACAGCCGCAAGGTCATCATCGGTTATCCAGCCTGCTTCATGAGCCTCCGCAACGCTCTTTAACCCAGTTCCATTGTACATAAGCAGATTTACGTTTTGAAAAGCATCAAAGGTATATTCCCCCACGGTCATAGTGGTAGTATATTCGCTGTAAATGGAGGAACCCATATAAATCGCTTCACATTCGTTATATGTGCCTAAAAGGACGAGAGGAGCTGCACTTCTGCCTCTTCTGCTGGAGGTATGCTTCCAGAATTCATCCAGAAGATATCTGTCCATATCTTCAATTATGATCTCCTCATCATCACTTACAAGCTTTTTCGCAAGATCAACAAGGTCAGAATTTGTGATAATTCCATCGCTGTTGAAATCCGCACCCAGAGCCTCAGTATCCTTAAGTTCTGCCAAGCCTACAATATAACGGGCAAGGCGGACAAGATCGCCGTTACTGATCATTCCATCCCTGTTTGTGTCACCCTTAACGATGTCCCCAACATAATACCTGTTGTAATTATATTCAATACCTCCGATATTCGGATTACTCTTCAGCTTTTCAAATGCCGCATTAGTTGCCTCAACCGTCTTTTCTTTTAAAACCAGCACCAATTCTATCCTTGTAATGTGGGCAAAATCATTGAAAACCTCAAATTCTTCTACATATTCCAGCTCCAGCTCCGGAAAAAGACTCATATAATCGCCGTCTTCAACTGTTACGTTATACCTCAGCATTACAATAAGCTGTCCCGGAACAAACCCTTCATCTGCAGCAAGTGCTGTGCCGCAGAGCGATAACACCATAACAATCACAAGTATCATTGCTATTATCTTTTTCATTTTCCTACCCCTTTCAAAAACAAGTTTTACATCAAATAATTCATATATATATATATATGAATTATAGCATTTTGCAAACTTTTTACAATATAAGTACACAATTTTTGTAACCTTAAACAAAGGAATTTGTGCAAAAACACCAAAGAAAAGAGCGACCGTCAAAGACGATCGCTCTTAAGCTTGTCCGTTATTAGTCGATAACGTTCTTAGCACCCCAGTATACTCTCTGATAATAAGAGGTATTCAAGCTGGAAATGATAACGCCTGTTCTGGATGTGGAAGCGTGGATGAACTTGTCATTACCAATGTAGATACCAACGTGAGTTACGCTGTAACCGTTGGATGAGAAGAACACCAGGTCACCGGGCTGAAGCTCGGACTTTGAAATGCTTCTGCCATCGTTTGCATACTGAGTGGAAGCTGTACGGTGCATACTGTAACCGAAATTGGACTTGTACACAAAGTATACAAAGCCGGAACAGTCAAAGCCACCTTCAGCAAGGTTTTCGCCGCCGTAAACGTAGCTGTAACCCTCGTACTGCAGAGCGAAATCAACGATTTCCTCTCTTCTGCCGGAATTTGTGCTGTTGCTGCCGCCGCCGGTATTACCGGAGCTGCCGGAGGATGAACCAATAATCTCCATCAGATCGGAACGCATATAGCCTGTCTTGCCGTTGTACTGAACCTTGTACCAGCCATTGTTGATGCCGATAACATTCATCTTAACGCCGGCGTTATATGTACCGAGAATTGTTGATGAGGTGTTTGGCTTGCTTCTCATGCGGCATCCGCTACCTGTAACCTTGCCGGTGGCATTGAAATTTTCCGCCTTGAGAACATCCTTCAGATAGTCAGTGGAAACATAGCCTACGATGCCCTGATAATTGATCTTGTACCAATCATCGTTGGTACATTCAAGGATTACCAGTCTGCAATTTCTGTTAACTCTGCCAAGGATGGAATATGTAGTGTCCGGACCGGAACGAATATTCAACGCACTTGCCGTAACAGTTGCCGCACCGTATGCAATGGAACCTGCCGCACTTGCGGAAATTGCGAACATCGAAAGGGTCATCGCAATTACAAGTACCATGACTACCAGCTTTTTAATTGTTTTCATAAGTAGAACTCCTTAATCCGCGGTCGCGAGAGCTCTTGTGAGCCAAACAGCAGCCAGATCCATGGCTACATAAAGGCTACCCTTTTCTGCTTTCTTAACGATCCTGTCTCTGGATTTAACAGCAGGATCAGTAAGCTGAAGCTGAATGGAAACCTTACTTGCGACCTCCATGTCTTTCACCGTCTTGGTTGCCAATATCTGGATCATGATGATGTACTTGTCAGTCATGCTGCCCAGATAAATAAGATTGTCCTTCCTGCGAAGAGGAAAGCCTTTGTACTCAAGCATTACTTTTTTTGCTGCCATTGTATTATCCTCCTTGCCTCGTGACATTGTAATCAAATTGTAACACATTGTTTCCTGTTTGTCAACGAGTTTATTGAAATTTTTTTGGTATAAATATGGCATTATTTGCCACTTTTTGGTAGTTTTTCTGATTTTGTCACAAAAAGCGGATGACATAATACGTCATCCGGAGTTTTTGCCGTGTAACAACACACTAAATATCGTGCCTTTAGCCCTTATCGACCTCAAGATAATGGATAACAAGCTCCTGAAGAAGCTCATCCCTGTCAAGGCGGCAGATAAGACTGCGGGCATTATTGTAATTTGTTATATAGGTTGGGTCTTCGGAAAGAATATAACCAACAATCTGATTGATTGGGTCATAGCCCTTCAGTTTCAGAGAATTATATACAGACATAAGTATTTCTCTGGTTTCGTTACGCTTATCAATTACGTCAAATTTTCTTGTAAATTCCTGCACAGCTACAACCTCCTTTGATCAGTTTTATATAAGTGTTACATGTGCATCCTTACCAACATATTACATTATACCAAAAATCTGCGTTATGTAAAGGAATTTTGGAAAATTTTTTCATTTACTGCCAAAACCGACGCTCCGCCCCATAGGGGCAAAAGAATTTTGCCTCTATGGGGAGCTGTTTGAGTTACTGTGCTGTGAATTTCTGTCTTGTCTGAACGATTTTCTGCTGTTCGGCAGGTTCAGGCTGATACCAGCCGTGGGACTGGAGACAGTTAAATATATCCGCCTGAATACAATGCTCATCGTCTAAGATACTCAGCATTGTGTTTCTCAGCTGAGCACTGACCGCTTCACCTGCGTAGGTATTGTAGCTGTCGGTCATCAGCTTCTGGCTGAGAAGGGCATCGTTCAAAATCTGCTTTTCGTCAAGGAGCTGGGCGCACTGATCGGGATTGGACATGGTTTTCTCCTCCTACTGTAAGAATGTCAACAGAGTGTTGAAGTGCTGCTGATGCTTTGCCGCAAAGTTATTGAAATCCTGCTGCATCTTTGTATCGTTGCAAAGGCACGCCATTGCCTGATACTTTTTCACCAGCGTCTGCTCATGGTTCATCTGGTCCTCAAGAGCAGACAGTTCTTTTGCTGTCAGATTAGTCATCGTTCCTCCAAATATTGTTTATTATGGGCCCATTTTAGTATCTCACAGATATTGGAGATTATCCCTCTAAATCAAATAACCGTCCTTTATCTGAAAAACTATACAGCACTTCCCCTCTATCATTGCAGATGAACCATATCGGAACACAGGCATCAGGGGAAAGGGCTGCTCCGACGAGATGGGTATTGCAAAGAGAACAACATCGCCGTTACGGGCAACAAGACCTCCCTTAATTGCTGAAGCGGTTTCCATCAGATCCGGGTCAGCAAACAGAGAGCCCGGGTCCTCGGCAGGCTTCCAAGCTGAGTCCTCTTTGGTTTTTTGTGGTTCAGGTTTTGTCACCGCCTCCGGCTTATGGGGAGTATCATCACTGCCCATTATCTCAAACCTTGTGCAGGTATCTATCGGCGTTTTCTGCAAATCATTTTTGGAGTATTTCTTTCTCAGGCACAGACCGTCCTCCGTTGGTGACATTATTCCGATGGAATAAAACTCTTCTCCCAACACGGCGTATAGACGCATTAATTTATGAAAATATGTACATTTGCAATGAATTACAGTAAAAAGTCCCTCTTTCAGCAGCTCCGCTGTACCCACCTGCTTATCCCTGTAAAATACGTCAATTTTTTTCATAAGCCACCCCTATACAATAAAAAAGATTCCTCACATAAAAATATGTAAGGAATCTAAAAATATAACATTGACCTTTTAGCAGGTTTCTGTACTCCGAGTCAGCTCAGACCAAAGCTCACGGCTATTGCATTGTCCACCTGGTTCATCAGGTTATCATCCAGCTTGCCCATTCGCTCTTTCAGTCTGCGTTTATCTATGGTGCGTATCTGCTCAAGCAATACGACGGAATCCTTTGTCAGACCATAGCTTCTGGCCTCCAGCTCAATGTGAGTGGGAAGTCTTGCCTTATTGATCTGGGACGTTATCGCCGCCGCTATGACAGTTGGACTGTGCTTGTTGCCTGTATCGTTCTGCACGATCAAAACAGGCCTCATTCCGCCCTGCTCACTGCCCACCACAGGACTCAGATCAGCGTAATAAATATCTCCTCTTTTGACTCCGCTTAACACGCAGCTTCACTCTCCGTCGAAGTATTGTGGGCCTTGGTCACGATATGTAACCAGGCGTGGTCAATTTCTTGACCTCCTACAATAATTCTTTCACAATGGAGGGCAAATTATACTGTCATCACAAAATTATCTTTCCTGTCGGGCAGTTGTCTGCCCCTTTATAATCTATGCCCCAAACCTCTTTTGTGTGTCAGACATAGATACGTGGAATTCTCGGTGACAGGGCACAGCACATTTCATAGGAAATGGTTCCTGCCTTTTCCGCAACGTCCTCAACAGTCAAAATATTATCGCCGTCGTGACCAAAAATCGTTACCACGTCGCCAACCTTCGGGTCATTGGCATTCGTCACATCCAGCATACACATATCCATGCAGATATTGCCCACCTGAGAAACAATACTGCCATTTACGGAGACCACAAGCTTGTTGGACAGAGCTCTGTGTAGACCGTCGGCATAGCCCATGGGGATAACGGCAATTCTTCTCTGCCCGGAGGTTGTGTGTGTTCTGCCGTAGCTTATGGAGTAGCCTGCCTCCATAGTCTTGATGCTGACTATTCTGGACTTGACCTCCATTGCCGGACGAAGCTCAATTCCGCCGGTTTCCCCTCCCGGGTACATACCGTAGAGCATAAGTCCCGGTCTGACCATATCAAGCTGCATTTCCGGATAATTTATCATAGCACCGCTGTTGGCACAGTGCTTTATTCTGAACCTTTTTCCGCTTCCCTTTTCCAGCCTGTCCACAAGGTTCATGAAATCATCAAACTGTGTTAAAGTGTATTCATCACCGAGAACCTCAGAAACAGCAAAGTGAGTGAATATACCCTCCACATCAAAGCCGGGCATTGCCATAATCTCAAGATAGCTGTCAGTTGGGTCTTCTTCATCGTGACAGATCATACCAAGACGACCCATGCCGCTGTCTGTTTTCAGATGTATTCTGAGGGTTTTTCCGCTTTCTGCGGCAATTTTGGACATTTCCCTTGCCACACCCAGGTCACCCACAGACTGAGTAATATTGTTCTCGATAAGCTTCATTGTGAAAGCCGGCTTTGTGTAGCCAAGAATGATTATCGGTGCAGTAATACCACCCTCACGAAGCTCAATGGCCTCGTCTATAGTCGCAACAGCAAAACGCTCGCAGCCCAAAGCTTCAAGACGCTGTGCCACCATTACCGCACCGTGACCGTATGCGTTTGCCTTCACTACACCCAAAAATCCCACACCCTCCTTCAGGTGCTTTCTGATGGAGTGATAATTGAATTCTATGTTATCAAGGCTTATTTCAGCCCAGGTTCTCTCTTGCATCGTTTTCCCTCGAATTATGTTATTATATTCTCAAACTCACAGCATAATACCATTATACCGTCAAAATAGATTTCTGATTTCACAGGAAGATCAGTTTCGCTTTCAAACCACGTGACCATGTACTCCTTCTCCGAAAGGGTGAACGTCACCGATACAGCGTCCCTTCCGTCTACGCTGTCAGCTTCCGCTCTTTCAATATAGCCTTCCGACCACTGCCCTATCATCATTGGAATACATTCCATTGGTGACAGGCCCTTTGCGGTAAGCTCTCCCAACGCAAGCTCCGCTCCGGAGAAGCTTATTGAGCTTCCGTCAGGTGACACCGTTGCTGTAATACCCTGAAGCTCCCGGGGAGAGAGTATTTCCAAAACTCCTTCCGAGCTGTTACCTGTGTAACGAACCTTAAAGTCATAGACCCGGTCACCGTAATCGGCAGTAATCCGAGCCGTTGCAGTCAGGTCATCCCAGCCTGCGTACTCCTCCTGTATCTCCATTGCCTTTTCCTCTGCCGTCTGCCCTGCTCCGCAGGAGCACAGCAGCACACAGAGGGCTGTCATTAGTGCAAGTAGCTTTACTTGCCGCAATGTTTCACTTCCTCATTATAGTTTTGTAAGCCTCAGATATATGATCGATCATGTCCATTGGGGTCATGGCATACTCGGTGAATTCCTTTTTACACAGATCTCCTGAAAGACTGTGAAGCAATACGCCGTATACCGCCGCCTGTGCAGGCGGAAATTTCTGACCGATAAGGGATGCTATCATTCCGGCAAGAACATCGCCGCTGCCCGCCTTCGCCATACCGGGATTTCCTGCGGTATTCACATAAGCCGTACCGTTTGGCAATGCGGTAATTGTACCGCTTCCCTTAAGAACAACGGCACAGTTGTATTCAGCCGCGAATTTCAATGCTCCCTTCAGCCTTCCCTCAGACAGATCTCCGCCCATCCTTGCAAACTCCCGTTCATGGGGCGTAAGAATGATGGGACAAGAGGCTTCCTTTATAATATCTATATTCCCACAGATCGCATTTATGCCGTCAGCATCAAGGATAAGAGTCTTCTTACAGGTGCGGATAATTTCCTCAACAAGCTTCCTTGTATCTCCGCCTTTGCCAAGACCGCAGCCCAAAAGACACACGTCACAGCGTTCAAGTCTTTCCCCAAGCACTTTCATCGCACCAATGGAGAAGCATCCGTCCTCAGCCGCAGGAGCAGACACTACGATAACCTCATCGGATTTCACAGCCGCAATGGTATAAATGCTTTCAGGCACACAGAGAAAAACAAGTCCGGAGCCTGTTCTCAGTGCAGCCTTTGATGCCATAACAGGCGCGCCTGTGTAGCCCTTGCTGCCCGCTATAACAAGCACACTGCCGTAGTCCCATTTATGGGTTTCCGCTTCCCTTCTGGGGATAAAAACATCATTTGCGGTGATGGCGGTTACATTGCATACCGCAGCTTTGGAAAGAGCCTTTGGAAGCCCGATATCAGCAATAATAAGCTTACCTCGCATGGAAATGCCAGGAGTTACAAAATGACCGACCTTAGCCATTGTGAATGTTACCGTAACATCAGCCTTTACTGCACAGCCTAAAATGCGTCCTGTATCAGCTTCAACGCCGCTTGGAATGTCAGCGGATACAACCGGTGCATTGGAGGAGTTTATAATCTCAACAGCTTCCTTATAGAGTCCGCCAACCTCTCGGGACAGTCCCACTCCGAAGATAGCATCAATTATGACACCGCAATTATCGGCAAATCCGATCATTCTGTCATCGGCAGGGTTAAACATTTCAATATCCACACCCATGTCCTCAAGACGGTCAGCCATCTCATTGGACTCGTCGGACATATTGTCTGCATTCCCCAGAAGGTAGGCCTTTACAATGAAGCCTTTTTTGCAAAGCACAGCAGCCGCACCAAAACCATCGCCGCCGTTATTGCCGCTTCCGCAGAACACAGCACAGGAGTGCTTATTGCCCGCAAGGTCAAATGCCGCCTTTGCCACCTTCTCCGATGCGTTTTCCATGAGTTCAAGGGCTGTTACGCCCATTTTCACGGCTTCTTTATCTGCGATCATAAGCTTTTTTGAATCTGCCAGCTTCATCCTGTCACCTGCCCATAGTTATTTATTTTATTATACGGCATTGGTCGGGATTAGTCAAATGGTATACTGTATGCAAAACAGCAAAAGCCCCCGCCTTTCGGCGAGGGCTTCTTGCCAAGAAGAAACTATGAAGATCAGCGCTTTACCAGCTCAAATCAATTCATATTTAATTCTGGTTAATAGACTGTAACGATCTGTCTTGCCAGTCTGATAAGGTCGGAGTTCTTGATGGAACCGTCGTTGTTTACGTCAGCAAGGATCATCTGTTCTGCATCGAACTCTACCAGGTTAACAAGGTATCTTGCAAGGTAGATAACGTCAGCATTTGTAATATAACCGTCTCTGTTGAGGTCGCCATCAGCGAGAACAAGGAGAGTTCCGTCAACAGCGTTCAGGATTGTCCAGTCGGAGTCAGCACCTGTTGCATCCAGGATCTCGATGTCGATGTCATACAGACCGCCTGCAGGTTCATCATAAACCAGAGTGAAGAGAGCTTCGCCTGCCGGGAAGCCTGCTTCATCTTCAGTCCAAACAACGAGTTCAGTTGTCAGTGGGTTGTACAGGAAGTCATAGTCACAAACGATATCATCGAATTCGATGTCGCTGTCGATTGTAAGTGTAGCGGAGGAGAGACCTTCGTAGTTGTTGATAACGTCTACGTATGCATCTTCACCGTAGAATATCTTTGTATCTTCTACGCTGAGATTGTTGTCCTGAGCTGCTGCAGTTACATAGATGTCATTGATGTTCAGGCCAACATAAGTCTGAATTCTGAGAACAGCTTTACCTGCAGGGAGGTTGATTGTGCCCATATTCAGGTTGCCGTATGTGGTCCATGCACCTGTGGTGTTCATAACGATCGGAGCATCATTCTGCTGTACGCCGTCAACATAGATGTTCATGGAGTCATCGCTGGAGTTTGATGTGGCGTAAACTGCGAACATTGCATATTCGCCTGCTTCTTCAACATTCAGATTAAATTCAATGAAGCCGAGAGCACCGTCAGCTGCGTCAGCCTGGTCGGTGTAACCCCAATGGAAGTTGTTGCCGTTAACTTCAAAACGGGACTGATAGGATCTTCTGGAGAAGAGCTTTGGATCAATGTGGTTTGTGCCGATTGCTGCGATGTCGATCACTCTGTACTGGTTGATTGCGAAGTCCGGGCAATCCATCAGTGCGTTGAGAACGTACATTGCGTTTTCTTCCAGTGTTTCACGGGTAAGTGTGCCGTTGCGAACAGCGGTGCGGAGCTGGTTCAGGTCACCGGTGGACATCTTTACGTTGTTACCTGCGTTAACTTCGTTAACGATGTTGGAGTTGTTGCCCCAGTCTGTCATGAAGAGACCGTCCCAGCCCCATTCAAAACGAACGATACCGTGGAGGAGGTCATAGTTTTCAGAGGTTTCAATACCGTTCAGATAGTTGTAGGAGGTCATGATGCATTCAGGATCTGCTTCTTCACAAGCGATCTGGAAGCCCTTGAGATAGATCTCGCGGAGTGCCTTTTCAGATATTCTGGAGTCGGAGCTGTTTCTGTTGCCTTCTTTATTGTTTACGCAGAAGTGCTTAAGTGTAACTGCTACGCCTGTACCTTCAACACCGCGGGTCATAGCTGCTGCACTCTTACCTGCAACAACAGGGTCTTCGGAGTAGTATTCAAAGTTTCTGCCGCAGAGTGGGCTTCTGTGGATGTTCATACCAGGAGCCAGCCAAATGTCAACCATGGACTTAAGAGCTTCAGCACCAACATTCTTACCGATTTCTTCGATAAGGTCGGTGTTCCATGTGCAAGCCTGGAGAGTGGAGCATGGCCAGTATGTTGCGTAGTATGTGGAGAGACGGATACCTGCCGGGCCGTCTGCTGTGTCAGCGGAGAAGATGCCGTACTTTTCACCGGTGCCGTTTGTGGTGCCGATGGAGCCTGTACCGGAGTTAACGCCTGTTGCGTAGCCGGAGCAGAAGGAGATCAGTTCGTTGAGGGACATCTGAGCGAGGAATTCACTCATTGTGTTTGTGCCGTCAACAACATCCTGAAGCTTGATTACGGTTTCGCCAACATAGTCCTGATCCAGGTCTACATTGCCAACGGAAGGATTGTTTTCTTCCTCTTCTTCATGAGCTGCTCTGATGTCAGCGATAACGTCATTTACTGTATAAGTAACGCCTTCAGGCATGAGAACCAGCTTATCAAGGTTTGTGTTGGAGTAACCGTCTGCTACTGTATTTGCAACTGTGAAGCGGAGCATTACTTCGCCTGCCGGGAGTGTTACTTCGTATGGAACTTCGTCAAAGTCAGCTGTTGTGTAAACAAGGTTCCACCACTGGAAGCCTGTGATTTCGCCTGCATTGTTGGTGTTTGGAGAGTCAAATGCGAAGCCTTCAACCGCAGTCCATGTTGCACCATTGTCAGCGGAAATGGAGAGGGAGAGAATGTCAGTTGCATCTCTGTCCTGAGTACCGCCGTTGCCGTTAACAAAGCCCATGGAATAGGTGCCTGCTGCTGCAACATCAAGGCTCATATAGATGTGATAATTTGCACTGTTGTGGAGGAAGCCAAGAACTGTACCTGTGCCGATGTCAACCCAGTTTGTGCCGTCAAAGAGGAAGCCATTGCCTGCAGCATAAGCTTCGGTCTGCATATTGCCGCCGTAAATGGAATCTTCAAATTCAATAGTTGTCGCTGCATCTGCTGCAACTGCCACAGGTTCAAGACCAAGGTCTGTTTCGCCAAGAACTTCCATATTCAGAACTACGCTACCTGCTTCATCAACGGAAGCAACCATTCTTGTATCGAGATTTGTTGGGCAGAGTTCTGTAAGCTGTTCTACTACCTCTGGTGCACCTACAACATAGGTGTTAGCTTTTTCAATATTTCTTACGGAGTTACCAACATAGATCTCATATTCGCCGGAGTCCATAACATAAGCAGACTCGTAACCGGAAGCGCCTGTGTCATCAAAGCTTGCCATGTATTCAACCGGATAGGAAACTGTGTATCTCTTAGTTTCGCCAGGCTGCAGAAGGTCGGTCTTAAGATAACCGCCAAGATTGATAGCTGCCTTAGGAAGAGTTGCAGTGTAAGTAATGCCTGTGCCCTGAGATGTGAACTGTTCACCCTTCATTGGTGGCTTGTAGTAAAGCTGAACTACTTCCTTACCTGCTACATCGCCGGTATTTGTAACCTCAACAATAGAAGTTATTCTGTTATCGATGGTACCTGTAGCAATCTCATTGATGTCAAATGTGGTGTAGGACAAACCATAACCGAATGGATATGCTACTCTGTCAGGAGCGAAGGTTTCAAAGTAACGGTAACCAACATAGATGTCGTCGGTGTATCTTACATAACCTGTGGATTCTGTAAAGGTTTCGGTGCTTGGATAGTCGTTAATATCCATTGCGTAAGTGTCAACAAGCTTACCGGATGGGTTTGCGTCACCAAGGAGAACGTCTGCCATGCCGTATGCACCCATTTCACCTGCCATGTAAGTGATGAGGAGAGCGTCAACGTCGATGCCGTAGTTATTGCCGTCAAGGGACCAGTCTGTGCTGATCATACTTGGAGCGTTAACAAGAACAACAACTTCGTCAAACTTTTCTGTAAGAGTCTGGAGCATTGTTTCTTCCGCAGAGGAGAGATACCAGTTAGACGCACTGATATCGGAGCCTTCTGTGGAGTAACGGGTGAGGAACATGATAGCTGTATCAGCATAAGCTGCTGCAGCGTCATACATAGCTTCATTAGGAACGTAGGATACGCTTGCCTGATATGCTTCTGCCAGTGGCTTATAGATGTCTATCTTACCGTCGTTGGCAGCTTCGAGAAGAACTTCAATTGGGCCTTCAGGAACATAGTCCATGTTAACCCAACCGGAGCCGCCGCCACCGATCTGATAACCCTGGGATGTGCTGGATACGAATACCTGACCGCCGCCGAAAACTGCAACCTTATCGGAGGAGTCAAGAGGAAGTACGTCATCATCATTCTTAAGAAGAACGATACCCTCGCCGATAGCTTCACGAGCCAGCTCCTTATGAGCAGGATCGGAAGATGCAACTACTGTTGCCGGTAACATACAAATTATCATTACCAGAGCGAGAAGAGCCGCTAAGAATTTTCTTGCTGTCTTCATATGCAATATTCCTTTCTGAATGTTATTTAAAACTATTAACGTGTTTCGGGAGTGCAGGTGCTGTGCCTTGACAGCACCTGCATATTTTTAAGGAATTACGAATTAGCCGCCTACTACCATTCTTGCGATCTTAACCAGATCGGAGTTCTGGATGGAGCCTGTGCCGTCAACGTCAGCTCTTGCGATCTGAGCATCGTTGAGAGTTGCAAGGTGAATGATATGTCTTGCTACCATGATTACGTCAATGTTTGTAATCATGCCGTCACCGTTTACATCGCCTGGTTCGTAAACTGTGTCAATGGTGAGGTAACCCGGTGTTGCAAAGCAGACATCAAGAGTATTTTCTCCAACTGTTGCTTCTGTAATATTGAAGCCAACCGGAATGTCGCCGTTTTCATAGCCCTGAGCTGCTAACTTATCAACGCGGAAGTATGCCTGGAATATTACTTCACCAACGTCGAATTCTGAACCATCAATCTTGTATGCAAATAATACGCCGCTTTCAGGATTATAGAATACCATTACATCCTCATCAGCTGCTCTTACATCTACGAGAGTTACGTCACATTCCATTGTACCAACTACGGATGTAAGACCTTCCAGGTTGTTGTAAACAGGGATATTTACAGTTTCGCCGTATGCACCGTCATTGCTGCCAACTTCGATTGCATCTTCAGGGGTGAGTCTGATGCCACGGTAGTTGATACCGTTTGCATTGATGTGCTGAATTCTGATTGTGGATTTGCCCTGTGGGAGATTGATCTTGCCAAGCTCTCTGTAAACGTAGGTTGTCCATGCACCTGTTGCAGGAGCGTCATTATCAAGACCTTCAACCAGCTGACCATTTACGTAAACTTCAAATACATTTGTCTGAGCTGTGTTGTTAGCGTAGTTCAGATCAAGTGTGTATACAGCATAGGTTGGGGAATCAACTGTGAATTCAAGATACAGTGCGTGACCGTCTGCATCTGTGTTCTGAGCGTATGTTGTGCAGAGCTCGTTAAGAGCGGTAACCTTTTCATATCTGGAATGATAGGACTTTCTGGAGAAGTCAGTTGCATGGATGAAGGTGCCGCCTGTTGCTGCCAGCTCATGAACCTTGTACTGGTTGATTGCGAAGTCTGGGCAGTTGGAGAGAGCATTCAGAATGTACATTGTGTTCTCTTCAAGAGTTTCACGGGTGATAATGCCCTTGTCAACTGCTGTACGAACCTCGTCCAGGTTACCGGTGGACATCTTTACGTTGTTGCCTGCATTGATTTCGGCTACGATGCTGGAGTTGTTGCCCCAGTCTGTCATGAATGCGCCGTCCCAGCCCCATTCGAAACGAACGATACCGTGGAGGAGGTCATAATTTTCGGAGGTTTCAATACCGTTCAGGTAGTTGTAGGAAGTCATGATAAACTCAGGATCTGCTTCCTTGCAAGCAATTTCAAAGCCCTTCAGGTAGATTTCACGGAGAGCCTTTTCAGATACTCTGGAGTCGGAGCTATTTCTGTTGCCTTCCTTGTTGTTTACGCAGAAGTGCTTAAGTGTAACTGCTACGCCTGTAGATTCAACGCCCTTTGTGAGAGCCGCTGCACTCTTACCTGTTACCAGTGGATCTTCGGAGTAATACTCGAAGTTTCTGCCGCAGAGTGGGCTTCTGTGGATATTCATACCCGGAGCAAGCCAGATGTCAACCATGGACTGGAGAGCTTCCTTACCTACAGTCTGACCTACTTCTTCGATCAGGTCAGTATTCCATGTACACGCCTGGAGAGTGGAGCATGGCCAGTAGGTTGCAAAGTATGTGGAGAGACGGATACCTGCAGGGCCGTCTGCTGTATCTGCTGTGAAGATACCGTACTTTTCAGCGGTTGCATCGGAGGAAGGACCGATGGAGCCTGTACCGGAGGTAACACCTGTGGTGTGGCCGGAGGTCAGGTCGATCATTTCGTTAAGGGACATCTGAGCAAGGAATTCGTCGATTGTAGCTTCACCATTTAATACGTCGCTGTACTTAATGCCCTTGTAGTCATCCTTATCCATATCCAGATTAAGTTCAGGATATTCGATGTTTGGATATGCTGCAACTGCATCTGCAATGCCGTACTCAACGCCTTCAGGAATGATCCAGAACTTATCGAAGTTCAGGTTTGTCTGGCTTACAACACTCTGATATTCAAGGCAGAGTTCATATTCACCTGCCGGCAGATCAATGTAGTAGTAGTTCTCCTGGAAGTCCTTTTCAGCATACAGGAAGTTGTACCACTGACCGCCTGTTTCTGTATTAGCATAATATGTATTTGTTACGTCGTACTTAATGTCGGAATATGTCCTTACACCGTCAATAAGTGTGTAGATCTTTACAACGTCTTCTACATTGGTATTATCAGTGCCGCCATCTGCTGCCGCAAATGCCATTCTGTAAGTACCGGCCTTTTCAACATTGATCTTATATGCTGCTGCACTACCTACGAGAGTGTGGGCAAAAGCCATACACTGACCGGAGCCTGTGTTACGCCACTTTGTACCATCAAAGAAGTAACCATTGTAGTTTTCAACTCTTGGGTCATTGCTTTCATTAGGATCTATAATGCCTGTGTAGTTTTCAGTTTCAACGACAGAAACCTCTGTTGCAGAAATTGGGAAAACAACTGTTGCTGCAGGACCTGTTTCGTTAAGAACGTCATATTCGCCCTTTGCATTCATTCTAACGTCAAGGTTAGTTTCACAGAGCTGTGTGAGCTGTTCTGTAACTGTATTTGCTACTACTGTATATTCTCCGGCCTTAGCATTGTTCTTTGCGGAGTTACCTACAAGGATATCGTATGTACCGGCTTCAAGAACGTATGCGGACTGGTTGCCGGAAAGACCGGTATCGTCGAAGGAAGCCATGTCATTGATTGGATAGGAAATATCCATTGTCTGGCTTGCACCCGGCTGGATGAGATCAGTCTTGTCGTAAGCACCAAGAACGATTGCGGACTTGGACAGCTTTGCTGTGCCTTCGCCTGCCTGAGGTGCAGAGTAGTATACCTGAACTACTTCCTTACCTGCTGTATCGCCGGTATTGGTTACTGTTACGTTTACATTGATCACACCGTTATCTGCTGTTACAGAATTTGTCTTGATTTCAAAATCTGTATAGGACAGACCGTAACCAAATTCATAAACAACCTTTTCAGGTGCAAAGGTTTCAAAGTAACGATAACCAACATAAATGTCTTCGGTGTATCTTACATAAGCATTGCTTTCAAGGAATGTTTCGGTTGTTGGATAGTCATACAGGTCGTATGCATAAGTGTCAACCAGCTTACCGGATGGGTTAACAGCACCTGTAAGAACGTCTGCCATACCGTAAGCACCCATTTCACCACCCATGTAGCAAATGAGAAGAGCGTCAACGTCGATGCCTTCTGTATTGCCATCAACGGACCAGTCTGTTGCGATCATGCTTGGAGCGTTAACCAGAACAACAACGTTTTCAAAACGGCTGCTCAGGTTTTCAAGCATTGAAGTTTCAGCTGCGGAGAGATACCAGTTAGCTGTGCTGATATCGCTGCCCTCTGTGGAGTAACGTGTCATGAACATGATTGCAGTATCAGCATAAGCTGCTGCTGCGTCATACATTGCAGCATCAGGAACATAGGAAATGTTAGCCTCATAAGCTGCTGTAAGTGGTTCATAAACGTCTACCATTTCTGCAAGAACTTCAGCAGGGCCGTCTGGAGTGTAGTCCATGTTAACCCAACCGGAGCCACCGCCGCCGATCTGATAACCGTTGGAGGTGCTTGCAGTGTAGATCTGTCCGCCGCCGAACAGAGCTACTCTTTCATTGGATGCGAGAGGAAGAGCATTGTCATCATTCTTAAGAAGAACAAGACCCTCCCCTACTGCTTCACGAGCCAGGTCCTTGTGAGCCTGATCGGAAGATGCAACTACTGTTGCCGGTAACATACAGATGATCATTACCAGCGCAAGTAAGCTTGCCAGGATTTTGCGTGCTGTCTTCATTCGTAATTCTCCCTTCGTAAAATAAAGTCGGTTTGAGCTCCGCGTTTTTAGAGATTTGCCGGATACGCAGACTTCTCACCTATTCTATTATAAGATACGCTTTTCTGCCTGATTTTTCAAGTAGAATTAAGGAAGTTCGTCATTTGGACGGTTTTTTTCGGCATTTCGACCAATATAGTTCGATGCTAATGTGGCACATTTATTGTTCTTGTTTTGTGAATACTCACCGCATAGGGACAAATATTGACAGCATATATTTACCTGAAAAGGAGGTACTTATATGCTGTCATCCATTTTTGCGATGCTGTTATCCTATCCGGCGCTGGCGCTGCGGCTGTCTTCGGGAAGCTCATTTCCCAAGCCCCTCTCCGCCCGGGAGGAACAGCACTACCTGGAGCTTTACGCAAACGGTGATGAAAACGCCAGAAACGTACTGATTGAACGCAATCTGCGGTTAGTGGCACACATTGTAAAAAAATATTACACCCAAACCTGCGATCAGGATGATCTTATCTCCATCGGAACCATCGGGCTTATAAAGGGCATATCCAGCTACCGTCCCGATAAGGGCGTCAGGCTTGCCACCTACGCCAGCCGCTGCATTGAAAACGAGGTGCTGATGTACTTCCGCAGTATCAAAAAGACCGCCGGCGACCTTTCCCTCTCCGATTCCATTGACACCGACAAGGAAGGCAACAGCCTTTCACTTATGGATGTTATCTGTGTTGAGGACGATATGTTTGAAAACGTGGCTAACAGCGAACTGAGTAAGCAGATAAAAGTCCATCTGAACTCCCTTTCTCCCAAAGAACGTGAAATAATCATCATGCGCTACGGTCTGGACGGCAAACCGCCCAAGCCCCAGCGTGAGGTTGCCGAAATCTGCGGCATCAGCCGAAGCTATGTATAGCGCCGCCGCTAATGTAAACGATGCCCGGAGGGCCATATGGCTCTCCGGGCATCAGTGTTTAGATTATTTAGTTAAGCGGCCACTCATCAAAGTTAGCGATATATGGAACAATTATCTTAGATTTTTTATCTTAATCCTACCTGCAACATCGGCACTACGCTTTTCGAATGCTTCGTCAATGTATGTCCCAGGTGAGTTTTCGAAATCTGACCATTTTACCAGCACACAGTAACGATCTTTGTCTTGCCATCCACACCCATCATGTGGTTCACAGTAATAGTTGGCACTAAACTCACGAATAACAGTACTATCATTAATTGCCACATGATTGTGGTTACCATTACATTTGGTGCACTGATATGTACCTTTGAAAATACTATCGTACATGTTTGGTAAAACGATCCCAAGTATTCCGTTACGAGTATTCCCCTTTCCGTTAAAAAGAGAAGCTTGTAATTCACGCTTTATGAAATAGTTTTTATCCCTACCCCAAATATCTACTCCTTCGTTCTCTGATGAATGTGTACCAATCAGAAATATAGTTACTGTTGAATCACGCAGATAATCTTCTCGTATTACTTGCATGATGTAGTCACCGTCTTCACTTTCGATAACTCGGTCAAGTGATTTGTCGATATAATTTTCCTTACCAAGGAGATCGATAACAGCTTGACGATAATCGGCATCTTCTTTTTTGAAACTTATAAAACATTTATGTCCCATGAAATTTCCTTTCCACTTTATAAATCGTATATTGAAACACTCTCACGACATCCAGAATATACTACAATATGGATATCTGTGTTAATAAGGTGCTTGTTGAAGCGAAATGCACTGACCATATATTCCAGTAATTCTCGTTCACTTTTTTTATTATTCCGGCCGTGGGTGCCAATGATCGGCATATAGACCGGAAATCGCTGAGATCTTGAATTGCAATGTTCAATTAGTGATTGTACAGTAACCATGTATTCTTCGTCAGAGGTTTCAGGGTGAAGATCGCTATTAAAAGCGGACATACCTACAAAGAAATATGTTGTCATATCATCAGGAGCTTTTTTGAATTCTGCAACAGATCCAGCCGGATAACGTTTCAGATTACCTTTTCGTTTATCTTTTGTCGATAAAATACGATTAGGTTTTATCTGTCGGTTTGTTAGCAGGTCATTCTGCAATGCCTCATTAAGCATTTCAGCAGTATATCCATTGCTACAAATCCTTTTGACTGCCATTCCGTGGATTGTGGTTTCGGATATAAGGTCGTTATCAACAAGTGTATCAAAACAACGATTTGCAGTAATAACTATATTTTTATGTTCTCCGGTGTTTTCAAACAAATCGCCATACTCAACATATACATGGTGACCGTTATCAGCATCAATGACAACAACTTTTTCTTTGGTAAGAACACATTTACATTTAATAGCAAACATAACTACCCAAATGGCTGCTACAACGAGTGCACTAATAAATAGACGTTTCAAAAAGCTAGTACCATCAGGAAAGATACTATCAAAGTCACAAAGAAATCCCAAGACTTGAAATGCTGCGATAGCAGAAGTTGTTAATACTAATGCATTTTTGGCTAAATAGGAAAAATTGAGTTTAATTTGCCTATAAACAGATTTTACTTTGTCGAATTTACTCATTTTGGATACCTCCTAAATATCGCTACTTGCGGAGTCGTACTGAAAGTAGATATACTCAGCTTCCGGGGAAACAGGCTCCCAAATTGATTGCTTTGTTAGATATGCATCGAGTTCTTTTACTGTATAAAAAACATCAGATCCATTTGCTCGTAAAAATGTCGGCAAGTATTCTGATGCTTTTAGTTTTAACGATGCGGTCTTTTTATTGTTTGCTTGAGCAAATCCAATTTCGTATGGGATCCACCACGATTCCTTAGATTTCTCGGTGACCACACATAACAAATGAGTGGAATATTTTAGAACGTTATGTATGCTTTTGACAATCGTTTCAACATCATTGTTTTGATCTGCAACCTGCAATGCTTCATCAAATAAGTCGAGATAGATGTTATAACCAAAGTCGTTCATTATGTGATTTCCAATCTCGAGTGCAGCATCTGAGTCCTCATTTTTATGCGAAATAAAGAAGCATAACCCACTCGATTTAGAACTCTGATCATAAAGATAACGACGGTACGGTTCGTTTTTGATTTCTTCTGCAACATTTTTTCCTTGACGCATTGTATCACCGCTGATAAGCATCGGAGATTAGGTCGTTAGGGTTATTATTTTTGAACTAATCCCCAATCGACATAGGTCTCTCTTGTATAATAATTTTTACCGTTTGTAAGATGTTCGCCATTGACAGTAAAACGATTGATCGCATCCAGAATTGGAGCTTTTGCAAATGCTATATGCAATGCTTCGACGCCAGGCCTATTAATTCTATCGGCAAGAGCTTTGGGCCACATGTCAGATAATGCGTCAACATTCCAAATGCCGGAATAATCAGGATACGCAATAATCAGAGGTAATTTATACACATCGAGAGCTTGTTCAATCTCATACGACAAGACACTTCCGGTATAGCGTGTATCTTTCGAGATAATAACAAACATATTCTTGGATGCACTTAGCCGTTGACGAATACGTGCATATAGTGTTGCTTTTGAACTTGTATCACGTACAGCATAAGTTTTATCATGGCTATTCACAAACCTAAAATCTATATTTTTATTCGCAGTCCAAGCCTGCAATGTTGCATAATAACGGAAATCTGATTTTGCAGGATTTGTTTCTCCTAAACCGTCAAATGCGACATAAGTTCCAGTCCGATTCATATATTACCTCCAGAATGTTTTATTCCACCGAAACTCCACACAAAATTTAACTAATTAAAGTATACATCTTTATCGGAATAATAGCAAATGAACATTTTGCGAATATCGGAACAATAGAACGGCGATGATACTGAGATCACCGCCGTTTTTTCTATTTGGATATGTATTCTGGACTCATGATGCAGATTGTCTTTGGCTGGAGTAGTGCCTGCATCTTTTCTTCGAACCGTTTGGAAAACTTGTGATTGCATTTTTCAGGGGCTGGCAGACTGGCGATGATAGCCTCTGCGCATTTTTCTGCTGCTTGTTGTAATAGTTCATCGCTTAGCATTTCTTCTAGGATCATAACAAGCCTCCTTGGTGTCCGCATTATTCTGTTTTTACTCCTCCGGATCTTTGATCCGGTTTAACTATAATAACGATTCAAAAGCCGAATTTTGGACAGGTAATCTAATATTTTTTGAAAACAAATAGGTCAAAAGGGGCTGTGAATAATCACAGCCCCTTCTATACGGATGTTGGGAATTTTAATAAAATTTGCTTATGAATAGATTTGAGCAAGTAGCAGCTTATGAGCATCAAACATATCATTTAAACCAGTAAGCCATGAGTAATAGAATGAAAAAATACTCTGTGAAGTTAATGCTGGCTTGGCAATCATCGGGTAGTTGGATGATATAAATGAATGTAAGTTTTGCAGGAATATGTTCATTATGTCTTTCGTCATAATGTATTGAATTGTTGTTGGCGTAATCAGAGTCAAGACATCTTCTGGTTTTAAATCATTATATACACGTCCAGAACGGGCTTTGATTTGACGCTCGAAGTGTTTTTTCCAATTTGTGTGCAAAGAATTTGTAATATCTTTTACATTGCAAGCGAACACACTGGTAAGACGAGATATTTCTGTAGATACATTTCCTTCCTCTGCAACATCCAACTCATAATAGTTCGTTATCAAGCGAGCAAATTTGTTCGGATCAGACAAGAACGTGGATTCAATCCCATATCCTTCTTGGAAAACAACAGAGATTGGTGCATTTGATGTGTCCACATTCTTTTTATCATCATTTCCTGCAGCTGTTTTTCTATTAAGCGGAACACAGTCTGTATCACGAATAATCAGCCATTCACAAGTTGATGGTATTATCCCTTTTAATGCTCGTGCGTAAGAAATCAACTTCCCATTTAAGGTGTCGATACCATCCATCTTTACAAAAACATTTCCAGGAGCGGATACATTTGCCCACGTTTCATATTTAGGGCAGATGTTACTAAAGAAATCCAAATCTCCTGTACCCTCAACAAGAATTAACCTACTTGCGAATCGCAACCTCTCAAGTTGCCGAAGACATCCACCAAGATTTTCCATTACGATGCCTTTACAACCTGCACTTAGACTGGTTATGGTACCGTTCGCTTTTGTTGTATCATCAAGAAATAGAATTTCATTCTCGCTAACACACTCTAAAAAACGGTCATTATGAGTGATGATAAACAGTTGCATGTTATTGAATGTGCGGAACTCATCGATTAGTCTCTTTTGAATTTTTAGATGTAAATGTGAATCTGGCTCGTCTATGAGTAAAATACCAATTTCAGATCCTAAGTATTCAACTGAAGAGAAGATTTCAGCCAATTGAAGGAAACCACTACCAAATGATAATATGTTTTTTCCGTCTACTTGCATGGAAATATACTGCTTATTATCACGATCCACTTCGGTGATGTGATAAGAACTTTGTAAAACGTTGTTTATATGCAGCTCTACATCCGCAGTATTTTCTCTTAGTTTGTTTCTTAGCACTTCATAACCTTTACCTTTTGCAATTTTGTCCATTACTTGAGCCTTATACATGTAAGGTTCTTTAACAATGATATTAGCAACAGGTCTCGATTCATTAACAGTAAGAAATGTATCTAACTTTTTTCCGAGGCTGGCCACCATAGTCTCGAAGTTCTTAAATTCAGTTGCATTAATGTATTCTACCTGTAAATAGGCATTATCAATGGTAGTTACCTTGCTAATACTGAAACCGAGAGAATAGGTTATTTCTTGATACTCAATATCAAGAGTAATATGCATGGTTGCATCTTTTTTAGCGCATCCTACGGGGAACAAGTCCATATCGTTATATACTCGTATAAACTCCATATCCCTAAATGGAAGATTATGAGAATTGGCGTAAAACCCAGACTTATCTTTTTTTAGATTTAAATCATAACACATTTTCCAAAGATGAATTGCTTCAAATATAGATGTTTTTCCGATATTATTTGCACCAATCAGCACATTGAAGGCTCCAGCGCAATTTATGGTTAAATTTTGGATACTCTTAAAATTTTTGATGGATATTGTTTTTATCATATGTATACCCCACTATATTCAGGAGACTTTATAATATTATATCATATTGTCAATAAATGTCGAATGAAAAAACTGATAGATAAGAGTGTTGGAGGTTGATTGTTGTGAAATGCTATGTTTAGAAAAGTATAATTTAAGGAGAAATAAGCATGGCATCAATCGTTCAACGAAACAAAAGCTTCAGCGTGGTGTACACCGTATACGAGGGAGACAAGAAGAAACAAAAATGGGAGACCTATCATTCCTATGAAGCGGCGCTCAGGCGAAAGGAACAACTGGACTTGATTCAGCAACATGAGAAAGAGAGAGCGCAGTACCGGGAAGGAACACTGGCGCAATTTCTGGAGGAATACGTGGACCTGTACGGTCGCATTCACTGGGCCTGTTCCACCTACACCAGTAACGAAGGACTCATTCGGAACTATATTGTTCCGTTTATGGGAAGCATGTGGCTGTCAGAGTTCAGCCCCAAGGTAATTGCAGCGTTGTATGGGAAATTGCAGTCTGATCCTAAAATCACGCCCTCTGTGTTGACGAACATTCATAAGTTGCTGCACAGTGCATTTGAGCAGGCAGTTCTGTGGGAGTATGTTCCAAGGAACCCCTTCCAGAAAGCAAATGTTCCGAAAGCCTTTCCAACTGAAATCCCGATGCTGACCACTGATGAAATTAAGATATTGATCCGTAACTGCGAAAACCCCATGCTGTCTATTGCGATACATCTGGCTTTT
>SVLU01000044.1 GCA_015067795.1 Oscillospiraceae bacterium
GCATAGTGATCTCCTTTTCGGTGCGGTAGGGGTACTTTCATTGTAAAGGATTTTCTCTCTATGCTCAACTTTTTTATGACTTTGGGGTCAGGCTCAGCGCCTGACCCCAACATTTATTATAGAACCTTTTTTTGTTTGTATTATTCATTTTTCATTATTCAATATAAATCATTCATTAAAGGCGACTTTTCTGAATGAATAATGAATGATGAAATCGCTTCGCTGATGAATAATGAATAATTGCCATTAGTCCAAAATTGTGCTAAAATTATCAAAAAGAGGTGAATTCCATTGAAAGAGAACGTTCTTATTGATAAATCTATTATGTTTGCAGCACGTATAATCAAATTGCATCAGCACCTCATCAAAGAGAAAAAAGATGTTGTAATCGCAAAACAGATCGTAAGAAGCGGAACAAGCATCGGTGCAAATATTAATGAAGCCAATTACGGAAACAGCAGAGCGGATTTTGTTTCAAAGATGCCCATTGCGCTTAAAGAAACTGCTGAAATGGAGTATTGGCTGAAGTTATTGATTATTTCTGAATTTGTCAGCAATGAACTTGGAGAATCCCTACTCAAAGATTGTATGGAAATCAAACGCATGCTTATTGCATCAATCAACACTGCAAAAGGGAATAAGCGTGAAAATAGTAAAGCAGAAGCAAGTATTTGACGTTAATTTTGGAACCACAAGAGAATACTTTATTATAAATGTATTTAATATCATTTTCCACAGATATCGGGAGAATCAATGAGATTTAGATTAGATAATTAATAATGATACTGTAATTGAAAGGAGATAACGAAATGACAGCATTTGAAAATCTTTACTCAAGACGTTCCATTCGTACCTACAACGGTGAAGCTCTGACAGACACAGAGCTTAAGGAAATTCTGAAAGCCGCATACGCCGCACCTGTTGGCAGAAAGAAATATGAAACATTGACCCTTACCGTGATTAAAAACAAGGATTTCATTGAAAGATGGGATAAGATTACCGCGGTCTCCTTCGGTGACCCTGAGCTGCATCCTTTATATAACGCTCCGACAGTCATTCTGATTTCATCCGTTGTAAATGAAGCACCCCAGGACAATGTAAACTATTCAAATGCGGCAATTATTGCTCATAATATGACTCTTGCAGCAACAGCTCTCGGTATAGGCTCCTGCCTTATCTGGGGTGCGGTCAGAACTCTGAATGTTGAGCCTGAGCTTCTTCATGAATTGAACATTCCCGATGGTATGCGTCCATGCTGTGCGATTACTCTGGGACATACAGATGAGATCTTTGAAGTCCGTGATGTTGAGGAAAACCGAATTAAAACGGAGTATTTCAATTAATATCTTGTGTTAATGTACAGCACATGATATAATTTAATCAAATAATAAAAAGGAGGTTTCAACATGGATAGTGAACTTGTAATGGCAGCCGGAGTTTTTGGGGCAATGTTAATTGTGTATGTGCTGATGTGGGGCCTTGTGTTGACAAACTACATACTGACCGCTATTGGTTTGCAGACACTTGCAAAAAGAAGAGGCATTCCGTCTCCATGGCTTGCCTGGATCCCTGTTGCCAATTACTGGCTCATCGGCAGTCTTGCGGACGATTATGATGCCCGCATAGGTCTTAAGAGAAGATGGAACATGGTTCTGCTGATACTTTATTTATCTGTTGTTGTGCTTACTGTTGCGATGTATGTTATTGTGTTTGCAAGCATCTTCGTAACTACATTCCAGAGTCTGGTATATGAGCCTGAGGTGGGGCAGATCCTTGGAACAATAATACCGATCTATTTGGTTATGATAGTCATGGCTCTTGCGGCGAGTGCTGCTCAGATCTGTGGCATGGTCTGCTATAACAAGATCTTTGAATCCACAGTTCCTGAAAAGTCCGTGAAGTATTTGTTCATCAGCATTCTTGTACCGCTGGGTTCGGGCATTTGCCTTATGAAGTGCAGATATCAGGGCTATCCTGTAAATGATATGCCTCTTGACATGGAAGAACCTCTCCGGATTGCGGAGGACTCGGAAATAGTGGAATTTCCGTCAAATGATGAATAATGCTTAAAGCTGAAGAAACGGCGGGTATTATGCCCGCCGTTTCGTTTTATATCATTGCCTGCTAATGTGTAATATGATATTATATTGTTGAGGTGATAGACGTGTCATCAAAAAAGAAGTCTGCTTTCAAAGAACTGAAAACGCCCTTTGAAAGCTCAGGAGCACTTGACTGGACCGAATATCCACGGCCGCAGATGAAGCGGCAGTCTTATATGTCTCTATGCGGAGAGTGGGAGCTTTGCCTGGTCGGAAAGGAAGGCGTATCACGTTTAGGAAGTATTGTTGTTCCGTTTCCGCCTGAATCGAGAATATCAGGCATAAAGCGTCCTCTTGCACCGAATGAAAAGTATCTGTATAAAAAGAGCTTTGTTTTGAATGAAAGCTTCAATGTTGGGCGAATACTGCTCCATTTTGGAGCCGTTGACCAAATCGCAAGGGTTTGGATAAACGGAAAAGCGGCAGGAAAGCATACAGGTGGATATTTACCGTTTTCTCTGGAAATAGGCAGGTATGTAACTGCCGGTGAAAATCAGATCGTTGTGGAAGTTACTGACACCCTGGACCATGACCTTGCCTATGGAAAGCAGCGGTATAAAAGAGGAGGAATGTGGTACACACCCATAAGCGGTATCTGGCAGGCTGTGTGGCTGGAAAGTGTTCCAGAAAGCTATATCCACTCGCTTGCCATGACACCGACACTGAATAGCATCACCATCGAGACAAAAGGCGGAAGCAACGATAAATCCATCATAATCCACACCGATGAGGGTGAGCTTCGGTGTTCATGGAGGGGTGACAGCGTGACAATTACTTTGTCAACACCTCACCTCTGGACACCCGATGACCCGTATTTGTATACATTCATCCTGACGGCAGGGGAGGATGTGATCGACTCATATTTTGCTCTGAGGACGATTTCAATACTTCCGGTGAAAAGCCAGGCGTATATCTGCCTAAACAACGAGCCGTATTTTTTCAATGGACTTCTGGACCAGGGATATTTCAGTGATGGAATATATCTTCCGGCAACGCCGGAGGGATATATATGGGACATCCGGACGGCAAAGCGATTGGGCTTCAATATGCTCCGAAAGCATATCAAAATAGAGCCGGAGCTGTTCTATTACTATTGCGATAAGTACGGAATGATAGTGTTTCAGGACATGGTGAACAGCGGAAACTATAATTTCCTGATTGATACTGCTCTGCCGACTATGGGTATAAGACAGGGGATAAAACACATGGTCTCAAAAAGACGCAGAGAGCATTTTGAAAGAGATTGCCGTGAAACGGTCGAGTTTTTATATAACCACCCCTGTGTCTGTTACTACACCATCTTCAATGAGGGGTGGGGGCAATATGATGCTGATAGAATATACAGAGAATTAAAGGCGTATGACCCAACAAGAATTTGGGATGCAGCCTCAGGCTGGTTTGCTGAACGTGATAGTGATGTGAAAAGCGAGCATATTTATTTCAGAAAAATTGCCCTTAAGAGCGATCCTGAAAGACCGCTTGTATTGTCCGAGTACGGCGGTTATTCCTATAAGGTGGCTGACCATTCCTATAATCTGGAGAAAAACTACGGCTATAAAAGCTTCAGGAGTGCAGAGACACTCGCCGATGGCCTTTCAGCCCTGTTCAGAGAAGAGCTGATACCGGCGATAAAGCAGGGCTTGTGTGCCGCAGTACTGACGCAGCTCAGCGATGTTGAGGATGAGACAAACGGACTTGTGACCTATGACCGCATGGTGGTAAAAGTTCCCGAAAAAACGATGATGAAACTTGGCAGAGAATTGCAGGAGGCATTCAACAATAAAGTAGAATAAGCAAAACGGGCATATATCTGATGATATATGCCCATTTTTATACAGCAAAAAGGAGGCTCTGAATGTTCAGAGCCTCCTTTAGTTTTAGAACTTAATTACAATCCGAGGATATGATTAAGCCTGTGTGCAGATGTAACGAGCGATTTTGATAACGTCAGCGTTGCTTGCCTTGCCGTCCTGGTTCATGTCAGCGTTGATGAGGGACTGTTCGCAAAGATCAACGAGACCAACAATGTAACGGGAAAGTTCAACAACGTCAGCATTGGAAACGATACCGTCGAGGTTTACGTCGCCGAGGAGGTATTCGTTGTCAACTCTTACAGTTGCAGGAACGCCAACTACGTTGAAGAGTTCGTCATCAGCATTTGTAGCTTCGATAACCTTGATTGGGAGGTAGTATTCGCCTTCTGCCAGCCATGGAGCTACGTCCAGGTTGAGAGTGATGGAGCATACTACGTCGCCTTCAACGATGCCGTCTGTGTTCCAAACAACGATC
>SVLU01000018.1 GCA_015067795.1 Oscillospiraceae bacterium
CTAAGTACCAAAACCGTTATGTCCCGTCGTGTCTATCTTCTTCACGACGATCCAAGGGAAAAGTTGTAAACTATGTTCCCGGACGTTTTGTAAACCATGTCACACTTGACAAGATTGCCGCCCCTACCGGGATTTACTTTAGTTAATAATTAATAATGAATATTGAATGATGAATAATTATGGTATCCGCTTTGCGGATGAATTTAAATCGTCCCGAAGGGACACCGCAATTATTCACTATTCATTATTCATTCTTCACTAAAAATGTAGATAGAGGAGAAACAGCTTAAATGGCACAGGATTACAATAAGACCATCAATCTTCCAAAGACCGAGTTCCCTATGCGTGCAGGTCTCCCAAAGAGAGAGCCTGAAATGCTCAAGGGCTGGTACGACATGGACCTCTACCACAAGATGGTAGAAAGAAACGAAGGCAAGCCAAAATTCATTCTGCATGACGGCCCTCCGTTCTCCAATGGCTATATCCACATGGGCACTGCAATGAACAAGTGCCTCAAGGACTTCATCGTAAGATATAAGAATATGAGCGGCTGGCAGGCACCATACGTTCCGGGCTGGGACAACCACGGTATGCCAATCGAATCCGCGATTATCAAGAAGAACAAGCTGGACAGAAAGAAGATGTCCATTCCTGAATTCAGAAATGCTTGTACAGAATTCGCTTCTAACTTTGTTGACATTCAGAGAGATCAGTTCAAGCGCATCGGCGTTCTGGGCGAATGGGATAAGCCATATCTCACCATGTCCCCAAGCTTTGAAGCTGAAGAAGTTCGCGTATTCGGTAAGATGTATGAAAAGGGCTACATCTATAAGGGCAAGAAGCCTGTTTACTGGTGCGCTCAGGACGAAACAGCTCTTGCTGAAGCTGAAATTGAATACGCTGACGATGAATGTAAGTCCATCTATGTAAAGTTCAAGGTATCCGATGACAAGGGCGTTCTCGAAGGCTACGACCTTAATAATGTATACTTCGTAATCTGGACAACCACAACCTGGACAATTCCTGGTAACCTTGCTATCTGCCTTAACGGTCAGCTTGAATACGTTCTGGCAAAGGCTCCAAACGGTGAAATTTACATCCTGGCTAAGGAGCTTATGGCAAGCGTAGCTAAGGCTGCCGGCATTGAAAGCTTTGAAATCGTTGGCGAATTCAAGGGTTCTGACTTTGAACTCATGAAGGCAAAGCACCCACTCTTTGACAGAGACTCCATCGTTATCTTAGGCGACCATGTAACTCTTGACGCAGGTACAGGCTGTGTTCATACAGCTCCGGGTCACGGTGCAGAGGACTATGCCGTTTGCCGTAAGTACGATAACGCAGGTGTTACAAATATCGGCATCGTAGTTCCTGTTGATGACAGAGGCTACATGAACGAAGACGCAGGCAAGTACTGCGGTCTTAAGTATGACAAGGCAAATGACGCTATCTTTGCTGACCTTCAGGAATGTAACGCACTTCTCGCTTATGAAGATATCGTCCATCCTTATCCACACTGCTGGCGTTGCAAGAAGCCTATCATTTACAGAGCAACTGACCAGTGGTTCTGCTCCGTTGACGCATTTAAGGAAGCTGCGGTTGAAGCTTGTGAAAACGTAACATGGCTGCCTGAATGGGGTCATGAACGTATGGCAGCTATGATCCGTGAACGTGCAGACTGGTGTATCTCCCGTCAGCGTCACTGGGGTCTGCCAATCCCTGTTGTATACTGCAAGGACTGCGGTAAGCCAATCTGCACTCCTGAAACAATAGAAAGCATCGCTAACATTTTTGCTGAAAAGGGCTCCAACGCATGGTTCGAGCTTGAAGCTAATGAACTCGTTCCTGCTGATTATGCTTGTCCACATTGCGGCGGCAAGGACTTCTATAAGGAAACCGACACCCTTGACGGTTGGTTTGACTCCGGCTCCAGCCATATGGCAGGTATGGATCAGGAAAACTGGCCATCCACAATGTACCTTGAAGGTGCTGACCAGTACAGAGGCTGGTTCCAGTCCTCCCTCCTCACCTCCGTTGCCTGCCGCGGCAAGGCTCCATACAGCGTAGTTCTCACCCACGGCTGGACTGTTGACGGCGAAGGTAAGGCGATGCACAAGTCTCTCGGCAACGGCATCTATCCTGAGGAAATCATTCCAAAGTACGGTGCAGACCTTCTCCGCCTGTGGGCAGCTTCCGCTGACTACCGTGTTGATATGCGTTGCTCCGATGCTATCTTCAAGCAGCTTTCCGACAGATATCTGAAGATCAGAAATACCGCAAGATTTATTCTCGGCAACCTGAACGGCTTTGATCCAAATGCTCAGGCAGCTTATGAAGATATGCTCCCAATCGACAAGTGGGCTCTCGTTCGTCTTGGTAAGCTCATTGAAAAGTGCATCAAGGCTTATGAAAACTACGAATTCCACGTTGTAGGTTATGCAATCCATAACTTCTGCGTTGTTGAAATGTCCAACTTCTATCTGGACATCATTAAGGACAGACTCTACTGTGACGGTAAGGATTCCATCGGACGCAGAAGCGGTCAGACAGCTATGTATATCATTCTTGACAGCATGGTTCGTCTCCTCGCTCCTATCCTTGCTTTCACATCCAATGAAATCTGGCTCAGCATGGCTCATGACGCATCTGCAAACGCTGAACACGTAATGCTTAATGATATGCCAAAGGTTGACGAAAAGTGGAACTTTACAGCCGAAGAGGAAGCAATGTGGGATCTGGCAATGGCTCTGAGAGCTGACGTTAATAAGGCTCTGGAAATGGCAAGAGCTGAAAAGATTGTCGGTAAGCCACTGGATGCCAACATCACCCTCTTTGCAGACGAAAAGGGCATGGCAAAGCTTGGTAAGCTCGCTGACATGGACCTCCCAACTCTCTTCATCGCAAGCGGCGTAGAAGTTGTTAACGGTGAGGTTGAAGGCTACCAGGGCGAAGTTGAAGGCATCAAGGTTAAGGTAGAAGCAAATACCGCTCCAAAGTGCGTACGCTGCTGGGCTCACTCCGACCATATCGGCGAAAACGCTGACCATCCTGAACTCTGCCCACGCTGTGCAGGTGTTGTGGCTGCTGAGGCTGAATAAGTTAATAAAAAACGAACTCCCATTGGCGAAAGCCAATGGGAGTTTTTTGTATGTATTATGACGATGAATGTAGTACCTTGTAACATATAAAACTTTATATCGAAATTTTGAAGTTTGCAATGTACCAAAGCCTCCCTTGTGCAAAGGGAGGTGGGCCGCCTTAGGGCGGCTCGGAGGGATTGTACAGCGTAATGCATTAAATTTGTTAAGATTTTGCGAATTTACAACATTTTTGTTGACAATCCCTCAGTCAGCCTTGCGGCTGACAGCTCCCTTTGCACAAGGGAGCCTTTGTAAACTTCCGTGGCCACACATAAAGTTTGAAGTGTTACAATGTAGTAAGAGCGGCAATCTGCCGCCCGAAAATATATGGCAGACGACGGGAGGCTGATAGCCTCCCCTACATATAAAGAATGCAGAAGAGACACCAGTCCCCGGGTGTCCGCCGAAACGTGTCTGTCCGTTCCCGCAAATTTGAAATGCTGTTTGTTATTGCGGATAATATTCACCGCAAAATTAAAACAAAACCTTGAAATATTTTCACATATAGGGTACAATTATAAATTGTAAGTCCTCGTGACTAAACTTTTTGGAAGGAAGTACAAAAATGAGTAAAGGAACATTTTACATCACCACACCAATTTACTACCCATCGGATAAGCTCCATATCGGCCACACCTACTGCACAGTTTCCGCTGACGCAATGGCCAGATATATGCGAATGCGTGGCTATGATGTTATGTTTCTCACCGGCACCGATGAGCACGGTCAGAAGATAGAAGAAAAGGCAAAGGCCGCAGGCATGGAGCCACAAGCTTTTGTTGACAATATCGTAGCAGGCAAGGGCGGCATTCTCGATCTGTGGAAGCTTATGAACATCTCCAACGACAGATTTATCCGCACCACCGATGATTATCACGTTAAGGCAATCCAGCGCATCTTCAAGAAGATGTATGATAATGGCGACATCTACAAGGGTGCATACAAGGGTCTGTACTGCACACCATGCGAGAGCTTCTGGACAGAAACTCAGCTTGTAGACGGCAAGTGCCCTGACTGCGGCAGAGAAGTTAAGGCTGCAGAGGAAGAAGCATACTTCTTCCGTCTTTCCAATTACACCGACAAGATTTTGAAGCTCTATGAGGAACATCCCGACTTCCTTGAACCGGTTTCCCGTGTGAACGAGATGGTCAACAACTTCCTTAAGCCGGGTCTTGAGGATCTTTGCGTTTCCAGAACAACCTTTACATGGGGCGTTCCTGTTGAGTTCGACCCTGGTCATGTAGTATACGTTTGGGTTGACGCTCTCTCCAACTACATTACCGCTCTCGGCTATGAAAACGATAAGTATGACGATTATGAAAAGTATTGGCCTGTTGATGTTCACTTTGTAGGTAAGGAAATCGTAAGATTCCACTCAATCATTTGGCCTGCAATGCTGATGAGTCTTGGTGAACCACTGCCAAAGAAGGTATTCGGTCACGGCTGGCTGCTTCTGGACGGTGGCAAGATGAGCAAGTCCAAGGGCAACGTGGTTGACCCTGTTGTCTTAGCCGAACGCTATGGCGTTGACGCTCTCCGCTTCTTCCTTCTTCGTGAGTTCCCATTCGGTACAGACGGTATGTTCTCCAACGAACTGCTGATTTCCCGTATCAATACAGACCTTGCAAACTCCCTGGGCAATCTGGTTTCCAGAACAGTTGCAATGATCGAAAAGTATTTTGGCGGCACTCTCCCGGCAGATACAGCTGCAGGCGAATTTGACGATGAGCTTATCGCTGCAATCAACCAGCTTCGCGATACCTATACCGCTCAGATGGACAAGTACGCATTCCAGTCTGCAATCAGCGAAGTATTCAAGGTTCTCTCCAGAGGCAACAAGTACATCGACGAAACCGCTCCTTGGGTTCTTGCCAAGGACGAAGCTAACCGTCCTCGTCTGGCTCGTGTACTCTATAACCTCCTTGAAACCATCCGCGTCTGCACCATTCTGCTGACTCCTTTCATCCCGGACTCCTGTGCAAAGATCTTTGAACAGATCGGTGCAAAGGACGAGCTTATCACCTGGGACGCAGCAGCTCAGTACGGTCTGCTGCCTGCTGATGTGACTGTAAAGAAGGGTGAAGCTGTATTCCCACGTATTGACATGGCTAAGGAGCTTGCAGCTCTTGAAGAGCTGAATAAGGCTAAGGCTGAGACTAAGAAGGAAGAAGAACCAAAGGCTGAACCTATCACCTTTGATGACTTCCTTAAGGTTGAAATGACAGTCTGCAAGGTAAAAGCCTGCGAAAATGTCAAGAAGTCCAAGAAGCTCCTGAAGTTTATCCTTGACGATGGCACAGGTACTGACCGTCAGATTTTGTCCGGCATCGCTGAGTTCTACAAGGCTGAAGAGCTTGTTGGCAAGACATTGGTTGCCTGCACAAACCTTGCTCCACGCAAGATGATGGGTCATGACTCCTGCGGTATGCTCCTTTCCGCTGAAAAGGACGGCAAGGTAAATCTGGTTATGCTGGATGACGCTATCCCTGCAGGTGCAAAGTTCTGCTAATTAAAAAGAATAGTAAATCGCCGGTCAAAAGACCGGCGATTTTTTGGGTTGGCTACTTGCACCGCACCAAAGCCTCCCTTGTGCAAAGGGAGGTGGCTCGTAGAGCCGGAGGGATTGTGCGGTACAATATTATAAATTTTTATAGAATTTGGGCGAATTCGCAATGATTAAATTGACAATCCCTCAGTCTCGCTTACGCTCGACAGCTCCCTTTACACAAGGGAGCCTTTGCAGACTTAAAACTAACACACAATTATTCTCTGTTTATATTTCAATAGGCGATTTAAACTGTCCTTTATATTCTCCAACAACATCTAAAATCATCCTTGCTCCAAGACGAAAACCGACTATAAATAAATCTTCTTCGCTAATATTCGTTAATTCAAATTGCAGTTTTTCAAGCTTGTCGTATTGCTTTTTCTGCTCTGGAGATAATTGATTATAAAACAAATCCAATTCCTTACAAAGTTTGCAGGATGTTTGCTGGTATTCGCTTTCTGAGCATATAAATCTCTCACTTGGAGAAACATTTCCATGCCATAAATCCTTAAGAACGTACATAATTACCACCGTTGAATACTAAAATTATTTAGCTTTTATTTTAGCACAAAGCATGGAATTCTCACTTCTAAAGATGAAGTTTTAGTGAAGAATTTTTGGCGGTTCGTCGCAAAGTGCCCAACCCTGCATAGCGGAGTGCGTTCCGCATTGAATTACACGCAAAAAAGGACACGAACTTAACATTCGTGTCCTTTTTCTATGAATACTGCTGTTAAAAAGAAAGGAGAATGGAAAAGAATTATATTTATGGAATCTGGTAGCCCCAGAAATTCCAAAAATCATTGAAGCTGTCATTACCGCCGCTGTCGCCGCCGTAATACTCATAATAATCGTAACCGCCCTGGCCGCCCTGACCGCCCTGACCGTATGGGTCTATCTGCTGTTGCTGTTGCTGCTGCTGAGGAGAACTGCTCTGAGTTTCCTGAGCCTTTTCGTCGAAGGTCACGCTTATCTGCATAGTTTCGCCGGAACGATATACTGTAATATCCGTTGTATCACCGGCGGAGAAGTTGGTGAGAGCGGACTTGAGATCGGTGGAGGAGGTAACCTGGCGGCTGCCAACTGCTGTGATAACGTCACCAACCTTGATGCCTGCCGCCTGAGCACAGGAGCCGTCAACCAGAGAGTAAACGTAAGCACCCTGAGGGAGATTAAGGTAATAAGCGTAGGTTTCGGTAATATCCTGAACATTTACGCCCAGATATGCCTTGCCGGAAACGTATCCATGCTCAATAAGCTGAGTTGAGATATTTACAGCATCGTCGATGGGAATGGCAAAACCGATGCCCTCAACCCCTGTGGAGGAGTATTTGGCTGTTACGACACCAACGACCTCGCCGCGGGAGTTGTAAACAGGACCGCCGGAATTGCCGCTGTTTACTGCGGCATCGATCTGGAACATATTGATGGAGGTATTTGCGTCAGTTGTAACGTATCTGTCAAGGGCACTGACACTGCCGGTGGTCATCGTGAACTCCAGCTCACCGAGAGGATTACCCACGGCGTAAACTGTTTCGCCAACCTGCATTTCCTCCGAATTGCCGAAGGCTACAGGATTGAGACCTGTTGCATCAATTTTGATAACTGCAATGTCGTTATCTGCTTCGTGGCCGATGATCTCGGCAGGATGGGATGTACCGTCATAAAGCATGACTGTCAGGTCATAACCGTAAACTGCGGCATATTCGATAACGTGGTAATTGGTAAGAATATAACCGTCAGAGGAGATTATAAAACCTGAACCGGATACTGCGGAGGAGCTGGTCTGACCGAAAATGTTTGTGGTAACGGAAGTATTTACGCCAACAACCTGATTACATGCCAAAGTGTAGATCTGGGAGCCTGTGAGGGTGTCGCCTGTTACATTTACACTCTGGGGAGTATCTGTGTTTTCACCATTGTTTTCTGTGGTGGAGCCTAAAATTACCTGATTTGCTGAGCTGTTGATATTATGCTCTCTGAGCATTCTGTTTGTCACCATGTAAGCTGCACCGCCGCCGCAGAGACCGCATATAATTGATGCGATGAGAATGAAGCCTACTGCACGTGCAAAGCCCTTTTTCTTCTTTGCCTTCTTTTTTCTCGGGGCGTAATTTGCGTTGGTGGAATAGCCGTTTGGAGAATAAGCTCTCACATTGTTTGTGGAGGTGTATGTTGGTTCACGCCAAGGCTCTGTAAAATCTGCCTTTGGAGCTTCAGCCACAGGCTCGGCAGGGGTATCCGCAAAAGGCGGGGTTACAGGCTCTGTAAATTCGGGTATATCCTGAAATACCTCAGCCTCAGGCGGGATATCACTTGTGATCTCATCTATATTATCGTTGGAAATGTTTTTGTTTTCCATATCGTTGAAGTTATCCATGGACTGCCTCCTTTGAGGGTGTTTTTTTACTGACCTAATAATACCCCTATTTTGTGTTTTTTGCATGAACAAAATAAAAATAAATGTTGGAATTTTTCTCTAAAATATGAAAGTTGTATGAACGGAAATAAGATACACTAAGGAATACAACAAAAATGACCCATCTGTCATCAGACAAATGGGTCATTAATTAGCGTCATATTTAAGGTCTTAAGCCATCTGGTTCAGCTTAGCGGTCATGCTGCTCTTCTTGTTAGCTGCATTATTCTTGTGAATGAGACCCTTAGTTGCTGCGCGGTCAACTGTCTTAACGGCAACTTTATAGGCGCTAACGGCTGCATCACGGTTGCCCTCGGCAACTGCTGCTTCGAACTTCTTCATGTTAGTCTTAAGAACGGACTTCTTAGCCTTGTTACTTGCGTTTCTTTCCTTAGCGATAAGGACTCTCTTTGATGCGGACTTAATGTTGGGCATTTACTTAGCCACCTCCTCCTATAAAGTCACGGTTTCCCATGCAGATAGATATTTTAGCATCTCTTGACACGAATTGCAAGTGTTTTTTTCGATTTTTTTGAATTTTTTTAATATTTTTTTCAAAGGTTTAAATACCACTATATATAGTGATTGCTCCTCGATAACGAACACAAATTTTTGCCCATTATGCGGATATAACCCGGGATTTTTCTAATAATACATATATATTATATAATTGAGGTAAAGATCATGCAAAACATTTCAAATATTCGCACAGACCTTGCGGTTGAAGCTAAGGAGATATGGAAAGAGACAGCCGAGGCCACTACGGAGCTGAAGGGTGTTGAAGCCTTTGTGCGGGATGTTCAGGGTTTTCGAACCACCGTTGTGAAAATACTCGATGAGGACGGAGAAAAAGAGTTATGTAAACCAAGGGGAACCTATGTCACGGTGGAGCTGGACAGCTATATCCGCAGGGAAAACGATGCTTTCAATCGCGGTGCTGCGGCGGTGGCTGTTGAGCTTGGAAGTATGCTGGCCCTTAAGGATAATGATACCGTTTTGGTTGTGGGGCTTGGCAATGATGCCGTTACCCCGGATGCGGTTGGCCCTAAAGCCGCTGACAGTACAATGGTTACAAATCATCTTGTGTACCATTTACCTGAGCATTTTGGCGGTTTTCGGCCTGTTGCGGTACTTGAAACAGGAGTTATGGGAACAACGGGCATTGAAAGCCTCGACCTTATAAAGGCTGTTGTTGAAAAGCTTAAGCCTGCTTTGGTTATTGCCGTTGATGCACTGACATCCAGAAAGCTGTCGCGAGTGTGCCGTACCATCCAGATAGCCGATACGGGCATTATTCCCGGCTCAGGTGTCGGCAACAGCCGTGCCGCCATAGACAAAGAGTCCTTAGGTGTTCCGGTGATTGCCATTGGTGTCCCAACGGTAGTGGATGCAGGCACTCTCGCCGCCGAGCTCTCGCAGGAGGCGGGGGTCAACTACCTCCCTCCCGAGGATTACAGAAGACACGGCGGTGATATGATAGTTACTCCAAAGGATATCGACGCAAAGGTCAATGATATTTCAAAGCTCATTGCCTATGCCATAAACCTTGCCCTGCACGAAGGGTTGACCGTTGACGACATAAATATGTTTATGTCATGAGAAATCTAACCTTTGAGGTTAGATTTCAATGAATAATGAATATTGAATGATGAATAATTGTTGTGTCGCTTCGCGAATATTTTAATTTTTGTTTCACGTGAAACAGATTCAAATCATCTGCGAAAGCAGATACCTCAATTATTCATTATTAATTATTCAATATTCATTGCAACGCAACTGATTTGCAGTTGCGTTGCAATGTTTCACGTGAAACATTTTGAAAATAAACCACAAAAAGTCAAAAAATTTTCTTTAACAAGAGCGTGGAATGTGGTACAATACATCTTGATATTCAAAACAAACCCTAAGTTTTAAAGAGGCGTGATATGGGCAAAATTATTGCAATAGCAAATCAAAAGGGCGGCGTAGGCAAAACCACCACCTGCGTCAACCTGTGCAGCGCACTTCACGAACAGGGAAAGCGGGTGCTGCTGTGTGACACCGACCCCCAGGGCAACGCCACAAGTGCAATGGGTGCGGACAAGCGAAACACACAGTTCAGCGTGTATGACCTGCTTATGGGTGAGGCCACGGCTGAAAAGGTTATTCTCAAGACACCCTTTGGTGATCTTATTCCATCCAATAAGGAGCTTTCGGGTGCAGGTATCGAGCTTGTGGGAGTAAATAACCGTGAATTTGTTCTGAAAAACGCTCTAAAGACGATAAAAGACAGCTATGACTACATACTTATCGACTGTCCTCCGTCTCTGGAGCTTCTGACCTTAAACTCCCTGTGTGCCGCAGACACAATATTAATTCCTGTACAGTGCGAGTACTTTGCATTAGAGGGGTTAAGCGACCTGATGAACACGCTGCGACTGGTAAAGAAACGTCTTAATCCATCTATTGAGGTGGAGGGCGTTGCGATGACCATGTTTGATGGACGCACAAATCTTTCCATGCAGGTGGCTGAAGAGGTAAAGCGTTACTTTAAGGATAAGGTATACGCAACTGTAATACCAAGAAACGTAAGACTCAGCGAGGCTCCAAGCCACGGAAAGCCTGTTCTCCAGTATGACAGCTCATCAAAAGGAGCAAGGGCATACAGAGATCTGGCAGCTGAGCTTGTCAAAAGGAATGGAGGCGGATAATGGCAAGAGGATTAGGAAAGGGTCTGGGCGCGATGTTCGGCGAAGCCGCAATGGAGCCGGAAAATACGGAGATCACTTCATTACCGCTTATAAAAATCGAACCGCGAATGGATCAGCCGAGAAAACGCTTTGAGGACGAGGCGATGGACGAGCTGATAAGCTCGATTAAGGAGCATGGAGTGATACAGCCGTTAACCGTACGTCCCATAGGCGGAGGCTATTATCAGATAATCGCCGGTGAAAGACGGTGGCGGGCATCCCGTGAGGCAGGCCTGGACAGAGTTCCTGTAAAGGTCATCGAAGCCGACGACCGTACGGCGATGGTGCTTGCCCTTGTGGAAAACCTCCAGCGCGAGGACTTAAATCCCATGGAAGAAGCCCGGGGCTACGAAACCCTCATGAAGGAATACGGCTTCACTCAGGAGGAGACAGCGTTAAGAGTCGGAAAGAGCCGTCCTGTGGTGGCAAACTCTCTGAGACTGCTGAAGCTTCCTGAAGAGGTGTCGGAGATGGTGGAGGACGGCAGGCTTTCACTGAGCCTGGCAAGAACGGTTTTGGAGATTGAACACGATGAACTGCGTTTGGCGGTGGCAAAAGAGATCGTGGCGAGGGACATGACCGTCAGAGAAGCAGAAAATTATATCAGAAAGCTGAAAAAACCTGTAAAAGAGGTTGAAATTTCCACGGAAGTGGACTATTATGCAGAGGTAGAAAAAAATCTTGGTTCCGCCCTGGGCCGTAGGGTAAAGATCGTAAAGGGCAGAAAAAAGGGCAGAATTGAAATAGAGTATTACGACAGTGACGATTTTGAGGCACTGTGCGAGAGCTTAAAACAAGTGAGGAGTAACTAAAATGATCGACATTAAGATAATCAGAGAAAATCCGGAAGAAATCAAGGCAAGATATTTAAAGAGAGAGATCAACTGCAATGAAGCTGTTGACAGAATTATGGAGCTTGACACAGTCCGCCGTGACATGATCTTCAAGACCGAAAACGCAAGAGCTGAACAGAAGAAGCTTTCCAAGCAGATTCCAATGATGAAGAAGAACGGAGAAGACACAACAGAAATCTTTGCAAAGATGAACGAGCTTAAGGAAAGCCTTAAGAATGACGATGCGGCTCTCCGTGAGATCGAGGCAGAATACGATAACCTCATGCTGGGTCTGCCAAACCTGCCTGACGAAGACCTTCTTGCAGGCGGCAAGGAAAACAACGCAGCAGTTCGTTATTTCGGTGAACCACATAAGTTCGACTTCGAGCCAAAGAACCACGTTGACCTCTGCACAGGTCTCGGTCTTATCGACTATCCAAGAGGCACAAAGCTCTCCGGCAACGGCTTCTGGATTTATCGCGGCATGGGTGCTCGTCTTGAATGGGCTCTTCTCAACTACTTCATCGACACACATATCGGTGACGGTTATGAGCTGGTATTGGTACCACATATGCTGGGCTACGAATGTGGTCTTACAGCCGGTCAGTTCCCAAAGTTCAAGGAAGACGTTTACTGGCTTGACACAGCTGAGGACTCTCAGCGCCGCTTTATGCTTCCAACAGCAGAAACTGCTCTCGTTTCCCTCCACAGAGATGAAATTCTCACAGAAGCAGATCTGCCAAGAAAGTACATCTCCTACACACCATGCTTCAGAAGAGAAGCAGGCTCCTACCGTGCTGATGAACGCGGCATGGTAAGAGGTCATCAGTTCAATAAGGTTGAAATGGTTCAGTACACAAAGCCTGAGGACTCCGATGCAGCATTTGAAGAACTGGTAGCTAAAGCTGAACGCCTTGTAAGCGGTCTCGGTTTCCACTTTAGAACAGTTAAGCTGGCTGCAGGTGACTGCTCCGCTTCCATGGCAAGAACCTATGACATCGAAATCCAGATCCCATCCATGGATGGCTATAAGGAGGTTTCCAGCGTTTCCAATGCAAGAGATTACCAGGCACGCCGCGGTAATATGCGTTTCCGCAGAGCAGAAACAGGTAAGACTGAATTTGTTCACACTCTCAACGGCTCCGGTCTTGCAACAAGCCGTATTCTCCCTGCTCTCGTAGAGCAGAATCAGCTCAAGGACGGCAGCGTAGTTGTTCCTGAAGTTCTGAGAAAGTACCTGGGCGGTATTGAAGTTATTACAAAGGACTAATTTTGTGCAAAAAGGCCCCCTTGTGTAAAGGGGGCTGGCAGCCGTAAGGCTGACTGGGGGATTGTCAAAAACAACCCCTCCGTCTTGCTTCGCAAGCCACCTCCCCTTACACAGGGGAGGCTGAAATAATACATAATTCAAATAAAACAAGGAGGAAAAGCTCAAAATGAAGAAGTTTTTCAGCGAATTCAAAGCATTTGCAGCAAGAGGCAATGTTATTGACCTGGCAGTCGGCGTAGTTATCGGCGGTGCTTTCGGTGCTATCACATCCTCTCTGGTAAATGATCTGGTCATGCCTCTGGTCGGCCTGTTTATCGGCGGCGTTGATCTCACATCCTGGGTAATCAACATCCCTAATTTCATCTACGGCGGCGATCCAATCGCACTTAACATCGGTCTTTTCATCTCTGCTATTGTTGACTTCCTTATTATCGCATTTGTACTCTTCTGCGTTATCAAGGCTATCAACAGCAGCAAGAAAAAGAAGGAAGAAGCTCCTGCAGCTCCTCCTGCTCCAAGTGCAGAAGAAAAGCTTCTTACCGAAATCAGAGATATCCTCAAGGAAAAGAAGTAATCTACATAGTATAAAAACATTGCGAGGTTCGATCGGACCTCGCAATGCTACACTTTAAATGCAGTTATCTGGCAAAATCGGAGAATAATATGCACATTTTAGAAGAAAAATTAACTAAAGGAATGAATGAGCTGGGGCTGGCCATTGACGAAAAGGCTCTCACAGCATTTCGCAAATACTACGAACTGCTGGAAGAGACAAACAAGGTCATGAACCTTACCGCCATTTCCGGGGAAAGCGATGTGGCTTCCCTGCATTTTTTAGACAGTCTGGCTCTCCTTAAGGTTACTGAATTTGAGAATAAAAGGGTTATAGATATAGGCAGCGGTGCAGGCTTCCCGGGAATACCTCTAAAAATCGGCTGTCCTTCAATGAAGCTCACAATGCTCGATGCGCTTGCAAAGAGAGTTGGCTTTATGGCACGGGTTTGTGAAGAAGCAGGTATAGAAGCTGAGCCTATCCACGGCAGAGCCGAAGAATACGGTCAGAAGAAGGAATACAGGGAGCAGTTTGATTTTGCGGTAAGCAGGGCTGTTGCATCAATGAATATGCTGGCCGAGCTTTGCATACCGTTTATCAAGGTGGGTGGCTGTATGCTGGCTATGAAGAGCGTTGACTCAGGAGACGAGGTCAAAAAGTCCGAGGAGTGCCTCGAAAAGCTCGGGTGTGTAGTTGAAAGAACGGTGGATTATGCTGTACCCCATACCGATGTGACCCACCGCTGTGTTGTTATCCGCAAGGTAAGCCCAACACCAAAGCAGTACCCAAGGCGCTTTGCGAAAATCCAGAAAGAGCCGCTTTAAATCTACATGGCATTCATGCCATGTGGTAATTAAAAATGAATGATAAAAAATGAATATTTAATAATGGCGGTGATCCCTTCGGGACAAATTCAAATCATCGCGAAGCGATACCACAATTATTCACTATTCATCATTCAATATTCATTAAAAACACATCTCCGGTGGAAGTCCATCGGAGACGCTGTTCTATGCAAAGAAAACGACATTATGTTAATCGGAGGTGAAATAAATGCGTAAATTTCTCGAAGAAATGATAAACGAACCGGAATTCGCCAGATTATGTTCTGCGATAGAAAGCGGCAAAAGCCCTGCTGTCCTCAGCGGTGTTGGTATCGTACACCGTTCTCAGCTTGCGGCGGCACTTTCCGCACTGACCGACCGCCCTGTTGTGGCGATATGTGCCGATGAAAACGAAGCAAAACGCATGGCGGCGGACATGGAAATTTTTTCGGGTGAGCCATCGGGATTTCTTACAGGGCGTGAATTCACCTTCTACAACGCGGAAGGTGTTTCCAGAGAGAATGAGCATAACCGCATCCGAACTCTCAATAATCTGAAATCAGGAAAGATAAAGACCTGTGCCGCGGTGCTGGATGGCATCATGTGCCGCACCATGCCGCCGATGGTTATGGATACTGCCGCATTTACAATAAAAACAGGTGAGGAATATGACCTGAATGAGCTGGCAAACAAGCTGATTACAGGGGGTTACCGCCGGTGTATGCAGGTTGAGGGTGTTGGCCAGTTTGCTCTCCGTGGCGGTATTTTGGATTTCTATTCCCCTGCCCATAAGAACCCTGTACGCTGTGAATTCTTCGGTGATGAGCTTGATTCTATGGGATATTTTGACGTTTCCAATCAGCGTCGTACTGAAAATCTGCAGGAAGCTCAGATACTCCCAACAGCGGAAACCCTTATAAAAGCCGCACCCGACCTTATCGGCAGTCTTGAAAAGCTTTCAGTCAAGGCATCCAAGCGTAAAAGCACAAAGCCGGAGCTTATTGAAACCTTTAATAAAGACATCCGGCGTTTGCAGGATGACCGTGTTTTCCCCGGTGCTGACAGATATATAGACCTTATCTACCCCTTCGCCGCAGGCTGGGACTATTTCCCTCCCGATGCTTTGGTGGTATTATGTGAACCAAAACGACTTGAGGAAAGGTCAAAGAACTACCTTTGGCAGTTGGGTGAGGATACCACAGCGCTGTGCGAAAAAGGAATTTTAGATGGCACATTATGCCGGTTTTCTGCAGAATGGGAGGAATTCCTATCCGCTTTGGAGGATTTCCCAACTGTAATGATGGACTCCTTTACCACAAGTGCGTATCCCATTGCACCAAAAGCTCTTAATACAATCACCACCCGCCAGCTTCCCTCCTATGGCGGTAATCTCGATGCGGCTGTCAGCGACTGCGAGGACCTTATAAGGGCGGGATACTCGGTGGTACTTGCCTGTCAGGATAAACGCAGGTGCGATGCTCTTGCCGCCATATTCCATGAGCGTGGACTGGATTGTGCCATTGACTATGAACTTAAGAAAATTCCGCCGAAGGGCCATCGGGCCGTCACCATCGGTGCGGTTTCCTCCGGTATGGATTACCCGGGGCTTCGCCTTGCACTTATTTCCGAGGGTCAGATAATACAGCGGCAGCTCAGAAAGCCCAAGAAAAAGGTTGACATAACAAATCGACAAAGACTTGAAAGTTTTACCGACCTTGCCCCCGGCGACCTTGTGGTTCATGATAACTACGGCATCGGCAGATTTGTGGGCATTTTCCAGATGCCTATGGACAAGGTGAAGAAGGACTACATTAAAATTGCCTATGCAGGTACCGACAGTCTTTATATCCCGGCAACTCAGCTTGACATGATAAGCAAGTATATCGGTTCAGGCGAGGACAAGACTGTAAAGTTGTCCAAGATGGGCGGAACGGACTGGGCAAGAGCCAAGACCAGAACAAAAGCCGCTGTTAAAGAGCTTGCACAGGGTCTTATCCAAATTCAGGCACAGCGTAGGCGTGAAAAGGGCTTTGCCTTTTCTCCTGACAGCCCCTGGCAGAGGGAGTTTGAAAACGACTTTGAATACCACGAAACCGATGATCAGCTCCGCTGTATTCAGGAGATAAAGGGTGACATGGAGCGTGCAGTACCCATGGACCGCCTTCTCTGCGGCGACGTTGGTTACGGCAAAACGGAGGTTGCACTCCGAGCTGTAATGAAGTGTATTTTAGACGGTAAACAGGCGGCAATCTTAGTTCCAACAACCGTTCTCGCACAGCAGCATTATATGACCGCGATTAAGAGATTTGGTTCTTTTCCTGTGAAAATTCAGGTTTTGAGCCGTTTCCGTACACCAAAACAGATGAAACAGGCAATAAAAGAGATCGCCACAAGTGAGGTTGACATTATCATCGGCACTCACCGTCTGCTGCAGAAGGATATTCAGTTCCACGACCTTGGACTCCTTATCGTTGATGAGGAACAGCGTTTTGGTGTTGCTCATAAGGAGCGGTTAAAGGAGATGGCACGTCAGGTGGATGTGCTCACCCTTTCCGCAACCCCTATCCCAAGAACCTTGAACATGGCACTTTCCGGAATAAGGGATATGTCCACCCTTGAAGAGCCGCCAATGGACCGTCAGCCTGTTCAGACCTATGTTATGGAGCATGACTGGGGAATTATCACCGATGCAATTCGCCGTGAGGTCTCACGAGGCGGTCAGGTGTACTATCTCCATAACCGTGTTGAAAACATTGAACGTACAGCGGCAAGGATTTCCGCAATGCTGGAGGATGTTTCCGTTGGTGTTGCCCACGGCAAGATGGATGAGGATACCCTTTATAATGTTATGGACCAGGTGTCAAACGGTGATATACAGGTGCTTGTCTGCACAACCATCATAGAAACAGGTATCGACATTGCAAATGTCAACACCCTCATTATTGAGGATGCGGACAAGATGGGTCTTGCCCAGCTTCATCAGCTTCGAGGTCGTGTCGGACGTTCCAACCGCCGTGCCTATGCTTACCTGACATTCAGACAGGGTAAGGTTCTTACGGAGATTGCAAACAAGCGTCTTTCCGCAATCCGTGAATTTGCGGAGTTTAATTCAGGCTTTAAGATAGCAATGCGTGACCTTGAGATCCGGGGGGCGGGCAATATCTTAGGTGCAGAGCAGTCAGGGCATATGGTCACCGTCGGTTATGATATGTATCTGAAGCTTCTTGAGGAAGCGGTTCTTGAGGAACAGGGCAAAAAGCCCAGCCAGCGTACCGAATGTCCCGCTGACCTTGCCATTGATGCCCACATACCGGAAAGCTACGTGCCAAGCGGTGAGCAGCGTATGGACCTTTACCGCCGTATTGCCCACATCAGGACCGAGGAGGATGCCGATGACATGGTCGATGAGCTTATTGACCGCTTTGGCGAACCGCCAAAGGGAGTAAGCTCTCTCATTCAGGTTTCCCTGCTCCGTGGCGAAGCCACCGAGGAGGGTATAACCGAAATCACTCAGAAGGGCGAGTATCTTCGTTTTGGCCTTGACGAGTTCTCAATGGAGCGTGTTTCCGCCCTTTACAGCCGGCCTGAGTACCGGGGGCGTGTGAAAATTGAAGCCGGCAATCTGCCTGTAATTGCGGTGCATCTGAGAAAGGGTGCAAATTCCCTTAATGAAGCAAGGAGATTTGTTGCGGCTTATCGGGAGTCTAAGTAAACAGTAATGCATTTGCAGATTGCTGCCCCTGCTTGTATCATTTAAAACTTCAAAGCTTGCAATGCACCGAAGCCTCCCTTGTGTAAAGGGAGGTGGCTCGGCGTCAGCCGAGACGGAGGGATTGTGCGGCTCAAAGTGTTCAATTCTTGCTGAATTTTAGCAAATTCGCAACATTTTCATTTACAATCCCTCAGTCAGCCTTACGGCTGACAGCTCCCTTTGCACAAGGGAGCCTATGCAGATTTAAATATCAAGGTACTATACTGTTTTCTTTACCGCTCTTGAAAATTCACTCAATTTAAAGTATACTAATAGAGATAGAAACACGAAAGTGGGGTATTTATATGTTATATCTGTTCCTGGCGCTGATATTGGCGGCGGTGGATCAGCTTACAAAGGCTCTGACCGTCAGCTTTATCGCTCTCGGCGATAAGGTAAGTGTATTTCCCGGTATCGTAGGTCTCACCCATACAAGAAATACCGGCATGGCATTCAGTATGCTCTCCGATTCCGGCTGGCTTCTGCCTGTTGTTTCCGGAGTTATGATAATTGCTCTTGTTATTATTCTCTTTGTTGGCAAGTTCAATAAGTTTGAACGTGTATGTTTAGCTTTGGCAATCGGCGGTGCTCTTGGCAACGGCGTTGACAGAGCACTTTACGGCTATGTTGTTGACATGATCGAGGTTCAGTTCATGAACTTTGCGATTTTCAATTTTGCCGACTGCTGTATCGTTGTTGGCTGCATTCTCTTTGCGATCGCCTATATCTTTTTCCATGGCGATGACAAGAAGAAAAAGATGGCTGAGATTGAGCGTCTTAAGGAAGATGACGCGGAGGAAGAGCTGTGATCCTTACCATAGAATGTCCTGAGAGCGGACTTCGCATCGACGCTTATCTTGCCGAGGAGCTTGAGGGCATGACCCGAAGCGGGGTTCAGAAGCTTATCGAAGCGGGAAACGTCACTCTCGGCGGCAAGGCGGTGAAGAAAAATCACAAGACCACTCAGGGAGAGACCTTTTTGGTGGAAATTCCCGAACCAAAGGAAGCTGCAATAGCTGCCGAGAATATTCCCCTTGAGGTTGCCTATGAGGACGATGACCTTATCGTGATAAACAAGCCTCGGGGTATGGTTGTCCACCCTGCTCCCGGGCATTATGAGGGCACGCTTGTGAACGCTCTCATGTACCATTGCGGTGACAGCCTCTCAGGCATTAACGGCGAGCTTCGTCCCGGTATCGTTCACAGGATCGATAAGGACACATCCGGACTTATAATTGCCGCGAAAAACGACTTTGCCCATCTATCCTTAGCCGAACAGCTGAAGGACCATTCCCTCTGCCGTGTTTATGAGGCGGTGGTCTGGGGTCATTTCAGAGATGATGAGGGTACGGTTGATGCTCCCATAGGCCGTCATCATACCGACCGCAAGCGTATGGCGGTAACCGAGCGGAACTCCAGAGAGGCCATAACCCACTATCGCGTGCTGGCACGTTATCGGAATTACAGCCATATTCAGTGCAGACTCGAAACGGGCAGAACCCACCAGATAAGAGTTCACATGGCATATATCGGCCATCCGTGCCTTGGTGACCCGGTCTACGGCAGACAGTCTCCTGAGAAAGGGCTGGACGGCCAGTGCCTCCACGCAAGGAGACTGCAGTTTATCCATCCGAGAACAGAGAAAATGGTGGAGGTAACAACTGAGCTTCCGGCATATTTCAGAGAGGTTTTAAGTAAATTAGGTAACGAAGAATAAAAAAAGTCCCTGCTTGGTTTCAAACAGGGACTTTTTTGCTGATTATTTTACCCGCAGCTCCCAAAAAGCGACAGCGCTGGCGGCGGCAACGTTCAGGGAGTCAACACCGTGTGCCATGGGGATCTTCACGGTGTAGTCACAGCCTTGTATAGTGTCATGAGCAAGGCCGTCCCCCTCCGTACCCAGTACGATCGCAAGCTTTTTCTCCTGTGTCAGAGCGGGATGGTCAATGCTGACGGAATTGTCAGACAGAGCCATTGCGGCAGTTTTGAAGCCAAGGCCGTTAAGCTGACCAAGCCCCCCGGTGGGCAGATTGTCGATATGAGTCCAGGGAATTTGAAAAACAGTACCCATGCTTACTCTTACAGCCCTGCGGTTAAGGGGGTCGCAGCAGGTGGGAGTCAGCAGTACCGCGTCAATGTTAAGCGCCGCAGCAGAGCGGAATATGGCGCCGATATTTGTGGTGTCCACAACTCCCTCCAAAACGGCAATACGCTTTGCATTCTCGCAAAGCTCCCTGACAGCGGGTAAGGCAGGACGCTTCATGGCACAGAGAATGCCTCGGGTCAGAGTGTAGCCGGTAAGGCCGGCAAGAACCTCGCGGTCGGCGGTGTAAACCGGGATATCGCCGCAGTGTTCTATAATATCCTTAGCCTGACCGTCTATATGCTTCCGCTCCATAAGCATGGAAACAGGTGTGTAACCTGCGGCAAGGGCACGGCGGATGACCTTTGGACTTTCGGCTATGAAAATGCCCTTCTCAGGCTCAAGGCGGTTACGAAGCTGAGCTTCCGTCAGACGGGCGTATATATCGAGTTCGGGAGAGTTTATGTCGGTTATTTCGATTATGTTCATATATTTATCCCTATCGAATTTTTAAAACGTAGGGGCGGATATTATCCGCCCGCATAGAGTTCAACACAAAGCGGTATAAACGGGCGGCTGATAGCCGCTCCTACATTTGATGTGTTGCAACTATTATATATCCATAAAATCACGATGTCAAACTGAATAAAACCGAAAAACTTATTAAATTGGGTATTTACTTTATTGTGTTAATATGCTAAAATCAGTAATGCCTGACGGCAATATAAAAATTATAAAGGGGTATTTATTAAAATGAAGAGAATTATTGCTCTCGTACTGGCGGCTCTTATGCTCATCGGCATGACTGCTTGTGCATCCAAGAACGATTCCGAGTCCGATATGGCTTACATAAAGGACAAGGGCACCATGATCGTAGGTATCACAGATTACGCTCCAATGAACTACAAGGACGATTCCGGCGAATGGATCGGCTTCGACACAGAGCTCACTCTGGCAGTTGCTGAAAAGCTGGGCGTAGAAGTTGAATTCATTGAAATCTCCTGGGACAACAAGGAATTCGAACTTGATGCAAAGAGCATCGACTGCGTATGGAACGGCATGACCCTTACCGATGGTGTTAAGGAAGCAATGGAAACATCCGAAGCTTACCTGACCAACGCACAGGTAGTAGTTATGAGTGCAGATGCAGTTGCTAACTACACAACAATCGAAAGCCTTGCAGACCTGACCTTCGCTGCAGAAGCAGGCTCCGCAGGTGAAGCAGCTCTTAAGGACAACAATCTTAACTGCACAGCAGTTTCCACACAGGCTAACGCTCTTCTGGAAGTAGCAGCCGGCTCCGTTGACGCTTGCGTTATCGACAGCGTTATGGCAGGCGCTATGACAGGTGCAGGCACAAGCTATGAAGATCTGGGCATCGGCATCGCTCTCGTAGCTGAAGAAGAATACGGCATCGGCTTCCGCAAGGGCTCCGACATGGCTGCAGAGGTTGACGCTATCATCGCTGAACTGGAAGCAGAAGGCGTTGTAGCTGAAATCGCTGAAAAGTACAATCTTACAAACAGCCTTATCGCTGGCTAATTGTAAATTCTAACACGATCATTTATCTTATCCGGCAGCAGTATCTGCTGCCGGATAGGTTTGTAATTGCGGGAAACCCGGAAATGATTGCATTGTAGGGGCGGCTATCAGCCGCCTGTTTCCCGAGTATTGCAGTGCAGTCAAAACGGGCGGCTGATAGCCGCCCCTACTGTTAAAAAATATAAAGGAAACGGTATTCATTTATGTTCTGGTCTGTCACTCTATACCTGCTGGAAGGCTTGATGACAACGGCAAAGCTCTTTTTCCTGACCTTGCTGTTCTCCCTGCCTCTCGGCCTGATATTCAGCTTCGCATCCAGAAGCAAATTACACATAATACGCTGGCCGATGAAAACCCTGATCTGGATCATCCGAGGCACTCCTCTGCTTCTCCAGCTTATCGTAATATATTACGGTCCGGGGCTTCTGTTTGGCTGGGATCTGCTGCCGAGATTTTCTGCGGCACTTCTTGCCTTTGTTATCAACTACTCCTGCTATTTCTCTGAGATTTACAGAGGCGGCATTGAAGGTGTTCCACGGGGTCAGCAGGAAGCCGGTGAGGTTCTGGGCATGACTAAATCTCAGATCTTCTTCAAGGTAACTCTCCTGCAGGTAGTAAAGCGTATAGTACCACCTATGTCCAATGAGATCATCACCCTTGTTAAGGACACCTCTCTCGCCAGAGTTATTGCGGTATATGAGATCATATTCCATGCGGAATCCTACATAAAGGGTGCAGGTCTTATCTGGCCTCTGCTCTATACAGCGGTATTCTATCTCGTATTCAATGGTCTGCTTACTCTGTTCTTCAACTGGGCAGAGAAGAAGCTGAGTTATTTCCGCGTTTAGGAGGTGGACAGGATGTACGTATTACAGGCAAAAAATATTTGCAAAAGCTTTGGTGACACAGAGGTTCTTAAGGGCATAGATTTCGCTCTCAAAAAGGGAGAGGCTCTGGCTGTTATCGGCTCCTCCGGCAGCGGTAAAACCACACTCCTGCGTTGTCTGAACTTCCTTGAAAGACCAAACGAAGGTAAGATAATCGTAAATGATGAGCTTTTGTTTGATGCCGAGGATAAGAGCACACAGACGGAAGCAAATATCAGAAAAAAGCGTCTCCATTTCGGTCTGGTATTTCAGTCCTTTAACCTGTTCCCACAGTATACCGCTCTGCAGAATGTAATGCTTGCGGAAGAGCTGCTTGCCAGGGAAAGACCTGATTACAAGGCACATAAAAAGGAAATTCACGAAGAAATAAGAACTCACGCTCTGGACCTGCTTGCTCATGTAGGTCTCAGCGATAAGGTCGACCTTTATCCCCATCAGCTTTCCGGCGGTCAGCAGCAGCGTGTTGCCATCGCAAGGGCACTGGCACTCCAGCCTGATGTTCTCTGCTTTGACGAGCCTACATCGGCTCTTGACCCTGAGCTTACAGGTGAAGTACTAAAGGTAATCAAGGGTCTTGCAGATAAAAACACAACCATGATAATCGTAACCCATGAAATGGCATTTGCCCGGGACGTTGCGGACAGAGTGCTGTTTATGGACGGCGGTGTTGTAGTTGAGGAAGGTCCTCCGGAAGAGGTCCTCGGCAATCCTCAGCAGGAGCGTACCAAGCAGTTCCTTGAAAGATACTCGAACAATTAAAATAACGGTCGTTTCCAAGTGGAAACGACCGTTATTTTAATTGAGTTAATATGAATGATGAAGAATTAATCATGAATACTCGTGGTGTCCGCTTTGCGGACAGATTTGAATTATTACTCTTCAGAGAAATCGTCTTTACCTACACCGCAGAGTGGGCATTCCCAATCCTCAGGAAGGTCCTCGAAGCGTGTGCCTGCTGGGATGCCGTTATCAGGATCGCCGATTGCTTCGTCGTATACGTAACCGCAGATATTGCAAATATATTTCATGTGTTTATCCTCCGTTGTTTTTTATTTTATGGTTTGATTATAGCATAAGTTTTATGCAGGAACAGTGACTAAGTCACAGTAATGGATATTCGAAAGTATTTTTATCACTACTTATGGATTGAATGCGTACAGGAACGCAAAGCTCTTTTGCAATATCTAATAATGTTTGCATATTTTTATCTGACATATCTTTTCCAATATATATTTGTTTTACATATGGGAAAGGGTATTTGCCTATATGGTCTCTTTCCATAATCAACCGCCATTCGTGTTCTGCTCTATAATCATAAAATTTGGACGTAATAGAGCGATAATATTGAGATAAAAAGTTATCTGCATCTATGTCTATTTCTGAAATATGCATATGAGATTGCACAAAGCTATGAATTATATCGTCAAAATCAAATGTGGGGCGTTTCTTGTAGTATTTGACGGGGAGTAAATGTAAAATATCCCATGCACCCTTAATGTTTAATGGTGATAAAATATTGGAAAAATTATATTCTACACAAAAACCAGTGTATTTTTCTGAGTAGTTTTCCCACATATTTCGATTGTCATAACTGGTTGTAAATGATGCAATTGCTAATGAGTCTCTAGGTGAAATAGAGAGTGAGTCAAGATACTTCTTAACTTGTTTGATTTGGGGAGAAAAGTCAATCTCAGGCAGTTTTTGTTTTCTCATTTGTATAAATTCCGCTTCTCCGAGCAAATCGACCAAATTTTTGTCTATTTCTTCCTGTGTATAATTCATATATGTTTCCAATGTTTCATACATCACAGAAAGATAATCTTCTTTATTTGGGATTTGTTCTCCTTCCTCAGCAGTAGCAAGTATTGCTTTGCATCCTGCTTCAATGGCAAAGAAGAATGTATACACAAGATCTATATGGGACATATCTGGGGTTGGTAATGTTGCATCAAACATATCCGGGAAGTTATGAGGATCTGCAAGCCAAATAGAATTGTTTTTAAGAGTGTCGAACTCATCATTGTTGCACCGGCGATATCGGTACAATGTTTTCTTTGGTAGATGCTTTAGATGTTCAAGAGCAATATTTTTTAATCTATCTATATCAGAATCGTTACTCTGATACAAAAACTTATGTAATTCTGCCATATATTCAGGAGACATTTTCATAATTAATCCCTAGTTCCATAAAATTGTTTTTTTTATTTCCCTCTCCGTCACGGCTCAAGCCGTGCCACCTCTCCCAGAGGGAGAGGCAAGAGGACTTGTACATACTTTAACTGCACCCCTTGGCTCTCCCTTTGGGAGAGCTGTCAGCGATAGCTGACTGAGAGGGAAATTATAATTATCCCGAAGGGATACCTCTTCTTTTCACTTTTCTATCTTCTCTTTTCACTAAAAAACGGTGTCCGTTTCCGGACACCGTTTTTGATTACTTCGCGTATTCCACAGCCTTGGTCTCTCTGAGGAGGTTGACCTTGATCTGTCCGGGGTAAGCCAGCTCGTTTTCGATCTTCTTTGCGATCTCACGGGCGAGGAGTACCATTTCGTCCTCGCTGACAACGTCGGGCTTGACCATGATACGAATTTCACGACCTGCCTGGATAGCGTAGCTGCTGTCAACGCCCTTGAAGGAGTTGGTAACTTCTTCAAGCTTTTCAAGACGCTTGATATAGTTTTCGATATTTTCTCTTCTTGCACCGGGGCGTGCAGCGGAGATTGTATCGGCAGCCTGAACGATGCAGGCGATGATTGTTCTTGGTTCAACGTCACCGTGGTGAGCTTCGATAGCGTGGATGATGTTTTCGTTTTCCTTGTACTTTCTTGCAAGGTCCACGCCGATAGTAACATGGGAGCCTTCGATCTCATGGTCAACTGCCTTACCAAGGTCGTGGAGGAGACCTGCACGCTTAGCGGATGGAATATCAACGCCAAGCTCAGCAGCCAGCAGTCCGCTGACATGAGCAACTTCCATAGAGTGGTTCAGAATGTTCTGACCATAGCTTGTGCGATATTTCTGACGGCCGATGAGCTTGATAAGTTCAGGGTGCAGACCACGAACACCGGTCTCAAATACAGCACGTTCGCCTTCGGATTTGATGGTTGCATCAACCTCGCGGCGAGCCTTTTCAACCATTTCCTCAATTCTTGCAGGGTGAATTCTGCCGTCGAGGATAAGCTTTTCAAGAGCAAGTCTTGCAATTTCACGTCTGACGGGGTCAAAGCTTGAAATTGTGATAGCTTCGGGAGTGTCGTCGATGATAAGATCGACACCGGTAAGATTTTCGATGGAACGGATATTGCGGCCCTCGCGACCGATGATGCGTCCCTTCATTTCGTCATTTGGCAGAGGAACTACGGATACGGTAGCCTCGGCAACATGGTCAGCAGCACAACGCTGGATAGCCAGGGAAATAAGTTCTCTTGCCTTGTTGTCTGCCTCTTCTTTATAATGAGCCTCTATTTCCTTAACCTTCATAGCGGCTTCATGTGTAACTTCAGATTCGATGCTTGTGAGTAAGTAGGACTTAGCCTCTTCTACAGAGTAGCCGGAAATCTTTTCCAGCATCTCAAGCTGGCTGCGTTTCAGTACAGCAACCTCTTCTCTCTGAGTCTCCAGCTCAGCTAACTTCTTGTTAAACTGTTCGTTCTTGCGTTCAAGAGCGTCAGTTTTCTTGTCGAGATTTTCTTCCTTCTGCAGGAGTCTGCGTTCCTGCTTCTGGAGTTCGTTGCGTCTTTCTTTGACCTCGCGGTCATTTTCAAGACGAGCCTTGTGTATTTCTTCCTTTGCCTCCAGGAGAGCCTCACGCTTTTTGTTCTCGCCGGTCTTGATAGCGTCGTTGATAATTCTCTTTGCTTCTTCTTCAGCACTGGAAATCTCACGCTCAGCGACCTTCTTTCTGTATGTGACGCCGAGAATAAAAGCTATAATAAACACCAGTATGCAAACTGCCACACCGATGATGATTTTGACAGGAGTCGACATTGAAGTATACACACCTCCTTTTCTTCCTTATTATTAAATTGACAAACAGGTATATATCTTCGGAAATGCCCCGATCATTTCGAAATTACATACATGGTTATTTTAAATCCTATCAGGTATTATGTCAAGAAATATTGTGCAATTTGATGTATAAGAAATTGATTATGTAAATTGCGTACGGAAGCACTCCCAGTGCCGGAGAAGGTACGATGAGCGGGAAACTATGGTACATGGGTGTGTTTACAGGGCGTGATATCTGATTTTTTCACAAAAATGAAGGCAAAATTTAATTTTTATGCCTGTGAGTTATTGACATTTTATCTGTTTTCCATGTATAATAAATAGCCTGCGTATTGCAGGGAGCATTTTTGTCAACTACTTCGGCACATCCCAGAGGTGTCGATGTTGAGTATTAATTCAAGGAAAAGAAATAAGGAGGTGCCACAATGCTCAGAACATATCAGCCAAAGAAGCGCCAGCGCTCCAAGGAACACGGTTTCCGTAAGAGAATGTCTACAAAGAACGGCCGCAAGGTATTAGCACGCCGCCGCGCAAGAGGCAGAGCAAGACTTACTCACTAAGTCAAAAACTTATACTAATTGATTTTCAGGGCGGGCACTTCCGCCCTTGGGACTTGTGGAGGTAATCTTTTGAAGATAGTATCCATTAAAAACAACTACGAGTTCCGCAGACTCTACGCAAAGGGGGAGCGCATCGGCAGCTCCCGCATGGTGATATACCGCCGTCGTAACAGGCTGGGCAGGAACCGGTTGGGTATCACAGTCAGCACTAAGCTTGGGAAGGCCGTCCATCGCAATAAGATCCGCCGCCGTTTACGTGAGATATTCCGCATTAACACGGATAAGCTCAATAGTGGCTGGGACATTGTTGTGGTGGCAAAGCAGAAAAGCAGATATTCTACCTACAGTGAGCTTGAGAAGGATTTTCTCATGTGCTGTCAGCGTATAGGCCTCCTAACTGAGGGGGACAACCAATGAAAAGGGTACTGATTTTTTTAGTCAGATTTTACCGCAAGAACATATCGCCCATGAAGCAGCCCTGCTGCCGTTATATTCCCACCTGCTCCCAGTATGCTCTGGAAGCTCTGGAAAAATACGGTGCGGTGAAAGGCTCGTGGCTGACGTTCAGACGACTTTTAAGATGTCACCCGTTTCACTTCGGCGAATACGACCCCTTCGATCCCGTACCCTAAGATATGAGCTGAATTTACTCCCAAAGTGTATACTGTGGGAGCTTTGTGCCTGTTTGCAGGTACAATGTCAGCAAATGATTTATGCCGTGTCCGCAAAAACGGCGTAAGTAAACGACCATCCTTTTTTACGGCAAACCGTGCCGTAAACAAAAGGGAAAGGAATTAACTATGAGTACAATCGCAAGGCCCTTTGGCCTGCTGCTTATGTGGCTCTATGAGTTCACAGCAAACTATGGTCTTGCAATCATCCTCTTCGGCCTTATTGTTAAGCTGGTTCTTCTCCCATTCCAGGTGAAGAGCAAGAAGAGCATGATGCGAACCCAGCGTTTCCAGCCTCAGCTTCAGGAGCTTCAGAAGAAGTACGGAAGCGACCAGGAACGTTACAATCAGGAAGTTCAGAAGTTCTATCGTGAACATAATGTCAAGCCTTTTGCAGGCTGTATCTGGACTCTGATTCCATTCCCTATCCTCATTGCTCTCTATCAGGCTATCCGTTACCCACTGACCATCATGATGGGTGTGGATGCATCCCTGCTGGAAGAAGGCGGTGCTATCGCTGTAAAGCTCAGCGAAATGGGCTTTACAACCGAGCTGTCCGCTGCATATCAGCAGATCGCACAGAGCCAGTTCATCACCAAGAATTTCAGCGCGTTTGCTGATCTTTCTGACAAGCTTCGTCAGGTAGACTTCACCTTCCTGGGTCTTGACCTGGGTTCACAGCCGCACTGGAACTTCTTCCTGAATACTGACTGGTCCAACCCCGCAGTTTGGGGTGAGGCACTCGCTCTGTTCCTGATGCCTGTACTGGCAGCTGTTATCACATGGCTGTCCTCCAAGATGGCAAATGCAAGCAATCCTAACAACAATAATTCCGATGACCCATCCGCAGGTGCAATGAAGGGTATGACAACCTTCATGCCTATCATGACACTTGTTATCGGTTTCATGATGCCTGCAGCTCTGTGTCTGTACTGGATTGTAAGCATGGGTCTCGGCGTAATTCAGGACTGGATCCTGAACAGACAGCTCAGAAAGAGCATGGCTGCCGAAGAAGCCGAGTACAAAGCACAGATCGCCGAAAAGGAAGCAAAGCTTGAGGCAAAGCGCAGAGAAACTGAACGTCTTCGCGCTGAAAACGCAACTGTTCAGAATAAGAGTACCTCCAAGGCAAAGGTGCAGAAGCTCCAGAAGGATGCTCAGAAGGCTAAGGCTGAAGAGTGGGAGCGTCAGCATGCTCCGGAGGGTGAGTCAAAGAACGTAAACCCAAGCAGAGTCGGCAGCCGTCCTTATGCAAGAGGACGTAACTACGATCCGGACAGATATTAATCTGCAATATGGGCAGCGTTTGATAAGATACAACAGGAGAAAATACCTATATGTATAAATCAATTGAATACACCGGTAAGACTGAAGAAGAAGCCATCGCCGCAGCTCTGTCGGAGCTTAACCTGACTCGTGATGATGTCACCGTTGAGATTCTTGAGCGTGCGAAGGCAGGCTTCTTTGGTATCGGCAGCGTACCTGCCAAGGTCAGGGTCAGCTACGAGCTTCCTGAAACACTTCCGGAAAAGCTTGAAAAGTTCCTTAAGGGTCTTTTGGAGCATATGGACGTGGAAGCCGGTATGACCATCGAGGAAACTGAGAGAGGCATCGGCGTTAACTTTGAAGGCGAGAACATCGGTTCTCTTATCGGCCACAGAGGTGAAACCCTTGATGCTATCCAGCACCTGGCAAATTACACCGTTAATAAAAACTGCGAAGAGCGTGTCAGAATTTGCGTCGACGCTGAAAATTACAGAGCAAAGCGTGAGGACTCTCTCCGCCGTCTGGCAGAGAAGGTTGCGGCAAAGGTAAAGAAGTACCGCCGCAATATCACTCTTGAGCCAATGAACGCTTATGAACGCCATGTTATCCATGCAAGCCTGCAGGATGTTTCCGGCGTTACCACCTACTCCACCGGCACAGAACCTAACCGCCGTGTTGTAGTCGCTCTTGAAAGACAGCATAAGAGAGTTATGACTCCCCGTGAGGATTACAGGGAATACAACAGCTCCGTAACTTCGACCGCAAGTCGCGAATGGATTTAAGGAGGAAGCCATGGTATACGAAAAGATCAGAGAAATCCTTTCCAGAGAATTGGATATCGAAATTGAAAAGATCAATCATGATACTCTTATCGTTGAGGATCTCCGTGCGGATTCCCTCGACATCGTAGAACTTATGATGTCCCTTGAAGACGAATTCAACATCGCCGTTCCGGATGACGGTCTCCAGGACCTGAAGACCGTTGACGATGTAGCAGAATTTATCGAAGGTCTTTTATAAGCAGATGAAAAGGACGTCTCCAACAGGAGGCGTCCTTTTAGTTTGTCGAAAAGTATAAAACTTGTCATTGCGTGACAGCAACAGAGGTCTTGCAATCAAAAAAGCATCTTAATTATTTAAAAACACAAAATTCCTGCAACTGTTTCAGATAAGATTCCCACGTCGCTTCGCTCCTCGGAATGACATGGGGAGGGAATTGTTCCTCGGAATGACATGGGGAGAAAAAGTTGCTCCTCGGAATGACAGAAGGGAAATGCTCCGCTCCCAGAAATGACAGAAGCGGGGTTTTCAACAGACCGTACCTCTCTCTTCAGAGGGAGGTTTTTTGACAGACTAAAAGGAAGCGTCCTTTTAGCTTGCACGAAAATGGCGGGTCATTTTAGTGTACTTGACATTATTGGATTTGTGATGCATAATCTACTGTGTCAATATAGGAGGCGGCTATGAAGATAAATGCAATCGTCTATACATCCAACACGGGATATACCGCTCAGTACGCAAAAATGCTGGGTGAAAATACAGGCTTGCCTGTCTATACCCTTGCTGAAGCCAAGGGAAAGCTTGCCGGAGGTGACGGTATAGTCTATCTCGGCTGGCTTATGGCGGGTATGGTAAAGGACTATAAAAAGGCGGCAAAGCGTTATAATATCACCGCTGTGTGCAGTGTGGGCATGAATCCAACCGGAACACAGACCCAGGAAGTCAGAAACAGCAATAAAATACCCGAAAATGTGCCGGTTTTCACACTTCAGGGCGGCTATGATTATGACAGACTCAGGGGTATCAACAAATTCCTTATGAGCATCGTGTCGAAAATCCTTATAAAGAAGATAAGCGATAATCCCAACAAGACTGAGTCAGATAAGGAAATTCTTGATATGCTGATAAACGGCGGAAGTCTTGTAAGAGAGGAAAATCTTGCAGCTGTGACCGATTGGTTGAAGAAGAACGGCATTTGCAATAAACCATAAATATCACAAGATAAAAGGAGAACAATATGTCTATTGAACGTGTACGCAAGCATTTTGAGGAGCTTGGAATAGCAGACAGAATTCTGGAATTCCCTGTGTCCAGCGCAACGGTAGAGCTGGCAGCTGAAGCTGTGGGTGTAATTCCTGCAAGAATTGCAAAAACATTGTCCTTTAAGCTGGATGAACGTGTAATACTTGTAGTCACCGCAGGTGATGCAAGAGTGGATAATAAGAAGTATAAGGCACAGTTTGGCGGCAAAGCCCGTATGCTCCCAATGGAGGAGACTGTACCGCTTATCGGTCACGCTGTGGGCGGCGTATGCCCCTTTGCGGTGAATGAGGGTGTTGAGGTTTATGCCGATATTTCCATGAAACGCTTTGATACTGTATTCCCTGCCTGCGGAAGCTCCAACAGCGCAATCGAGATTTCCTGCGAGGAGCTTGATGAGCTTGCGAAGCCTATTGCCTGGGTGGACGTTTGCAAGGACTGGCAGTAAAAATTATATAGCTCCCTACACAAAGGAGGTACGTTATGCTTTCGTATTTGGGTCTCACGGGATTTTGGCTTTATGTGGTTATTTTCCTTGGTAAGATGGCAGAGGTATGCTTCAGTACGCTGAGGATCATGTTTGTGGGTAAAAGCCGCAAGTTGGAGGGTGCGATATTTGGGTTTATCGAGATCGCCCTTTGGGTCATAGTGGTAAGCTCTGTTTTGGACGGTCTGGCACAGGACCCCATGAAGGCTGTTATCTACTGCGTGGCATTTACTCTCGGTATTCCCCTTGGTGTTAAGATAGAAAATCTCCTGGCTGTGGGTCTGACCTCAGTTCAGGTGGTTGCGGCCAATGCGGAGGGCGAAAAGATCGGAACTGTTCTCCGTGAGCATGGCTTTGGTGTTACATTCCTTGACGGTCACAGCGTTGACGGCACTAAGCGTGAGCTTGTTTTTGTTCAGCTCAGACGTAAGCGTATTAATTACGCAATCAGGCTTATCAGAGAGGTTGCTCCTGATGCTGTGATTTCCGTCAGTGATCTGAGATCCTTCCGTGGAGGATTTTTGAGATAACCTTTTTAAAATTAGGATATTTTATCAAAAAGCGGCACACTTCCTGTGAAGTGTGCCGCAGAGCGTGTCAAAGAACCCCAATCTGTCATTCCGAGGAGCGAAGCGACGTGGGAATCTTAAAATCACAAGACTCCATTTGAAGCCCAGTGAAACGGGTTCAAATGGAAAAGGAGGAGCAGCGAAATGGGAGAGCTTTCCTGCTTGCAGG
>SVLU01000019.1 GCA_015067795.1 Oscillospiraceae bacterium
AGTTTTCTCCTTCCAAGGCATTTCCAACTCTCCTTTTTCTGTTGTTTTATGCCTCTATTATATATGAAAACTGTAAACCATGTCCCCGGACGTTTTGTAAACCATGTTACCAGACTCTACAAATCTGGCGACCGTCCTCGTTGGTGTTGATGGACAGGATCATATGGATATGATCAGGCATAATACAATATTTATCCAGGGAAACAGCAAGATAATGTTCCGGGATTTGGAGAATTGCGGTTTTAACGACAACACCGGTTTTCGACAGTTTCGGGCGGCAGGTTGCCGCCCCTACATTCCAGAGAATCGGTTTTCTGTCATTTACACATACTGTGATAAAATATGCCCCAGGGCTGGAATAATCGTAATCCTCAATGCGGATTAATTTTCGTTTGGATAGGTTATTCATTGGATTACCTCGTGTATGTATAGGTTTCAAATCCATCTATCCAATAGGTGTTATTCAACAGACAAGGACGCTTGAAACATATTACTCTACGAATTATGAATGCATTTGGCCGAAGGCAAAATCCGGGTTTTGATTTTAGAAGTTCTAATGCTGCTTGGGCTTTTTCTTTGGATTCGTATATGCCAATATTAAAATAATGAAAATGGTCTGCTTTGCACGTAATAAAGAAATGTGTCAAACGATAACAAATCATATGCAACCCCTACTTTACTTTAATACGTTAATTATACCATACTAGTGATTTGAAGTAAATTCCCATTATTCGTGTGGTATTGAATAAATTTGATCCAATTCGACAAAATAACACTGCATCCTAAGTTGATACAAGCAAAGAGCTATATCACCGGCACAGCGGCAAGTGTGGTTTATGGCATTATATGCTGGATCACTACACTATAAAAGTACAAAAGAGGCTTGACCAAATTGGTCAAGCCATTTTATATAATAGTTAATAGTATTCAACAATATTACATTTTTGGAAAAGGAAATTTAAGAAATCATCCTGATCAATTTGATTTTTGATCTGGGGAACAGGAAGAATAAATGCACCTATACTGCTGTAATACAGATAAACAAACCGATCACCAACTATACATATCCGCTCCAATACTTCATATCCCTGTTCAATTCGTTTAGAGTCGGTTATTTCTATGATCTTGTCCTCATGGAATTCCAATCTGGAAACAGCGTCAAATGGCAATTTGCCTGTTTTCTTAAGTTTCTTTATCTGTGATTTTATATTCCGTTTTACTACATTAACTAAAAACAGAATATACAGCCCCATAAACAGTCCAAGTAATATCGCATATGTGATAGAAAAGAATGTACATCCCAGTATTAAAAAGACAATGGCGATTAATATCACCGTAACAACTGCTAAAAAGATTCGGCTTTTTCTGATTTGCTTTTTACCGGTATTTGATTGCATCGCGTGAAAAAGATTATATTCCAGATAATCATCTTCGGTTAGGTTAATATCTAACTTAAATTGCATCGAGCGCACCTCCTTCAAGAGAATTATACCATACCGATATATGTTTGAAAATATATTTCAATAATAAATGGGGACTGAAATTATACAAGCAAGTGTGATTAGTCAACAAAAGCCGTCGGTTTTCCGACGGCTTTTGAAATCATATTGACTTTTCAGATCTTACAGTCTTGCAACGCCGCTCTTTCTTGCGGCTTCGCTGACTGCTGCGGCAACAGCCTTGCCTACTCTTGGGTCGAAGGCTGCAGGGATGATATAATCTGCATTCAGTTCTTCATCGGAGATCAGATTTGCGAGAGCGTCTGCCGCAGCGATCTTCATTTCGTCATTGATGTCGCTTGCACGCACATCGAATGTACCTCTGAAAATGCCGGGGAATGCCAGAACATTATTGATCTGATTTGGGAAGTCGCTTCTGCCGGTTGCAATGACCTTTGCACCGCCGGCCTTGGCATCATCTGGGAAAATCTCGGGAGTTGGGTTTGCACAGGCGAAGATAACAGCGTTGTCTGCCATTGTCTTTACCATTTCAGTTGTCACAACGCCCGGTGCGCTTACGCCGATGAATACATCAGCACCAACAAGCATTTCAGCTAAAGCACCCTGAGCACCTCTAAGGTTTGTTACCTGAGCCATTTCTTCCTTAACAGGGTTCATGCCCTTTTCACGGCCTGCATAGATAGCACCGGTACGGTCACAGAGGGTGATGTCCTTTGCACCTGCGGAAAGGAGCAGCTTTGTGATGGAAATAGCCGCCGCACCTGCACCGTTTACAACGATCTTAACGGTATCTAAGCTCTTGCCAACAACCTTCATTGCGTTTTTGAGACCCGCAAGGGTGATAACAGCTGTGCCGTGCTGGTCATCGTGGAAAATTGGAATATCACATTTTTCCTTAAGCTTCTTTTCAATTTCAAAACAGCGTGGTGCAGAGATGTCCTCAAGGTTAACACCGCCGAAGGAGCCGCTTATCATGTAGATCGTGTTTACTATTTCGTCAACGTCCTTGCTTTTGATGCAGAGTGGGAATGCGTCAACATCACCGAAAGCCTTGAACAGAACGCATTTGCCTTCCATAACAGGCATTGCGGCTTCAGGACCGATATCGCCAAGACCTAAAACTGCTGTACCATCTGTTGCTACCAGACAGAGATTGTGTCTTCTTGTAAGCTCGTAGCTCAGGTTAACGTTCTTTTCGATTTCAAGACATGGCTGTGCAACGCCCGGAGTGTAAGCCAAGGAAAGGTCCTGCTTGCTTTCAACAGGAACGGTTGCGATAACTTCGATCTTTCCCTTCCATTCGTTGTGAAGTCTTAAAGATTCTTTTGCGTAATCCATTTTTATCCTCCTGTAATATTACGATACAAAGGAGACGAGCATAGCCCGTCTCCTTTCGATTGTTTCTTTCTGTGGGCTATTACTTTGCAAATTTGAATGCCCAGGTCTTAACTACTGTTTCATCTGTGTAGTTTTCTTCGTACCATTCTTCGTACATAGCAGCACCAAGGTCATTCTGTGCAATGTAGTTTGCATAAGTCATGCCTTCGCTTACGAAGTAGATGATGTGATAACCGTAGTCAGATTCAACGATTGCATAATCGCCGGACTTTCTGCCTTCTTCGAAGATCCATTCATTGAAGCCTGCGATCATCATGCCCTGATAGATGTCTTCATAGAGACCGCCTTCGGTGGTGTCATCAGAATACTCGTCAGCCATTGCTGCGAACTGTTCTTCTGTGCCGCCTTCTGCAAGCCACATATCAAGATATTCTTCAGCCTGAGTTTTTGCAGCTGCCTTAGCTTCTGCCTGAGCTGCTTCATAGCCTGCATCGTCATCTTCATAGTCGCTTGCCAGAACTGTTTCAGGCTCAACGAGAATGTGACGTACATTTACGAGATTGTAGGAGTTGTCGTTGCGTTCAATGAAGTATACAAGGATGTAGCTGTCATCAGTTTCAACGATACCCATATCACCCGGCTTGCGAGCGTCATCAAGAACGAATTCTACAACTTCTTCATCAATGTCTAAGTTACCTGCCATAGCGCTGGAGAGAGTTGCGTTTTCGTTTTCAAACAGGGACTTAGAGGTTTCAGGAGCATATTCATAAGCCAGATCAATGAAGTCCTGTTCGGTCTTTACAGCCTTCTTGAATTCTTCTGCGGAATAGTAAGCATTGTCACGAGCTGTGGTTTCGTCGATGCCGTCAGCTGTGTCGATATCAAAAGCAAAGGAACGGAACTTGAGAACGTCGTATGTATCTTTCCAAAGTGAATAGTATTCTGCACACTGTTCTTCGGTGAACTTGAAGTCCTTAGCCTTGTTTTCAGCGAATTCGTATGCCTGAGTATATCTTTCAAGGTTCATGCGGTATGTTTCGGTGTCCATACCCTTACCGTAGCTGACCTGAAGGTAAGAGTCAAGATTTGCATAACCGTAGTTCAGAGCATAGTATTCGGAATTTACGAGGTCGGAAGATACTGTCTGCTTACCTTCTGCGGAAAGCTTATACTCTTCATCGACAGAGCCCTTGTAAAGGAAGGTGAGTTCCTGAAGCATATCAATAGCATTGCCTTCAAAGTAATCATCCCATGTCAGGTCTTCGGAGAAGTACTGCTTGTCGTATGAAATGTTTTCATTTGGAAGGTAATTAATGTATGTGTCTTCGTAGTTTTCCATTACGTAGTCGTAATAGTTCTGATAGCTGCGCCAGTAGTAGTAATTGAAGTCAGCGATTGAATATTCTGTGTCGCCAACACGAATTGCTGTTGTGTTCTGATAGAAGTAATCAGATGTGAAATATGTTGCTGCACCGATGAGAAGTGCGAAAACGAGAACGCCGGCAACAATGGCAATAACCTTGCCAATGCCCTTGCTCTTCTTTGGCTCTTCCTTGATTACAGCAACTTCTGCTTCTTTTGCCAAGCGGCGCTTTTTTCTTTCCTGAGATGCACCCATAACTGTCATTCCTTTTCTGTATTTGCATTTTTCTGTCCGCTGATGCGAACACTTTGTTAATTATATACGAAATCCCTTGTTGTTTCAAGATGTTTTTTTAATATTTTTAAACTCAAATAATAAATTAATGCACCAATGGACAAATCGGAATAAAAAAGAATTTCGCTGCTGAATGCAGCGAAATAAACTAAATTGTCCCGCAGGGACACCACAACTATTCACTTTTCACTATTCGCTCTTCACTAAAAAAGCACTCCCCCGCAAATGCCGTGTAGACTCATTTATAACCTGCACAGTTAAGGCAGGTGGGTTGCCTCCTTACTGCTTCGCTGCTTCCAACTTCCGCATAATGCGGGAGGCCTGCAATTCACAGTAAGAGTACAGCATCCCTTATAATAAATGTGGGTTTAAAAAAGCCTATCACGAACACCGCAGGGAAATGCACGATTCCATTATATGCAGTAATTCAAAAATTATTTCAAAGCTTATTCAGCTTCTTCTTCGCCTTCCTCAAGCTCGTCAGCAAAAAGACGTTCCATAAAACGCTGATAAGCGAAATCCGCTTCCTCGTCAGGTGGAACAACCAGATAGCTTTCGCCGTTTTCCTCTTCCTGCTTCATGATGATAAAGCCGAATCTTTCGTCGTCCTCGTCAATATCAGCAGGCAGGAATGCCAGATAATAAACGCCGTCGATTTCTAATGTGTCCAGATGCTCAAGCTGATATGCGTTGCCTTCATCATCGGTTATAGTGATAAAATCGCTGCCGTATTCTTCGCTCATTGATTTTGCCTCCCAAAAAATGCCGTCCCACACTGTATACCGCGGGGCACTTATCTTTGTTGAGCTTAGTATATACTATACTCATCCTAAAATCAAGAGTCGAAATCCTCCAGCATATACAAAACCTCGGTATAGCTTTCAAGGGCTATGCCACGCTCCATAAGCTCCCTGTCGGCTGTCCTTAATCCGTCTACGGGAATATCCGTTTTCAGAAGGGGCACATCCTCGCCGCTTCGGAAAACGGCAACCATTCCGTTATGCTCTCTGATGGTATACTCCTCTGAAACTGCTGCCGTTTCAACTGCCGCAACAGGTTCTCGCTTTGTGGTATCTTCTGTGCCCATCACAGCCGCCGCACCGCCGAAGCTTAGTAAATACACCAGCACACAGGCAAGTGCCGTCATCTGCTTTTTCCTCATAAAAATCACTCCTTACATATATAAAACAAAAGCTCCGTCTTTATTCACAAACCGTTATTTTTTTGTAATATGGACAAAATCGCACTTTCAGGGACTTATTCCCATAAATTCTCCATATCTTTATGGATTATCCCCATATTCTCGATACAATATACAAATTTTAAAAATTATTCATCTTTTGGCAACATATCATTGACAATATATGTTATAATATCTCCGTATGATAGTATCAGGTATGTATGCCTGCAGAAATATGACTTTTCTCATTGTGAGGTGTTTATTGTTGAGCATTAACAAGCAGAAGCTCCTTAAAGCCGGTGAGGTCGGTGCCCATGGTGTAAGAGGCATTATAAGTGCCATTCTTCGCATCATCATCACTGTCCTGCTTATCACGGTGACCACCTGCGCGATTTTCGCCTGTATCTTCGTGGTATATATCAAGACTAACCTTACCTCCGATCTTGACATCGCTCTTGAGGATTTCCAGTTAAATCAGACAAGCGTTGTCTACTACACCAATTCAGCAGGTAATGATGTTGAACTGGTAAAGCTTCAGGGTAAGGAAAAGAGAACCTGGATCAGCTACGAGGACATTCCGGAGGATTTTGAACACGCAGTTGTTGCTATCGAAGACAAGCGTTTCTATGAGCATAACGGTGTTGACTGGTATCGTACCGTTGCTGCTTTTATGAATATGTTCATAAGCATGGATAACAACTTCGGTGGTTCTACGGTAACTCAGCAGCTTATCAAGAACATCACGGAATACGATGATGTTACGGTACAGCGAAAGCTCTACGAGATTTTCAGAGCTCTGGAGCTGGAACGAAACTACACCAAGGATGAGATCATTGAGTGGTACATGAACGCCGTATACTTTGGTCACGGCTGCTACGGCATCGTATCCGCTGCCGATTACTATTACGGAAAGACTGTGGATCAGCTCACTCTTGCTGAGATCGCGTCCATTGTCGGCATTACAAACAATCCGTCCATGTACAGTCCGTTTATGAATGCGGAAGCTAATAAGGACCGTCAGGGTGACATTCTTCACGAAATGCTCAGCCAGGGCTATATCACTCAGGCAGAATACGACACCGCAATAGCCCAGGAATTGGTTCTGGACACAGGTGACGACGAAGAAGAAGACACCGGCGCATACTACTCCTACTTTGTTGACGCTCTTATCGAGGACGTCATCGCTGATATGATGGAGGACAGAAACGTTTCCTATTCCACAGCATCCTCTCTCCTCTTTAACGGCGGCTACAAGATCTACGCTACCGTTAATATGGAATATCAGGAAATAATTGAAGAATTCTACGAGAACGAAAGCAACTTCACCAACAGCCGTGGTCAGGTGCTTCAGTCAGGTATGGTTATTACCGACCCAATAAGCGGTAATGTACTGGCACTTGCAGGCGGTGTAGGCGAAAAGGAAGGCAACCGAGTTCTGAACAGAGCTACCGGCACAATGCGTCCTCCCGGATCATCCTTTAAGCCGATCGCTACTTACGCTCCGGCAATGGATCTTGGTCTTATCACCCCGGATACCAACTTTGAGGACTCTCCGGATGTTCAGCTTTCCGGCACTTCCTGGCTGCCATATAACGACTCCAGAACTTACAGCGGTGTTGTTAATATCCGTCAGGGTGTTACATCCTCTCTGAACACCATCGCCGCACAGGTAATGGATAAGCTCACGCCACTTCGTTCCTACGAGTTCCTGGTTGATAAGCTCCACTTCTCCACTCTCGTATACGCTCGTGGCGATAAAACTGACATCGCATATTCACCTCTTGCTCTCGGTCAGCTTACAGACGGTGTAACGGTAAGAGAAATGGCAGCGGCTTACAGCATTTTCGTAAATGAAGGCATCTACACCGAAGCAAGAACCTATACCCGCATCGAGGACAGCGAAGGCAATTTGGTGTTTGATAATCTTCCTGTGACAAACGTAGCTATCAGCGATGTAACCGCATACTGGATCACCGATATTCTTCAGGATGCAGTTTCCTACGGTACAGGCGGCGGTGCGAAGGTCTCCGGCTGGCCAACAGCAGGTAAGACCGGTACCTCCGGCAGCAGCCAGGACAGATGGTTCGCAGGCTTTACTCCTTATTATGTTGGCGTTTGCTGGGTAGGTCACGACACTCCTGCCAAGATCACCTGGAGCGGCAACCCTGCGGCTCAGGTGTTCCGTAAGGTTATGACTCAGATACACGAAGGTCTGCCATCCAAGAGATTTTCCGTTCCTTCCAACACATACCTTGCTCCTGTTCCGGGTGTTGACCCCGAAGAGGTCGAAGAGGAAGAAGAACTTGAAGAAGGCGAAACCGGTGAAAATACCGGTGGTAATACCGGCGGCAACACAGGTGGTAATACCGGCGGCAATACCGGTGGCAATACCGGCGGTAACACCGGTGGCGAAAGCGGCGGCAATACCGGCGGCGAAAGCGGCGGTAATACCGGTGGTAACACAGGCGGCGAAACCGGTGGAGAAACACCTCCTCCCGCAGCTGAATAAGCTTTAAATACGAAATTACGACCCATTTCAAAGGATTGTTGGAATGGGTCGTTTTGTGTATTAAATTAATTTCCAAAATGTTAACATTTATTTATCATCAGTTTAATATCTCGTGATATAATATTAGGTTAGAAAGGAGCGTTTCCGGATCATGCTTAGAATTTATAAAAATCTGCAGAAAAAGGATGTACTTATAATCCTGCTTGCCGCTGTTGCCATTGCAGGCCAGGTATGTCTTGAGCTTCGTCTGCCGGATTATATGTCCGAGATAACCACCCTTGTTCAGACTCCGGGCAGCGAAATGTCCAGCATCCTTCTTGCCGGCGGCAAAATGATGCTTTGTGCATTCGGCAGTCTGCTGTCTGCTGTGGCGGTTACGATATGTGCCGCAAGGGTTGCAAGTAATTTCGGCTCGGTAATACGTGCGAAGCTTTTTGATAAGGTGCAGTCATTTTCTATGGCTGAGATCGGCCGATTTTCCACCTCCAGCCTCATAACCCGTACAACAAATGACGTGATGCACGTGCAGATGCTTATCGTTCTGGGTCTTCAGTCTATTATCAAGGCTCCGATGATGGCAATCTGGGCTATCACCAAAATTTCATCCAAAAGCAGTCAGTGGACCTTTACAACAGGTGTAGCAGTTGTTATCCTGCTGATTATTGTTATAACCGTTATCAGCCTGGCGATGCCAAAGTTCAAGAAGCTGCAGGTACTTACCGATGACCTTAACCGTGTTACAAGAGAAAACCTCACAGGTCTCCGTGTTGTAAGGGCATATAATGCCGAGGAGTATCAGGAGAATAAGTTCGAGGCGGCAAATGAAAAGCTCACAAAGACTCATCTTTTTACAGGTCGTGTTATGGCATTTATGATGCCATCCATTCAGCTCATTATGAACGGTCTTGCACTTTCCATCTACTGGCTTGGTGCGGCTCTCATTGAGAGTGCTGATATGACCGAAAAGATCACCCTCTTCTCCGATATGATCGTTTTCTCCCAGTATGCAATGCAGGTTGTCATGTCCTTTATGATGCTGGTAATGATCTTTATCATCCTGCCGAGAGCATCCGTGGCAGCACGCCGTATTCTCCAGGTCCTTGACACACCCGTTTCCATTAAAGACGGCACAGTTACAGCATCTGAGGCGAAGGGCGAGATAGAATTCAGAAACGTATCATTCCGCTATCCTGACTCTGAGGAGGATATGCTTCAGGGAATCAGCTTCTCTGCTCACAAGGGCGAGACCGTGGCATTTATTGGTGCAACAGGCAGCGGTAAGAGTACACTTATAAACCTTATTCCACGCTTCTTCGATGCTTCCGAGGGGGAAATCCTTGTGGACGGCGTAAACGTAAAGGACTATACTCTTCACGCTCTTCGCTCAAAGATCGGATACGTTTCCCAGAAGGCTATACTGTTCTCCGGTACGGTAAACAGCAACGTGGCATTTGGTTCGGGAAACGATACCGAAAATGTGAAAAGGGCAGTCCACACCGCACAGGCGGCTGAATTTGTTGAGAAGATGCCCGATGGCTTTGACAGCTATGTTGCACAGGGCGGTTCAAACCTCTCCGGCGGTCAGAAACAGCGTCTTTCCATCGCAAGAGCTGTCTGCCGCAAGCCTGAGATTTTGATATTTGATGACTCCTTCTCCGCTCTTGACTATAAAACAGACCGAACACTTCGCAAACAGCTTGTGGAGGACTGCAAGGGAAGTACAAAGCTCATTGTTGCCCAGAGAATAGGCACTATCCGTGATGCTGACCGCATCGTTGTTCTGGACGAAGGGCGTATTGCCGGTATCGGCACTCACAATGAGCTTATGAAAAGCTGCGACGTTTATCAGCAGATTGCATACTCTCAGCTTTCAAAGGAGGAACTTGCATAATGGCACCACCAAGAAGAGGCCCTATGGGACCGGGTCCAAGACCCTTTGAAAAAGCAAAGGACTTTAAAGGCACATGGCTTCGCCTGTTAAAGTTCTGCAAAAAATACTGGTTTGCCATAATTGCGGCTGTTCTCGCCGCAGGTGTTGGTACTGTTTTCACCATCTTAGGTCCTGATAAGCTGTCGGAAATGACGCAGGTTATCATTTCAGGCATTATGACCGGAATAGATATGGAAGAGGTTTTCAGAATTGGCATGACTCTTGCGGCTCTTTATGGCTGCAGTATGCTCCTTTCCTTTATCCAGCACATTATTATGACAAATGTTACGCACAAAACCTCCCGGGCTTTGCGTGAAAGTATCTCCCTTAAAATCAACCGTCTGCCGATGTGGTACTATAACAAGACCTCCGTCGGTGACGTTCTCTCCCGCGTGACCAATGACGTTGATACGATCTCCCAGTCTCTGAACCAGAGCATCGGCAATCTGGTATCCTCTGTCACGCTGTTTGTGGGCAGCCTTTTCATGATGTTCACAACTGATGTTACCATGACAATCACTGCAATTCTCTCAACCGTCATCGGCTTTGTTGCAATGTTCATGATAATGGGACGTTCCCAGAAGTACTTCTCCCGACAGCAGAAGCACCTTGGTGAGGTCAACGGCTATATTGAAGAGATGTTCTCAGGTCATACCGTGGTCAAGGCATATAACGCAGAAGCCGACTGCAAAAAGTCCTTTGATGAGATGAACGGCAACCTGAGGAAAAGTGCTTTCAGGGCTCAGTGCCTTTCGGGTATGATGCAGCCTCTCATGGGCTTTATCGGCAACTTTGGCTATGTGGCTGTCTGTGTGGTGGGTGCGTTGCTTACCATGGACGGTCGTATCGGCTTTGAGGTTATCGTTGCATTTATGATGTACGTCCGTTACTTCACCCAGCCTCTCTCCCAGATCGCTCAGGCTATGCAGACCATGCAGTCTGCGGCGGCGGCCGGTGAGCGTGTTTTTGAATTCCTTGACGCTGAGGAGATGGATGACGAAAGCCACAAAACTCGGACCTTTGATAACGTAAAGGGCAAGGTTGAATTCAGAAATGTACGTTTCGGATATGAGGACACCGATAAGATAGTCATTAAGAATTTCTCCGCCGTTGCAAAGCCCGGGCAGAAAATCGCCATCGTTGGCCCTACAGGTGCAGGTAAGACCACTCTTGTCAACCTGCTGATGCGTTTCCACGAAATTCAGAGCGGTGAGATCCTGATTGATGATATCCCGATAAGTCAGCTTTCCCGTGAAGAGGTTCACTCACAGTTCTGCATGGTGCTTCAGGACACATGGCTCTTTGAGGGTACTGTCCGTGAAAACCTGATTTACTGTACTGAGGGTGCAACCGATGAACAGATGGAGAAAGCCTGCAAAGCCGTTGGACTTCATCACTTTATCCGCACTCTGCCCAAGGGCTATGATACCGTTCTCAACGATCAGGTAAGTCTGTCCCAGGGGCAGAAGCAGCAGCTTACCATTGCAAGAGCAATGATCGCTTCCAGACCAATGCTCATCCTTGATGAAGCCACCAGCTCCGTTGATACCCGTACTGAGGTTCAAATTCAAAGAGCAATGGATGAGCTGATGGCAAACCGCACATCATTTGTTATCGCACATCGCCTTTCCACTATCAGAAACGCAGACCTTATTCTGGTTCTTAGGGAAGGTGACGTAGTCGAAAGCGGCACTCACGATGAGTTGCTTGCGGCTAACGGCTTCTACGCAGAGCTTTATAACAGTCAGTTTGAACAGACCGCATAAAAAAGGAGTAGAGATATGAACGCAAAATACATCACTATTGAACGTGAATACGGCAGCGGCGGCTCGATTATCGCCCGGAAGGTTACCGAAAAGTCAGGTATTCCAAACTACGGCAGAGAAATCCTGGAGGCCGTTTCAAAGAAACACGACATCTCCATCGACAGGATCGAGCAGTATGAAGAAACTGCCACCAGCAGTTTTCTGTACTCCTTCTTCGCTCTTGCGAGAGCCCAGTCAGGTGATACAAATCTGCTGACAAGTGAAGGTCATATCTTCATTGCGGAGCAGGCTGAGATCCGTGAAATGGCCAATAAGGGCAGTGCGGTTTTCCTGGGTCACTGTGCCTGCGAAGCACTGAAGGGCAGGGAAGGTGTTATCAGAGTTTATATCCGCGGCAGCAGGCAGGATAAAATAAATCGTATCGTTGATATTTACGGCATCTCCGAAAGCCAGGCGGAAGCCACAATGAAGCGTTTTGATAAAAAGCGTGCCAACTATTACTATGCAAACACCCTTAAACGCTGGGATGATATGCGTAATTACGACATTATTCTGGACAGCTCTGTTCTGGGTATTGAAGCCTGTGCCGATGTTATCTGTGCTTTGTTTGAAGAAAGGAAATGACAATGCTCCAACTCAAAAATATTAAAAAAGACTATCCTGCGGGAAACGGCGTGGTTCATGCTCTTAAGGGGATTGATCTGAGCTTCCGTAAAAGCGATTTTGTATCTGTTTTAGGGCCATCGGGCTGTGGCAAGACCACTATGCTGAACATTATCGGCGGCCTTGACCAGTACACCGAAGGTGATCTTATCATCAACGGCACTTCCACCAAGGACTATAAGGACAGAGATTGGGATGCCTACCGAAACCATTCCATCGGCTTCGTTTTTCAGAGCTATAATCTTATTCCCCATCAGTCTGTCCTCCAGAATGTTGAGCTTGCTCTGACTCTCTCCGGCGTTTCCAAGGCTGAACGGAGAAAGCGTGCCAAGGAGGCTCTGGAAAAGGTTGGCTTAGGCGACCAGCTCAAAAAGCGTCCCGGCGAAATGTCCGGCGGTCAGATGCAGAGAGTTGCCATTGCAAGAGCCATCGTAAACGACCCGGATATCATCCTTGCCGATGAACCGACAGGTGCGCTTGACACCGAAACCAGTATTCAGGTCATGGACATTCTCAAGGAAATCTCCAAGGACCGCCTTATCATCATGGTAACCCACAATCCGGATATTGCGGAAAAGTACTCCACACGCATAATCCGTATGCTGGACGGCGTTATCACAGGCGACAGTGCGCCTCTTACTCAGGAGGAGCTTCAGACCGAAACCCATGAAAAGACCAACAGAAATATCAAAAAGCCTTCCATGTCCTTCGGTACATCCTTCGGTCTGTCTCTCAAAAATCTGTTCACCAAAAAAGGCCGTACCGCTCTCACCTCCTTTGCAGGCAGTATCGGTATTATCGGCATAGCGCTTATCTTCGCTGTGTCCCAGGGGCTTTCCAATTTTATCGACAATCTGCAGGAGGACACACTTTCTTCCTATCCTCTCACCATAGAGGCATCCCACATGGACATCGGCACTCTGATGGAGACCTTCATGGGTACAGACATATCCCAGTATGAGCATGAGAAGGATGCGGTATACTCCGCTCCTGCCGTCTATGAAATGATCAACGCTCTCAATAATATGGAGACCACGGAAAACGACCTTGTCTCCTTTAAAGAGTACATTGAGACCGAAAATGCCAGGGACGAAGGCGAATCAGGTCTGAGTGAGGCTCTCAGCGGTATTCAGTACACCTACGATACCGAGCTGCTGATTTACACAGAGAACATCGATGGCAGCATCATCCGTTCAGATACGGAGGAGCTTCTTCAGGAGCTTATTGCTGAATACATTGGCATAGATCTCTCCGCGATGGAAAGCATGGGCGGCAGCTCAAATATGATGAGTATGATGACCGCATCCTCAGGCAGTATCAGAATGTGGCAGGAGATGCTCCCCGGTGAAAACGGCAGTCTCATCAGCCCGCTTCTTGAGAAGCAGTATGACCTTGTTTACGGTACATGGCCCACCGAGTATGACGAAATTGTTTTGGTACTCAATGAAAATAACGAGCTTGACGATATAACCCTCTACGCCCTGGGTCTCAAACCCGAAGAGGATATCGACACTATCATGGAAGCCGCAATCGAAGGCACGACCATTGAAGCCGAAACGGAAAGCTGGACCTACGAAGAGATATGCGATATGGAATTCCGTACCATTCTCAGTTCCGACTGCTACACTTTGGATGAAAACACAGGTCTGTATACCGACCTGAGGGCCACCGACGCAGGGCTTAGGTATCTTTATGACAACGGTACAATTCTCAAGGTTTCCGGTATCATCCGACCCAACGAGGATGCCGTTTCCGCAATGCTCACAGGCTCCATCGGCTATACAAGTGAGCTTACCGAGTATATCATAGAAAAAGCGCACGACTCCAAGGCAGTCCAGGCTCAGCTTGATAACCCATCCACAGATATTTTCACAGGTCTTCCTTTCACAGAAAGCACCGGCAACATGACCGACAGCGAAAAGGAAGCTGAATTCAGAGATCACATCGAAACCCTTGATACCGCCGGCAAAGCCGCGGCTTATATTGACATAATGAGTATCCCAAGCGAAGAACAGCTTAATGCCTCCGTGGAACAGGCTATGGCCCCCATGACCCGCGAGGACATGGAGACCACCATGATTCAGGCCATGACTCAGGAAATGGGCATGAATGAGGATGAAATCTCAAATTACATCAAGGATATGGCTGATGATGAGATTACCGAGCTTTTCACCCAGATGGTAACTGAACAGGTAAAGGCTCAGTATGCGGCTCAGGTTTCGGAACAGATGTCCGGCATGAGTGCGGAAGAGCTGGCAATGGCTCTTGATATGGCTATGGAGACATACACCACCAAGCAATGTGCCGTATATCATGACGAGGTTCTCATTTTCTCCGAGTCCGATTACGATACCAATCTCAAAACCCTTGGTTACGTTCACCTCGACGAGCCTGCTACCATCAATCTCTTTGCGGCAACCTTTGAGAGCAAGGACGTTATTGAAGAGGCAATCGCGGACTACAACGAGGATGTTGAAGAGCTTTCTCAGATAAAGTACACCGACTACGTTGGAATAATGATGTCATCCATCACCACGATTATCAATGCAATCACCTATGTTCTTATTGCGTTTGTTGCCATCTCCCTTATCGTATCCTCCATCATGATTGGTGTTATCACCCTGATTTCGGTTCAGGAACGCACCAAGGAGATCGGTATTCTCAGAGCTATTGGTGCTTCAAAACGTAATGTTTCCAGTATGTTCAACGCCGAAACTGTCATAATCGGCTTTACATCGGGTATTCTGGGTGTCGGTATAACCTATCTGCTGTGCATCCCGATCAATATTATCATTCAGCACCTTACAGGCATATCCGGTCTCAGCGCATATCTGCCGCCGTATGTTGCAGTAATTCTAATTCTCATCAGTATGCTGCTCACGATGTTTGCAGGTATTATCCCATCAAGAAGTGCCGCCAAGAAGGACCCTGTTGTGGCTCTCAGAACCGAATAATATACTAAAGGGGAAAGCGTATGCTTTCCCCTGAGCTTGTTGGAAAAGTATACTATTCAGAAAAACATACTGCACGAACCTCTATCGCTACAGACAATGTATTATTTTTGCTACAAAGCAAATTTTTTCATTGTGTCGCCTGTGCGGCGGGCACTTACTTTCAAACGATTGAAAGTAAGCAAAGATCGTTTAAGGGAAACCGCTTTACAAATAGCGGTTTCCCTTAAAAATCCCTTCCACTAAGCTTATAAATACAGCCACTTATTTATTGCCATCAAAATCGTTTGATACAAACCTTAATAGTCTCTGCCTCACCATCGCTTAGACGCTTCTTGCGGTGATTATTTTGGTCTTATGCCACTAATTGCCACCAGAAAGGACGCGCCCCGCGGCATGAGCGAATATATAATTTATTGCTAATATAAAGCATATAAACTGTTGTTGGTGTTCTTTGCAATAATGTATAAAATTTGTCATTGCGAGATCCCGAAGGGATCGTGTCAATCTTAAATAAGTATTTAAAATACTCAAAAACGCAAAGTTTACGCAACTTTTTTAAATAAGATTCCCACGTCGCTTCGCTCCTCGGAATGACAGATTGGAGTTCTTTGACACGCTCAGGGGAAAGCGATCGCTTTCCTCTTTTGTTATTAAAACCCTCTCAGTCAGCTTCGCTGACAGCTCTCCCGAAGAGAAAGTCAAGGGGTGCAACTAAAACTTGAATACTCTTTCTTGCCTCTCACTATGGGAGAGGTGTCGCCAAAGGCAACGGAGAGGGTGTTCTTTACAATTCCTTAACTTCACAAAACCCGATACTGTGCTATAATAATCATAAATCATACCAAATTAAGGCGGTCATACAATGAATATATCATGGAAAACCTGCTGGCGTGTGGGGCTTACCACCGTACTTGTATTTTTCTGCGTCCGCTATTTTGACAATGTCGGAAACCTTATCGCAAAATTCCTGGGTGCTTTGACACCGATACTCATCGGATTCGTGATGGCATATCTGCTTAATATCCTGATGAGCTTTTATGAGCGTCATTATTTCCCAAAATCAGCCCATAAACCGGCAGTACAAAAGTCAAGACGCATTGTCTGCCTGCTGATGGCGGTGATCACCTTCTGTGCCATCGTTGCTATTATAGTCGGACTTGTAATTCCGGAGCTTGTTTCCTGCGTAACCTTCCTTGTGGCAGAAATACCACCTCTTATCAAGGAACTCTTAAAGCAGGAATGGGTACAAAATCTATTATCTGAAGAGACTTTAGCAAGCCTTTCCCGCATCAACTGGCAGTCCTATATCTCTAAAATTATTGACTTCATAACAGCCGGTGTCGGTGACACGGTCTCCGCTATCATTTCCGCTGTTTCCTCCATCGTTTCCGGTATTGCTACCGCTTTCCTCAGCATTATTTTCACCTTCTATATGCTTACAGGCCGCGATAAGCTGCAGAAACAGTTCAAACGCCTTATAAAAGGCTATCTCCCTCCAAAATGGACAAGCAATGTAAGACACTTTTTCAGCGTTCTTAATAAATGCTTCCACCGCTTTATCGTTGGTCAGTGCATGGAGGCTGTAATTCTTGGCTCTCTTTGTATGCTTGGTATGTTCATTCTCCGTATTCCATACGCTGCCATGATCGGTGTTCTTGTGGGCTTTACCGCTCTTATCCCAATCGCCGGTGCATATATCGGTGCGGGTGTTGGTGCGATAATGATACTCACCGTATCTCCAATAAAGGCACTCATTTTCCTTATATTCCTGCTTGTTCTCCAGCAGGTTGAAGGCAATCTCATTTATCCCAGAGTGGTGGGTAATTCCATCGGTCTGCCGGCTATATGGGTACTGGCAGCAATCACCATCGGCGGCAGTCTCATGGGTATCATGGGTATGATGCTGGGCGTTCCTGTTGCCGCCGCAATGTACAGGCTTATTCGTGAATCTCTCAATAAGCGTGAAGGTCGTGAAATTTTGGAAGCAGTAAACACAGAATCCGTATCCAAAGAAGAAACCCCTGAGTTATAAGATCGGAGGTCAGAAATGAAAAAGAACTGGTCGAATATTATTGCTGTAATCTCCTGCTTGCTGGTAGTTATATGCCTGTTTCAGATAAATGCTCTTAAGGATCAGATAGCATATATGGAAAGCAATATTTCTTCACGCATATCAAATGTTGAATCAAACAACAATAATATACACAACTATATTGAACAGAAGTTAACTGAACAGGCAAGCCTTCTTACCGGCTCAGACTGGACCTATACCGGACATGACATTGATGACCAAACGGTTCAGCTTCGCTGTAACGTAATCCCGAAAGAACATTCTCCCGGTATCACCGAAGCCCTTATTACTGTAAACGATGAAGAAATGCCAATGGAGCTTAAAAACGGCGAATATGTTCTTGAAACAGATATTCCGATTTTTGGCACTACCACGGTCAGCAAGGTAGTCTTTACCGAAAACGGTATCGCCCGAACTGAGACTCTTGACTGGTTCTTTGAACCAAGAATAGAGTATATGCCATCTGTAACCGCTGATTTTTCAAGTGGTGGATACGGCAGACGCTCAAGCACCGCATCCGATACATACGTCTGGCAACGTGAGGGTGATATTAACATTCATGCAGACTGTTATGAACGCCAATTTGAAGTTGAGTCCATCTCTCTTGTAGAGGAAATGGACGGTATCGAAATAAACCGTACAAACATCCCACTTAATACGGAACCCTATGATGATGAAATGGTGCATGAAATCGAAGCCCTTTATGCGGAGGACTACAATGGAAGTTCCTATCATTTTTATCACCAGATAGACAGGGATTTTGAAATTCCATTCGGCAGCACTCTGGAGCTTTACGTTGAGCTTGTAGACGGTGACGGTTTTGTCCACCGCTGTGTGATTGAGCATTGGGAAATAACTGCCGACGGTGAGCCCTCTGATGACAGTTGGTATTACAACGGAATGGAAGCAAGCATTTATGACGATAAGGGAAATGCCCTTTTCGTGCCGGAGATATATTAAAAATATAAAAATGCTATATCAAAGCACCACTTTGATATAGCATTTTAATTTATAACCGCAATTCATTCTAAATTTAAAAAATTTTGCGATTATATCCGCAAAACTTCTTGTAATTTAAGGCGTTTTCGGTTATACTATACAATGTGGAGGTGATACCATGATTTACAGACCAATGTATATGGATAAGATCATGCCATACGTTGATACGCCATTTGTTAAGATTCTCACAGGTATCAGACGCTGTGGGAAATCAACCATTTTAAAAATGATAATGGAAAAGCTGCAAAACGAATATGATATATCTGCCGGGCAGATCGTCAGCTATCGTTTTGATTCTATGGAATATGATGGTATGACTGCAAAGCAAATGTTTCAGGAACTGACGGGTCGTCTTTGTTTGGACAAAAAAACCTATCTTTTCCTTGATGAAGTGCAGGAGATCGTAGGCTGGGAAAAGGTCGTCAATTCGCTGGCAGCAGACTGCAATATTGACATCTATGTAACAGGGTCCAATTCTCGCATGATGTCCTCTGAAATATCCACCTATCTTACCGGAAGATATGTCTCCTTTCGCATCTACACTCTTTCATTTGCGGAATACCTAATGTTTAAAAGTAGATATGCTTCTCTTGAAGATACCAAACGCGAGCTTGCAAATTACATTCGTCTGGGCGGCTTTCCTGCAACGCATCTGCAGGCTTACAGTCAGGATGATATTCATACAATAGTGCGTGATATATACAATTCAACGATATTTTCTGACATTGTAAAGCGCAATCAAATACGAAAGATAGATCAACTGGAACGAGTTGTGAAATACACCTTTAACAATGTTGGTAATACCTTCTCGGCAAAATCCATTTCTGATTACCTTAAATCAGAAAAACGCTCTTTGGATAACGAAACCGTTTACAGCTATCTTGAAAAGCTTGAGAAAGCCTATCTTCTTCACCGCTGTTCCAGATTTGATCTGCATGGCAAAGAAATTCTGAAAACTCAGGAAAAGTTCTATCTGGCTGATACAGCACTGCGTTACAGCGTATTGGGATATGATCCCGAGACTGTTGCATCCAGCCTGGAAAATGTGGTATATCTTGAGCTTTGCCGTCGTGGCTACTCCGTTCACATCGGCAAGCTGAATGACGGTGAAATCGACTTTATTGCTGAACGTCAAAATGAGAAGCTCTATATCCAGGTCACACAACGTATTGACTCGGAAAAAACCGAAAGACGAGAATATGATCGACTTTTGGAAATTCAGGATAACTACCCAAAATATGTGCTTCGTACAGATGAATTCGCAAGTGGTAACTATAAAGGTATCAAAACAATGCACGTTGCAGATTTTTTGCTGAGTAATGAATATTGAAAGCAGCAAAGACAGATCCAGCCGATCTGTCTTTGTTTATTGTAAAATTATAACAACTCAGCTAAAGCATCCACATCCTCATCTGTTGTTGCCCATGAGGTGGCAAAACGAACTACGGTGTGGTTCTCGTCATAAGGTTCCCAAATGCTGATTTTTACATCCTTGGTAATGCGTTCTATGGTGCTGTTTTCAAGGATGGGGAAAAGCTGGTTTGTGGGTGAGTCGATAAAGAAAGGGTAATTCTTTGATTTAAGTATCTCACGGAGCTTTTTAGCTGTCAGTATGGCTTTTTTGCTTATTTCAAAGTAAAGATCATCAGTAAACAGGCGATCAAACTGTACGCCGTTTATGCGGCTCTTTGCCACCATAGAGCCGTACATTTTGGTAAGGGTAAGGAAATGAGCGGGAGTGTTTTTCTTTGTAAATACAACAGCTTCACCGCACAGGGCTCCTACTTTAGTGCCGCCGATATAGAATACGTCACAATACTTTGCCACATCAGCCATTGTAACATCAGTACCCTCGGCCATAAGACCGTAGCCAAGACGGGCACCGTCCATATAAAGGGGAATGTTATAGAAAGAACAGACCTCGTGAAGCTGTTTCAGCTCATCCTTAGTGTAAAGTGTACCGTATTCTGTAGGATGGGAGATGTATACCATGCCGGGAAATACCATGTGCGGATAAGTTCCGTCAGCATAAAAAGCTTTTATGTAGTCCCTGAGGGTATCGGCATTTATCTTGCCGTCCTTGTGGGGAAGTGCCAGTACCTTATGACCGGAATTTTCAATAGCACCTGCTTCGTGCTGATTGATGTGACCGCTGACGGCGGCGATAACACCCTCGTAAGGGCGAAGCATAGAACCGATAACAACACGGTTAGTCTGTGTGCCGCCTGTGAGAAAATAGATATCAGCATCGGGACAGTCACAAGCCGCCTTTATTTTCTCCCTGGCAGAGATTGAATATTTGTCAAAGCCATAGGCCGCAAGCTTTTCGTTGTTTGTCTTTATAAGATGCTCCAAAACCTCGGGACAAGCACCTTCGGTATAGTCGTTTTCAAAGTAAAGCATTTCGTTAGCTCCTTTTGTGGTTTTAGTTGAGGATAGCATATTTTTAGATAAAATTCAACAGATAACCCTAAACACCTGATATGCGGTATTCTTCAAATTCCGATAGGCATTGTCTGTATTCATGGCTTCGCTGAGACTCATCGCACTCGGAGTTATGGAAAAATACGCATCTATCCCATGCTCATTGCAAACCACAGCATCATCCGTAACGCATCCTGCAAAGGCGATGACCTTTTTACCGTATTTCTTGGCAATGCGTGCTACTCCTATTGGAGCTTTTCCCATAACGGTCTGGGCGTCGAGTTTGCCTTCACCTGTTACAATGATGTCGGCGTTTTTTATATACTCTTCAATATTCGTTTCTTCCAAAACGATACTTACGCCCGATTCCAGTCTTGCATCAGTAAATGCAAAAAACGCAAATCCAAGACCGCCTGCCGCACCTGCACCGGGATAGTTCATGTCGGCGTTTTTTGAGATTTTTTTAGCTAATTTAGCATAATTCTCAAGCCATATATCCATTTTTGCAATGGTTTCAGGTGTACCACCCTTTTGTGGAGCAAAAACAGCACTGCATCCATTTGTGCCGCAAAGGGGATTTGTTACGTCACAGGCTATTCTGAAACTACATTCTTTAAGCTGTGGGATAACATTTTCTGTCGATATTGAAGCCAGAGTTTCAAGACCCTTAGCACCCAGCGAAATGGGCTTTCCGTTTTTATCGAGGAATTCAAATCCCAATGCACTGAGCATACCAGCACCGCCATCATTGGTGGCACTTCCGCCAATACCCACAATAAAGTGCCTGCAGCCACGGCTGATTGCATCCCTGATAAGCTCACCTACACCGTAGGTGGTAGTCTCCATCGGGTCACGCTTTTCAGGAGGAACAAGGGTAATTCCTGCGGCGGATGACATTTCGATAACTGCCGTGTTATTGCCTTTTAAGATGCAGTATTTGGCTTTAACAGGTGTCTCCAGAGGTCCTGTTACCGGAATTTCAATAATATTTCCGTCCATTCCTGCCGAAAGAGCCTCAACAGTACCTTCGCCGCCGTCAGCCAGCGGACGCACCAACACCTCTGCGTTATTATCTAAGCTTAAAACAGCTTCCTTTACCGCATTTCCTGCCTGTAAAGAAGTGAGACTGCCTTTAAATGAATCAATAGCCACAAGAACACGCATTTTTATCACCGTCCGAAGATAACTATATTGTAAATATGTGAGGAATGCAACTATGTAGGATTTTGGTTTTTTAATGAAGTTTCGGCTTTACCAGCCTATTTTAATCCGAAAATGGCGTATCGCAGAACAACCATGGGTAGATGTCCGCTTTTGTCAGGAAGCTCACACCAAAGAAGAACAGGGCAATCGTTTCCATCAGCCATACCTTGAATGAAAAATCAGGAAGGAGCAGAATGAGGAACGATGCAATCATTCCAATGCCGCAAACGCGGTAGATAGTGTTACGGATTTTCTTTTTCTTAGTCATCTCTCCGGAACTCTTGGTGAACAGGAAAAACGAGTTGTAAGCAAGCAGTCCAAAAAAGATAACTGCGGCTATGTAATGAATTGTGCTGCTCACACTCTGAAGGATCATGAATGTACCGACCTTGATGGCCTCGTCAGAAATCGCACAAGGGAACAGGCAGATGAGAAGCCCTGCTATGCCCGAGCATGTCAGGATGACATCGTCGATTCGCTCGTATCCTTTGTAGGAAATCAGGAGAAATCCTGCAGAACCGAGGATGATCATAAACGGGGTGCAGGCGTTGGTGTACCATGTCGCCGAAATAGAGTGGGGAAAGTAGCCTACCAGGAGGACTACAATCCACGGCAGCAGCATTCCCAGCCAGCCAATCATTGCTCGTAATCTAATCGTGTTGATTTGCATTTTCTTTCTCCTTATCTTTACTGTTTTTGCCATCATGATACCATTATTTTGTACCTTTTATTTGATTATACTATAAAAAGAGAATTACCGCAACTTGTATCAAAGTTGCGGTTGTTAGTGAAGTATCGGCTTTGCCAATGTGAAGTTACCCCTACTGATTTCCTTTCTTCAGGTTACAATCACGACAAAGCATCTGACAATTTTCAGGAGTTGTATGTCCGCCTTTAGACCAAGCTTTGATGTGGTCGGCGTGCATATCTTCGAACTCAAATTCTTCGACACAGATTGCACACTTATGATTCTGCTTTTCATAAGCCGCAAGGGCATCACGGCGGTCAAAGGCACGGATGGAAAGTCTCTTTTCTTCCCCGGTCAGTAAATACTCGTAAATACCGGATTTCTTCGTTACATCTTCATCACCCATAAGGCGCTGAATCTCTAATTCAAGAGCTTTGGGGTCAAGGTCGGTACGTTTGCCGTGGTCATTGTAAAACAAACCCCAAGGTAAGCCTTTCATTTCTTTACGCTTCTTCGGGAAGATAGCTTGTACCCAGTCGATCACAGAACGGAAATAATTCCAAAGCGTTACGGCACTGGGGTCGTGCTGATGCTCCGACATATAACCTTCGATAGTTTTTCCCTCGGCACTTGCCGCCCACAGTATAGCAGTTTCGAGATATTCCTGACGGATGCTTGAACCCTTCAAATAGTCACCGGCAAGTTTGTCAGCTGCACAACCCGTTTTTGAAAAGTATCTTTTAGCATCGGAAGTCCAAGAGCCTGCATACACCGCATTCCGCAATTCCTGATCGGTCAGTTGCTCCCCTGCAATGTTTATAATTCTAAACCAGTCAAGCTTTTCGCTGTCTGTTCCGTCACACACATAAACGAATAAAGGATAGTCCAATATCTTTTTCTTGACATCAGCAGGCAGATTATAAAAATACTTATCATCTACCGAGAAAGAGCCGTCAACATATTCGCAAAGCGATATTGTTCTCTGTTGTCCGTCAAGCACCTCATATGTATCATCACCGGTTTTGCACCAATAGATAACGTTTAGTGGCAAGCCCTTTAATACTGTGCGTATAACCTCATCTCTCTGTGCATCTTTATAAACGAATTCACGCTGATATTTGGGCCTGATATCAAGCCTTTCATCATAGCCAACGACACCCTCCTCGGCATCGTTAAAATAACCTTCGCACACTTCGCCGACCGTTACTTTTCTTTCCTCTATATTCATTTTTTTACCTCCTCGGGGTGCTTATTGCGAATAAGAACACGAGCATACGGAACAACAGGATTACCATTTTCATCAAGCATATACAAATCGCCATCTACAGCTCCACGCTTTTGTATTTCTTTACGATATTGCTTGTGTTCAGGCTTATAGGGATGAACCCCTATGCTTAAGCCTAAATTTGCAATTCCTAATCCTATGATTTCAAATTGGTCAGGACTATATTTATCCATAAATGTTATAGGAACACCCATAACACCATCAAAATCGCAAGGAATATCAGCTGTTGAATCCACATTAATTGCATCATAATTATCGTATTTGGGATACAATTCAGAATTATATCGTTTAACAAGAATCATTTCTTCATGGCGCTGTTTGATATCAAGATTTGTATACCAACGAACACCCTTAACACGGATAAATCTTCGCCCTTCATCATCAATTCCGCATCCGGCAGCGTTTAGAGGATAATCATCGGGTACATAAAATTTTCTGTCTCCAGAATGAATACTTGCACCAATCCACACCCTGTTTTCCTTTAGAAGAGGGAAAAATTCTTTATATGTAATTGCATTTACATTTCCGATAATTATAAAATGCTTTTTATGTTCCATAAGAACAGAAACGTATTCTCTAAAAAGAGAAAATGGCGGATTTGTAACTACAATATCCGATTCGTCAAGCAACGCTAAACACTCTTTGCTCCGAAAATCGCCGTCCCCTTCGAGCTCTGAAAGGTTGTTTTCGCCGGACTTAAATAGTTCAGCAACATCAAACATATCAATACCGCCGTCGCCTGTCTTATCGTACACTTTTGTCACGATGGCTTTATAGGGCTTGTTTTGCTTGCTTTCCTCTGTTCCTATAACATCAAATAAGGAAAGCTGTGTGTTTGCTATTGGAGATGAAGCATAACATGTAGCAATTAGCTTTTTTAAGCCAAGACGATTGAAATTCAGTACAAAATATTTGAAGAAATTGCTTTCAAATGGGTCGTCACAATTACAAAATACAACTTTATCTTTGAAATGCGTTCTATAATATCGCATTTCCTTTTCAATATCCGAAAGTTGCGTGTAAAACTCGTCTTTTTTTGCTTTTGCCGCAGCGTTCAAGTTTCTCTCTTTCTTAGCCATTTTCTTTATCCTCCAACTCTAATTTAGCAAGTTTTGCTATTAGAATATCTACCTGAAATTGTATGTTTGCAATGATAAGGTTATTGTCTGCTTGATAAAGGTTCACACCGCCACATTGAGTCTGTTTAGCAACTGTGGCAAAAGCCATATCGGCGTCTGTATGTTGTAACGATAGTATCTTTTCTATTGCTTCGTTGCGGTCAAAAAATCCGGTAGTATGAAACTGACGGATGATGTTTTCACGCTCGACAATATCCTTTGTTAGCGACAACTTATCGTATTCTCTTTTTATTGGATTACTCATAATTTCTCCGTTCTGTTGTCCCTTTTATATCTACAAATTCCGCACCAGCGGCGCCAATGAACCTTGGCTTGAGGAAAAGATATATGCGGGATAATAAGATTTAAACCAAAACTTCCCATTTGCCGTAGCGTTTGCCGCTTTCTCGGCGGATATAGTTTTTATCCTGCAGTGATTTCATAATTCGTTTGATTGTTGCAATCGATTTTCCGGTTGCTTCAACAAGCTCCTGCTGTTTCATGGTCGGGTTCTTTGCGACCAATTCTAAAACGGCAAGTTCTTCTAAAGTACAGTCTAAAGTATCAAATTGATACTTTGAAACTTTAGGATTGATACTTTGGGAGGTATTTTCATCCACAAAATCAACGTGCATATAACGATTTTTCAATTCGTGGTTTGTGCCGAGAAGAAGATTTGCGAAAAACAATTCCAAAAATTTTGTTGTAGAATGAATACCTTTTTGCAAATCGTTATAGTTTGCTCGAACCAATGCGTTACGGAAATACCAAGAGTTTTCACGGAACGCATCGTTATTGACACGGAACCCGAAGGCTTTCATATACTTAATCATAAACACGGCGGTGGCTCTTGTATTACCCTCGCCGAAGGGATGAATCTGCCAAATATCCGATGCAAATTTTGCAAGATGCTTTACCGATGCTTCAACTGACAGCCCTTCATAAGAGAACTGTTTTTCAGTGGCAAAATCATAATCTAAGGTGTCTTTGATGCTGTTGAAATCAGCATAGATGACTGTCTCACCGTTCAGTATCCATTCCTTTTTTGAAATGTTATACTGGCGGATCTTTCCGGCGTGGTCGAATACGCCTTCAAACAATCTGCGGTGAATGGTGATCCACTCGGCAGGAGAGAACTGGAACGCTTTTTCGCCTAAAAGCTTTGTTATTCTCGCGGATACGATATCCGCTTCTTTGGTGTTGTCCTCAAGCTCGGTGCGATTCGTTCTTTGCTCGTAATAGCTGTAAATACGCTTTTGGACTTCGTCAATGGTAATTTTGCCCTCGATGTGATCCTTTGCAGTATCCAGCAAATATTCCGACGTATTGAGTCCGTCAACCGCCTGCAAGCCGATAGCCGTTTGCCAAGCTTCGCTTTTTTCGGCTCTTTCAGGTTCGCCCTGCTTTATATATTCTTCAAGTTCAAATTGCCAATTCTTATCGGGCATATTTGCACCTCATTTCGTTATCATAATTCTTCTGTCTTAAAGGTTGTATATCCTTCGTAGTAGTAGCTGTGGTCGATGCCTTTCATATAGACTTCACGGCTATCGACATCATCGGTAAGAGCAGCTTTCAGGATATGCTTGATTTCAATATCCTTAATGGGGCTGCGCTCCATAGCTAAAAGATAATCTTCCTTATCTACTCGGCTCCAGTCAACAACCTTGTGAAGCTCGGTTTTTAAAATAAGATCGAGCCAAATACGAGTGCTGCGCCCATTTCCTTCTCTGAAGGGGTGGGCGATATTCATTTCAACATACTTTTCGACGATCTCATCGAAAGTGGACTGCGGCATTTTATCAATGTTAGCCAGAGCCGCTTCGAGATACATTAAGGGAGCGAAACGGAAGTTACCTTTAGAAATATTTACGGTTCTGATTTCTCCGGCAAAATCGTAGATCTCGTCAAAGAGATACTTATGAATTGTCTTGAGGGCAGAGAATTTACCTGCTTCCAGTTTATCAAGCATACCGCTTTCAAAAAGCTCAAGCGCTTTTTTCTTACTGATGCGTTCTTCCTCACGGGCAAGGTCTGCGGAGCTTGTCAGTCCCAATTTATTTTTAAGTGCCATATTGCACCTCCAAATTCTTATTACTTATCAGCCGCAACGCCGGATTTCATCCAAGCATCGACTTCGCTGACTTTGAATTTCCACAGTCTGCCGATTTTAGCGGCGGGCATATTGCGACGTTCAATCCAGTCGAGAACTGTATCACGGCTAACGCCCAAATATTCCATAATCTCTTTCATTGAATACCAGCGTTCAAGGTTGTTATCCATGGTGAAACCCTCCGTTTTCACAAAAATACAATTTTACATCATATAGTATAACACAATTATCCGGATTTTTCAAGGTTTAATAGGGGTTTATTCGGGGTTGACACGAAAAAGTCATAATTTGTACAACAAAAGTAAAAGCCCTCTTCCGAAAAAATCGGGAGAAGGCTTTGAAAACTATATGTAGAATCAGACAAATGACAGGACAAAACGTGGATGCACACGCCGATTATAGTCTTTATTGTAGGTGGCAAAAAGAGTTGATAAATGTACAAAACGATAGCAGAAAGATTTATTCTAACAAAAAGAGAAAACTCCTTGGAGGATAAAACCTTCAAGGAGTCCTTGGCGGAGACGGTGGGATTCGAACCCACGTGCCGGCTATAAACCGACAAACTGATTTCGAGTGCCATGGAGTGAAATTCCCTTAAAAGTCACTAAGAGACTTTAGGCTCCCTCCAAAACACAAACCACTCGCACACCTCGCCAAATGCGGACCAAAATAATAGTGTAGATAAAGCGTAGATACGCTCTAAGCCCTGCACAAAAGGATACCCCAAAAATCCAGTGAAATCAAGGGTTAGCGGCAGAAAAGAGAAAACCGACCCACACGATTTCGAATCCGATGAACAGGGTGATTTTAAGGGAACTGAGGTAACTCTGATAACCGAAAAACACAGTAATAGCAACGGTTTTTCAGGATTCGAATGTGCCTCAGTTTAGACCCAAAATCGCAAAACTCTCCGCAAAGTGTAGAAAAAGCGTAGAAGTGAGGAAGGCGAATATGCCTTTAAGTAACCATAGTTTCCGCCCCCTTCAAAAGGGAAAGTGTAGACGGTTGCCTGCCACTGACAGCAATTTGCAACCACCCACACCCTACGGAGGACAAACACGATGGAAACAGATTACACCTTCCTCTACGAGGAATATCCCGAAATCATAAGTGCAGACCAGTTGTACCGCATCTGCCGCATCAGCAAACGCAAGGCAAAATGGCTCCTCGACGGCGGGTATATCCCCTGTCAGGATAGCGGCAAGAAAACTCGCCGCTATAGAATCCGCATCGACGATGTGGTCACCTATCTCCGGACGCTGGAAACGGCACCGGAGACTGTGGCCGCTCCGGTCGGTCTCTTCAACAACAAGAACAAGCGCATCAATCCCATCTCCCAAATCAATGTCAGGGACTTTCAACGATTTCTCTACACATTGTGGGCAGAACAGCCGGATGCCCTGACACCGAAAGATGTCCGGTCACTCATCGGTTACAGTCACGGAACGATTGGGCAATGGCTGGTTCACCAGAAACTCAAGAATGTCATGCTGCCGGATAGAACACAAGTCATCGCAAAGAAATGGCTGGTAGAGTTCATCTCGGAATACACCATCCAGAACCCCAGTCACCTCTCCAATACCAATCGGCAGATAGCGAAAAGGTACTTGGAACAACAGTAAGGCAAGCGTCAATTTGACGGTCGTAACAGACCATCAGATTGACGCTTTTTATTTTCAAAATCAATCAAGGAGGAAAATACAATGAGCGTCAGCGCAGAGGAAAAGAAAAAATACTTTCAGGAAACTGCCATCGCCCTCCGGCGTGAAGGCTTCAAAGTCGAGCCGAGTGTCGGCGGCAGACTTGCAGTCTGGCTGGATGACCACCCTCTCTGTGAGGTAGACCAGATCGGCGGCATTACCTACCGCAGCGATAACATCCCCACCCCGGAGTTTGTGGCTGCAAAGGACAAAGCCTATCGCATCGTCTGCAACACTGCCGAGTATATGAAGCAGATGGAGCAGGCCCCTCCCCTGAAGGTTAGCGACCTGCCGGACAGATACAAAGTGCTGGCTGACTTCAACGGTGTAGTGCTGGCGGGAGCTCATGGCAAGTATGGCGTGGAATTCGTTACATGGGACTGGGATCACGACCGCAAGGGCCTGTCTCACGGTCACTACTTCAACGGCAATTACGAGGGCGCCAAGCGTGACTTTGCCACCCGCTCCGGCCTCATTCCCGAACAGCAGCTCTTCAAAGATGAGCAACTCATCGAGATCTACCGATGCTGTGCTGATACCCTCGATGCAGGGTTTGACCTGACCTATGAGCAGGAAAAATGCATCAGGAGTGTTCAGGAGCAGATCGAGAACGGAATGCCCGATATCATGGACCGCATCAGAGAACAGGATCAGCACACCGTGGAACCCTACAGCCAGGAACAGACCATGTAACAACCAACGATAAGCGCCGGAGTTTTAGAAATAAGACTTCGGCGCTTTTTTGTTTTACCGAAAGGAGTCAGCTACCTATGACACGCTATTTCATGCGGGATACCCCTCTGCGCCAGATGGAACAGCAGATGATGACCCCGCCCAATTTCAAACCCAGAGGCCACGGCCTCTATCATCCCGGTTTCCGATATAAGCCCAAGGATGTGGACTGCCGGTACTGTATGAACTTCAACCGCAAGCATCCTTGCCCCCTGAATCAGTGCATCTGTTTGGAGGAACGAATTGAGGCCGGAGCTCTTGACCTGACCGAGTTTGTGCGGGACTGCTTCTGCTCCGAGATGGGGCCACAGCTCCAGAAGCGTCTGCAGGACTACCTCGACCATCGCTCCATCAACTTCTTCCTGGGCGATGCCCATTGGAAGCGCTGGAAGCACTGGCGGAACCGCTATTATCGAATGTCCGACCGCAATAAAGCGGCACTCTTCCTCCTTACCGCATACGAGGGCATCTGGCGCAGAGTCATCTGGAAATTTGACAATGAGGGCTTTGACTTCCAGTCCGTCCGGCTCTCCGGCATCCAGCCGGAGCTGTACAGCGTCTATCAGGCGGCAAAGGCCATCTCCATCGGCAGCCGCAATATCACTACCGCCGATCTCGCATATCCCGAACTGGTTACAGATGAGGCGTTCCAACTGATTATCTGCGCTCTGCTTCTGGCCAAGTACGGAGATGCGATTTTGAATTTAGAAAGAAAGACAGGTGATATCAAGCAATGATGCAAGCAGTATTGAGCAATGCAGGCCACCCGGAGTACGGCGTAGCGACCATCCCGTTTCCCATCCCCAGGGAACAGTTCGACCACTGCATCGAGCTGGTGGAAGCGCTGGAGATTGGCAATACTTCCATCAGGGACTGCCATGTGGATGAGATCCGAAGCGCATGGCCTGTGCTGACCCGTCTGGAGGGCAATGTGGTCAATCTGGACGAGCTGGACTATCTGGCTAAGCGACTGGACAGCTTTGATGTTGGTGAGGCCGCACAGTTTCAGGCCATGGTCGAGAAGCTGGATCTGACCGACATGAAAGACCTCATCAACCTGACCTTCTGCTGTCAGGAAACCACCGTTATCACAGACTTCTCTGACCTGGGTGCCGTTGGCCGTGACCACTATATGAACACCCACGGCGGCTGTGCCAGCGTACAGGAGCTGGAGGATCTGGACGCAGAGGAAACCGCCATCCTGCTTATTGACGGCGGTGGAGGCACGGTGACCCGCTACGGCGTGGTCTACGACAACGGCATGGAAATGGACCAGTCCTATGACGGAAAACACTTCCCGGCGTATCTCTATGAGCCTCCCATGCTCATGGTGGCACTGACCTCCAGTCGGGAACAGGAGGACACCAAGGACATCACTTGGCTCTACCTCCCCGCAGCCAAAGGACAGATTGAGCGTGCCATGGCCCGCTCCGGCATCGCAGACCCGGAGGATATACGATGCCGGTTTGCCGAGAGTATGTTCCCCGATGAAGTGGATGTGGCGCTGGACTTCCAGTACGAAAGTATTTATGCGCTCAACGAACTGGCACAGGCCGTGGATAAGCTCTCTATGGATGACCGCAAAAAGCTGGGCGCTGTGGTGGCCATGGCCGAGCCGGAATACGCCATGCAGATCCGCCATCTGGCAGAAAACCTGGACCAATTCGAGTTTGCTCCCGGTGTCCATACCCCTGCGGAGTACGGCAAATTTATGATTCAAGAATCCGGTCACTTCGAGTTTGATCCCAATCTGGACGAGTTTTACGACTACGAGAAGTACGGCCTGCAGCGTATGGAACAGGAATCCGGCATGTTCACTGACCGGGGATATATCTCCTACCATGGCACGATGAGTCTGGAGGAGCTGATGA
>SVLU01000020.1 GCA_015067795.1 Oscillospiraceae bacterium
ACGTCTGCTGCTGCGAACTGTTCTGCGTTGAATTCTACGAGGTTTACGAGGTAACGAGCAATGTTGATTACGTCAGCGTTGGATACGATACCGTCGAGGTTTGCATCGCCTGCTGCGTAGGTGTTGTCGATGATAACTGCACCTGGGATGCCCTTAACGTCTACATCGAATTCGTCAAAGTCTGTTGCGTCTACAACTTCGAGTGCGATTGGATATTCGCCGTTTGCAAGCCATGGATTTGCGCTGATGTCGTATACGATTGTTGCTACTACGTCGTCAATGCCGTCTACGCCCCAGATTACTACGTAACCTTCTGCTGGGTTGTATTCGATGTCGTAGTCGGAGTAGATGTCAGCGATTGGAAGTGCGGAGTCAATGTAGAATCTTACTGTGGAGAGATCTGCATCACCTGTGTAGATGATGTCTACGAGAGCTTCGCCGTCTGCACAGTCAGCTACTACTGTGTCAGCTACGAGACCTACGTTAACAACGTCGGACTTTTCAACGTTTGTCCAGCCGAAGAAGAGAGGAGCATCGTATGCCTTGGAGAAGTTGTGGTACTGTTCTGGATATTCGATACCAAGGTCATTGCAGAGGATCTCGAGGTCCTGAGTGTAGAGCATCATGTTGAGGATGTTCATTGCGGACTTCTGGAGGTCACCGAGAACGATTCTGTTGGAGTGATCGCCGTACCATGTTACGAAGTCAGCTTCTGCTGTATGGCAGAACTTAGCCTGACCAGCTTCGATTGCTGCGAGAACGTCTGCATGGAGTGCTTCATAGTTAGCTACAGGAGCAATGTATTCATATGCGCCGCCTTCTGCTGCAACGAAGGAACCAGCGGACTGGATTCTGCCGTCTGCTCTGAAGGTAGGAGCTGTGATGCCGAGGTAGTTTGTGATCTGGTTTGTATTCTTACCTGGGCAGATGAAGTCGTTACCTGCGTGCATGGATACGTGTGGGGAAGACTGACCGCCGTTCCAGTCGGTCATGATAGCGCCCTTGAAGCCCCATTCGCCTCTTGCGAGGTTTGTACATGCATCATAGGAGTCAGCGGATGGCCAGCCGTTGTTTTCATTGTAGGAGGTCATGATATACATTGGCTGTGCAAGTTCAATAACGATCTTGTAACCTTCAAGATAGATTTCACGAGCTGCACGTTCGCTGATGATGTTGTTTTCAGCGTTTCTGTTGTTTTCCTGGTTGTTGCCCCAGAAGTGCTTCAGACATACGCCAACACCGTTGGAGGACTGTACACCAAATGTGGTGTAAGCTGCGCCGATACCGGAGAGAACTGGGTCTTCAGAATAGTATTCAAAGTTTCTGCCGCACATTGGGTTTCTTACAATGTTGATACCAGGAGCCAGCCATGCGTTAACATTGTATTCTCTCATTTCTACACCAACACCGTAACCCATCTTATACATCATTTCTGGGTTCCATGTTGCTGCGATGTTTGTTGTGCCTGGGAATGCTGTTGGATACATACTTACCTTTTCAGCGCCTGCTGTGCCTTCTCTTACAGCATTGATACCGCCGTCAAGTGTGTAGAAGTGTGTACCACCCTGATCGCCTGGATTCTTGATCTGTGGACAAATCATTGGGTTGCTGCCTTCCTTGTCGCAACGGAGACCTGCAGGGCCATCGGTGAATGCGAGAGCTGGGATATGTCTGGATGCGTAATAACGATGTGTGGATCTTGCCATGTTGGAACGCATACCCTGTGTGTAAGAAAGGATGTTGCCATCATCATCATAGATGTAAGCAACTGTGCTGCCGCCCTGGCCTTCTGCGTTAGCAAGTCTTGCCATTTCTGCTACGGAGAGGGATGCAACGAACTGTTCGAGTGTGATTTCACCGGAGAGAACGTCAGTAAGCTTTACTGTGTCCTTGGTGTAACCGTCTGGAAGAGCATCTACAAGAACCTTTTCCTCGTTGTATGTAGTGGACTGATAGCCTCTTACACCGGAGGAGCTGCTCTTAACTGTCATGCCTGTGCCTGGGATAGCTGCGGACTTAACGGATGTGTAGTTTACGCCGTCGTCAGAAACCTGAATGTCAATGTTTCTTGCATAAGCACCTTCCCATACCATGGAGATGCCATCAAGGTCATAAACCTGACCAAGGTCTACGATGAACCAGGAGTTGGTTCTGTCGCCTGCATTGTAGTTGGAGCCCCAACGTGTATCAAGGCTGCCGTCTACACCGTTAACGGAGAGATATGGTGGGTTATCATAGTCACCTTCGGAGCTTGCTTCAACTGCCTTATAACGAGCTACGTTTTCTTCACCGCTGTAGATAAAGAGTTCATAGAAGGAGAAGCCGTACTGTGTAGCTGGGTTGGACATCTGGATCTTTACATAACGACCGCTTGCATCAAGTGGGAGAGCTGCATTTGCATCTTCGCCGCCCTGGTTTGGTCTGTTAGCAAGGATACCTGCTACCTGCTTTGTGTTGATTGTGATGTTTTCTCTTGGAACGTAGTTTTCATAATCTTCTGCGAAGAGATATGTGTAAGCTGTTTCCTTATCAAGTTCCTTGAGATAATCACTGTTGTCAACTGTGAGGGACTTAAGAACGTCAACATCAAGTACAGTTGCATCTGCAAGTGCTGCTGCCTTTTCTGCGTCTTCACCGTCGTATGTGATTGGGTCTACGCCCTTCTTGGATACTTCGTCCAGTGGGTTGTTTGGTTCAAGTGCGAACTGATTTACAAGCTGTTCTGTTACTACTGTTTCTTCAAGAGTTGCAGCTGCTGCAACAACAGTATTTCTGGAGGAGTTACCAACTCTGATGAAGTATTCGCCAGCTTCAAGGATGTAAGCTGCTCTTGCTTCGGAGTAGGAGCTCATGTCTGCTGTATCGAAGCTGATTGTAAGTGTCTGCTTCTGACCTGGAGCAAGGAGATCGGTCTTGCCGAATGCTGCCAGTTCCTGATATGGCTTTTCAAGCTCGCCGTCCGGAGCGGAGAAGTAAACCTGGATAACTTCCTTACCGGAATATTCAGCGCCAACGTTTGTTACGTCTACAGTAACTTCAACTTCTTCTTCGTCGATTGCTACGTCAACTACGTCGATGTCGAAATCGGTGTAGGAAAGACCGAAGCCGAATGGATATGCAACTTCGTCATACTTGCCGAATGTATCGAAGTAACGATAGCCTACATAGATACCATCGTTGTAAACTTCCATTGTGGTGTTGCCATCCATCCAGGAGAAGCCTGCTTCAGAGGACAGGAAGTCTTCCAGTTCCCATGCCCATGTTGCGTTTGCCTTACCGGATGGTGTAACTGTACCGTTCAGTGTACGGAGAGTTGTGATACCTGTCTTCTGGCCACCGTAACCGATGTGGAGAACAGCGTCGATATTGTCGATTTCTTCTGTCCATGTAATGTCTGTTACATAGGTGTTCAGAACAACGATAACATTTTCAAAGTTGGCTGCGATCTTTTCAATATTGGAACGTTCTGCTGCCTTAAGTTCCCAAGCACCGTTACCGGATGTGAGCTGACGGTCAGCACCTTCACCAGCGGTACGAGCAAGAACGTAGATAGCTGTGTCTGCTGCCATTGCTTCTTCGAGCCAAGCATCTGTAAGAGCTACGTCAACTGCTTCTCTGTCGCCGGAGAAGCCTGTTGCAACGTTACCACGACCTACTCTGTCGAAGTATGCCTGTGGAGTTGTGATTTCGTAACCAGCATCTCTGAAAGCTGTGTCGATCCAGTCACGTTCTCTCTGGTTAACGATACCGGAACCGGAACCACCCTTGATGGTACCTGTTGCGCCGTTACCGAAGAGAGCGATCTTGCCGCTCTTTGCGATTGGAAGAACGCCATTGTTCTTGAAGAGAACATAGCTGTCTTCTGCTACCTCTCTGGAAATTGCGTCGTTAGCAACTTCGTTGTCTGTGTAGTACGTGCCGTTGTAGTAATTGCCCATTGCTTCGATCTCAGCCTGTGTGTGGAAACCAGCAAATGCTGTTGCACAGAGGGAGAAGAGCATTACCAGGGAAAGAACTAATGCCAATACTTTTTTCATGTTTCTGCTTCCTTTCTTAAATAAAAATGTATTTTTGTGCCTTCACAAAAACCAGTTTTATCTACTCCTGCCAGTTTTTGATTTAGCACTTCATCATTATAACAGGCTCTTATTAAAAATAGTATTACAAATAATTAATTTTGTACCATTTTCCTGCGACTTTTTCTTATTTTTTTGTGTACTTCAATGAGCATTGCGATATTCCTGCAATAATTATAATTTTTTCATAATAATTTTTACATTCTGTAAAAATTTATAATTTTTTTACGACGATTTTTTTGTTTTTTTTCCAATTTTCTTGTACGCAACCTGTAAAATATGTTATAATCTACAAAAAACCAACGGATATGAAGGGTGGGACATTCTGTGATCTCCACATTGATCATTGATGACAACAAAATAATGCGTGAATACTTTGAAACCATGATCGACTGGAATTCCATCGGCTTTGAGCTTGTGGCTGTTGCCAGCAACGGTATCTCAGGTTGGCAGGAATTTAACAGGCATCTTCCTCAGCTTGTTATCACAGACGTTCAGATGCCCGGCATGACCGGTCTTGAGCTGTCGCGAATTATCAGGGAAAAATCACCGGAAACAGTCATTGTGTTTATCTCAAATTACGAGGATTTTACATATGTAAAGGGAGCAATGGAAGTAGGTGCTTTTGACTATATTCTGAAGCACGAAACCCGCGGCAAAAAGTTTGATGAGAAGCTTATAAAAATCAGAAATCATTTTAAACAGCAATATCAGCATAAGCGGAATTTCCTCGAAAGCAAATTGATCCTCTCTTTTTCCTCCGTTGGTGTTACCAATCTTCAGCAGTATTTTCCTGATAAATATAACCTTGTAATTATAGAACAGTCCAGTCTGCTTCCTCCCTTTGCCGCCCTTGCCAAAACCGATATTGCGGAGATTGACGAAAATATTTTTCAGTCATTCTTTTCCGATATGGCGGGCTCACTTATTTGCGCCATAAGAATTCAAAAATACCGTTACGCCGTACTGTTAAATTCCGAATGTAATATAGAGGATTTTGCAGCCAGACTCGACCGTTACCTGTATACTCAAATCAAGCAGCGATGCCACGTTTTCCCTTTTGCAAAAGCTCAGCCTATTGATGTATGTATTTCTGAGTATTTGACTCGTGGAGAGCTTTTATACCTCAAATTCTTCAACAAACGCAATTATCTTGTCAAAACAGACATCTCCCCTGAAACAGTCACCGAGCCCTGGGATTTCAATAAAGAGAGATTATTGCTCACTTTGGAACAAGCTGACATTGACAAAATCTGCGAGCTTATAGACCACTACGCTCATTATATTACCGGAAACAAAAACTACCACCAGCTTTGCCTGCTTGCAGAATTACTGCTGGACTTCATGGTACAGCACAGCGTTAGTGAATTGAATAATAAATTTGAGCTGTTCAGCGAAAAGGATTTGAAATTCTGGACTTATGCTGACGAGATATTCTTCTGGCTGGAAAACAAACTCATTCAGCTTGTAAACAGTCTTAATCAAAACCCTGCAAATACATACTCTCCTCCGGTAAAATCAGCCATCAATTACATTCAGAAGAATTTTGTAAACAACGAATTATCCGCAGTCGATATTGCCAACCATGTTGGGATTGATCAAAACAAGCTCAATAAGATAATGAAGGACGAAACGGGTCTTACGGCCATTAAGTGGCTGACGAAAATACGTATTGAAAAGGCAAAAGAGCTTCTGCTGAAGGACAAAAAGCTCACTGAAATATACAGTGAGGTTGGATATGCGAATTTATCATACTTCTCCAATGTGTTCAAAAAAGTTTGTGGTGTCACACCATTAGAGTATCGGAGGAATTATTTTGAAAAAAACAAAAAGAATTAAATCCCTGACCACAAAAAGCATCCTTATAATTCTGATCAGCTTCATCATTTTTATGCTGATAGCCGCTCCAATTATTCAGGCCATCACCTTCAACGTTTTCAATCCTTATCTCATTGAAAATGCCATTTTAAAAACAGGTGACAGTGCTGTTTACATGAGTATGTTTCTTGCAAGGTCCAATCCCACCATGTACAAACTCACATACAGAAACGAAAACTTCTGTACTGCCGCCAACAAGCTTGCGGAAGGCTCTATAAATGTGGATGAATTCCGCGAAGCCATAACCGAATCAACAACTCCATTCACCACCGAATTCCCAATGACTGATGGGGTAGACTATTCCGGTGTAAGCTATCCTGTTATTTACTCGGCGGAATACGGTATCTTCTGTGATGACAGCATCAGTGAAGCTGCTTCAAATTTGGTAGACTCTGAATGGTTTAAACACTATCAGGAAAACCGGGAAAACCTGAAAGCATACTCTCCCATCGTTTACCAGAATGAAGACGGCAAACAGGAGGGTTATTTCAGTTATGTTTACACCTTCCACACGGACGAAGATAATCAGAATAAATACTACGCCATCGTCATGACAAAGTATTCGGATATTTTCCCATTGTGGGATAGCGTCCTTGAGCTTGGCATAGATGATTTCGGATTTATCGGCTTCGGATGCGAACCTCTTTATCAAAGCATTGACGGCACCCAATGGAATACATCCTGGATTTTGGATAATCTCGCCTCCGGCAGGCAGCACTACGTAATAACCCTCGAAGAAAACGATAAAACCCACTGCGCCGTGCTCGTCTCTTACGAGAACGAACAATTACGATTCTATTCCAGCTTTTCCAATGACATTTTCTCCAATCTGTTCATCAACTCAAATTGGAGAATACAACTGATCTTCGCTGTTTTTATAGGGGTATTTGTTCTGATAGTAATCTTTATCTTCAACAGAATATTCAAACGACTTGTTGCATTAACCGATAAGATAGCAGTAATCCAGAACGGCAACTATGATGTAACCTTTGATGACTCAAGCGAGGATGAAATAGGTCAGCTTGCGTCAGCCTTCAACACCATGACAGGTAAGATTCAGGACAATATCAACGAACTTGTGGAAAAGGAAAAAAGGGAAAAGATGCTTCAGTACAATCTGACCATCTCCGCAATGGACCCTCACTTCATCTATAACACCCTGAACACATCAACCAGGCTTGCTGAGTTAGGCAGGTCAAAAGAGGTGGTCATAGTTAACGATGCTCTCATCAACTGTCTTAAGAATAATCTCAAAATGAAGAATTTCCAGTCCTTTGATACCGTTGAAAATGAGATAAACACATTGATGCAGTATATCACCATACAGAATTATCTCTGCGACAACACCGTTTCTCTGGAATGCAGCATAACCGATAATGATAAGGGGCTTCAGATACCAAAATTCCTGCTTCAGCCGCTGGTGGAAAACTCAATACTTCATGGTATCGTAATGAATGTGGATAAGGATGGCAACTCGATCCCGGGTAAAATCAAAATAGCTATTGATACCAAGGGCGAAAGAATTACTATTAAAGTGAAAGACAACGGTATCGGCATGAGTCAGGAAACTATTGAAAAATACTTCCGCTCCGATGAAAGCGTAATCCTGAACGAGACTGCTCACTTTGAACACATAGGCGTTCTCAACCTTCGCAACAGGTTATCATATCTGTACAGTAATAATTATTCAATCAGCGTCAACAGCCAGTCCGGTAAGGGCACAGAGATCATCATTGACATTCCAAAGTCATAAAACGGATGTCGCAATAGTTCTCCCATGAACTCTATATGCAAAAAAAATGTGAGGCAGAGCCGGCTCTGCCTCACATTTTTTAGGTTTTTGTTTTTTTGCTCTACCCCAACTATTGACATAGAGCCAAAAAACATTAGAAAAGAAATAACGGGATAAGCTTTCGCTTATCCCATTATGATTTTTAAAGAGAATTATTCAGCAACTTCTTCTGCAACAGGTTCACTCTGTGGTTCGAGCAGTGCTCTGATGCTGAGGGAAACCTTCTTCTTTTCGTCGTCGATTTCGGTGATCTTAGCATCAACCATCTGACCTTCGGTAAGAACGTCGCCTGGCTTGCCAATTCTGCGATCAGCGATCTGAGAAATGTGGATCAGACCATCAACGCCTTCAATGATCTCAGCAAATGCACCGAAAGGCATCAGCTTAACGATCTTTACGTTAGCAACGCTACCAACTGCGTAGTTGGTGGTGAACTTAACCCATGGGTTGTCCTCTGCCTTCTTGTGACCGAGGGAGATCTTTCTCTTTTCCTTATCGAAGGAAATTACGTATACGTCGATTGGATCGCCAACCTTCAGTACATCGCTTGGCTGACGTACTCTGCTCCAGCTCAGTTCAGAAACGTGAACCATGCCGTCGATACCGCCGATGTCAACAAATGCACCGTAGGAAGTGAGGGACTTTACGATACCATCGTACTGCTTACCTACTTCGATGGATGCCCAGATTGCATCAGCCTTAGCCTTACGTTCTTCAGCCTGTACGGAACGGATAGAGCCAACAACACGGCGTCTTGCCTTGTTGACTTCTGTGATGCGAAGCTTAACCTTCTTCTTCATCAGGGTGTTCATTGGGGTATCCTTTGGCAGACCTGTCTGGGATGCAGGAACGAATACACGAACACCACGGCAGGATACAACGATACCGCCCTTGTTTTCTTCGGTAACATAGCCTTCAACGATTGTCTTAGTTTCCTGAGATTCGCTGATCTCGTCCCAAGCCTTGACGGAATCAAGACGCTTCTTGGACAGAGCAACAGTACCTTCAACATCGTTTACTCGCAGTACATAGCACTCAATTTCGTCGCCGACCTTGACGAGATCCTCAGCCTTGGCTTCTGGATTGTCGGTGAGCTCTTCAAGGGGTATGTAACCCGAATGCTTTGTGCCCAGATCAACGGAAATTTCTGTGCCGGAAATAGCTGCGACAACACCAACTACCTTATCTCCGTTGTACAATGTCTTAATGGATTTTTCAAGCATTTCAGCAAAGCTCTCATCAGCCATAGCTCCCGCAGTTACCTCCTCTTCGATTTCTGCGGCTCCGACCGCTTTTACAGTCTTCTTTTCACTCATCTTTTGGTAGACCTCCTTTATAATCCACTCAGGTGTCGATGCACCTGCAGTGATACCTAATTTATATACGCCGGTTAAATCAACATCTGCAAGCTCGTCCGCAGTCTCAACAAAAAGCACTCTCGGGCATACGCTTTCGCAGACATCGCACAAATGCCGACTGTTGGCACTATGCTTTCCGCCGATGACGATCATTATATCGCACTGTGCCGCAATGGTCACAGCTTCCTCCTGGCGCTTCGACGTAGCATTACATATTGTATCAAAGATTTTATAATTTGTACACTCTTTTTTTAGTTTTTTTACGCAACTTTCAAAAATATTTCTGATACCGGTGGTCTGGGAAACCAGGGAAATCGGCTTTTCGCTGTTATTCCCTGTTTTCAGCCATATTCTTAGCTCTTCCGGGTTACCAACGATAACCGGATCAGAGCAATATCCGGCGATTGTCTGAACTTCAGGGTGACTTCTGTCACCGAAAACTATCACCGTTCTTCCCTCATCGGTTTCTCTTTTCGCTATGTTGTGTATCTTTTTAACGTCTGGACAGGTTGCGTCGATTATATTCGCCTTCCGCTCTTCAAGCTGACGGTAGTATTCAGGCCCTACGCCGTGACTGCGGATGATAACCGTATCACCCTCATGAGCCTCGGCAACGGAGGAAATCTCGCTTACACCCATACCGTGAAGCTTTTCGGTAACGCTTCGGTTATGGATGATTGGCCCTAAGGTCATGCACTTTCCCGGAAGCATAGCCGCATTCTCGGCAGTTTTTACTGCACGCCTTACACCAAAACAAAATCCGGCTGTCTTTGCCAAAATTATTTCCATTCTGTCCTCCAAATAACCTTACTCGCCCATTCTCTCCTCAGCAAGAGTAAAAACAGCCTGAATGCTCTCTTCAAGAGTAAGCTCGGAGGTGTCAAGCATAACCGCATCCTCTGCTGCCTTCAGCGGTGCAACGCTTCTTCCGGAGTCATTGGCATCTCTGTACTTCATGTCTTCGAGGACCGCTTCGTAAGTGGTGTCAACACCCTTTTCGCAAAGCTCTCTGTATCTTCGCTTCGCTCTTATCTCGGCGGATGCTGTAAGGAAAATTTTAAGTGCCGCATCAGGCAAAACAACTGTGCCTATGTCACGACCGTCCATAACCGTACCATGCTTTCTTGCAAAGTCACGCTGGAGGTCAAGCAAAAAGCTTCGCACCTCAGGTATTGCGGAAACATCTGAGGCGTAGATGGAGATTTCAGGCATACGGATAGCCTCGGAAACATCCTCGCCGTTTAACATCATAAGCTGTTTGCCTGTTTCGTCGTGTACGATACGAATTTCGATCTCAGGCAGCATAGCAATGATCCTGTCTCTGTCCTTTGAGCCCACTCCTTTACGGCAGACGTAAAGACCGACACTTCTGTAAATTGCACCTGTGTCCACATATATAAGTCCCAGCCTTGCAGAAACTGCTCTGGCAATGGTGCTCTTACCGGCACCTGCAGGACCATCTATTGCAATATTGAATTTTTTATTCATCAAGCACCTCACTGTTCGCCGCCGCATAAGCGGTACTCCATGCTATCTGTAAATTAAATCCGCCTGTATAAGCGTCCACGTCTAAAATCTCACCAGCAAAGTACAAGCCCTTTACAAGCTTCGACTCCATTGTGGTGGGGTCAACTTCCTTAACGCTTATGCCACCGGAGGTAATAATCGCTTCATCTATCGGTCTCGGACCTGTGATGTCAATACGCATGGCTTTAATGTTCTCAAGCAATCTCATACGCTGGGCTTTTGTTATGGAATGAACCTTTGTGTCCTCCGGTATCTCCGCCAGCCTTATCATCACAGGAATCATGCTCTTTGGCAAAAGCTCGCCAAGAGCGTTTATTATTGCCTTGTTTGAGTATTTTTCAAAGTCACGCAGAAGCCTTGCATCCAGCTTTTTCATGTCAAGGGCAGGCTTCATGTCAATAGTGACGTAGTGTTTTTTTGAATAGTCCCTGATGTGGGAGCTTGCCGAAAGCACCAGCGGACCTGTTATACCGAAATGAGTAAACATCATTTCACCAAGGTCGCTGTAAATCTTCTTTCCCTTTTGGTCATACACCGTAAGGGTAACATTTTTAAGTGACAAGCCTGTCATATCCCTGCAGAAGCTCTGGTCGCAGACAAGGGGTACAAGGGATGGCTTTATTTCGGTAACTTTATGTCCCAATCTTGCCGCCATCCTGTAGCCGTCACCTGTCGAACCTGTCATGGGATAGGATTTGCCGCCTGTGCAGAGGAATACAGTCCTGCAGGGTGTTTCACCATTAACTGATTTCACCCCAACAACTCTGCCATCCTCAGTTAAAATATCCGTGACCTGCTCAAAACGCTGAACAACACCGTTTTTCTTCAGAAATCCACGAAGAGCGTTTACCACATCCTCGGCCTTATCAGACTCTGGGAAAACTCTGTTTCCCCGCTCGGTCTTGAGCCTTACGCCAAGTCCCTCAAAGAAATCCATAACATCCTGAGGGGTAAAACCATAAAGGCTGCTGTACATAAACCTGCTGTTGGTGGGTATATTATCAAGAACATCACGAACAGAGGAATTGTTTGTAAGATTACATCTGCCCTTGCCGGTAATGCGAAGCTTTTTGCCGGTATAAGGGTTTTTCTCAAAGAGAACCACCTTATATCCTCTTCCTGCCGCAATTCCGGCAGCAAGCATACCGGCAGCACCGCCGCCGATGACACATATATCAGTTGCTTGCTTTTTCATAGACATCATATTCCGCCCAAATGTTTTCAAGCTGCTCAAAGTTTGCAACAAGATCCTTATGTGCCTGAGTAGCCGCCGCTACGATAAGAGCATTGATAAGGCTGAGTGGTGCAACAATGGAGTCCAGGAAGGAGAGAATTTCACTTCTGGCATAGAGATTGATATTCGCAAACTGGGCAACAAGAGATGAATCGGCATCTGTGATACCCACGATCTCCGCACCGTTGTCCTTCGCGAAACAGATAGCTCTGATGGTACGTCTGGAATATCTGGGGAAGCTGATAGCCACCAGCAGGTCTCCCTCTCCGATACGCAGAATTTGTTCAAAAACTTCACCTGCGGAATTTTCGTTGACTATCTTGACATTCGGGAAAAGGAGATTGAGATAGAAGCCCATGAAGCTGGCAAGAGCAGCGGAGGAACGGAAGCCTAAAATGTAAATATTTTTAGCCTTTACGATTGCATCAACCGCCTTCTGGAAGCTCTCTCTGTCAACCTCTTCCAGGGTCGCTCTTATCTTTTCAATGTCAGTTGTAAGTACGTTGGAAAGGACGTCACCGCCATCGGTCAGTTCCTTGGAAACTTCAATTCTCTGAACGGTTGTGAGTCTGTACTTTATCATTTCCTGCAATGCCTTACGCATAGCAGGATATCCGTCATAGCCCAAATCAGCGGCAAAGCGAACCACCGTGGATTCACTTACACCAACGGTATCGCCAAGCTTGCTGGCTGTCATGAACGCTGCTTTATCGTAGTTTTCGGAAATGTAAGCAGCTATTTTTCTCTGACCCTTTGAGAAGGATCTGGAAGCAGAATTAATTACAGTCAGTACGTCTCTGCTCATAGTTGCACCTCCTAAAATCGCAAGATGAATTTAATGCTTCATAATTCATTGATATTGTACCACGTTTTTTAAGAAATGCAATATCAAAATGCAATTTGTTGGTGCTAAACTTTCATTTTTGCAGTTCGTGTCCCTTCAGGCTTTCAATTTCCCGAGCTGTGAGATATCGCCATGTGCCTGTTTTCAGCCGGCCAAGCTCCACATGACCGATGGCAGTTCTCTTAAGCGTAAGGACTTCCAGACCGCTTGCAGCACACATTTTGCGAACCTGACGGTTTCTGCCCTCATGTATTTTAATTAAAAGCTTGTTTTCCCCTATCACATTTACCCTGGCAGGTCTTATCTTATAGCCGTCAATCACCATGGGACTGCGGAGGCTTTCCAAAGCCCGCTCCACATTGCCAACAACTGTTACAACATAGGATTTGACCTTGTTATTTGATGGGTGGGCAACGATGTTAGCAAATTCACCGTCATTTGTGAGAAGCAGAAGTCCCTCGGAATCCCAGTCCAGCCTTCCCACAGGATATACCCGAACACCCACATCGGAGGTAAGGTCAACAACGGTGGGTCTGCCCTTTTCGTCACTCATGGAGGTGATGTATCCACGGGGCTTGTTGAGCATTATGTAAACAAGGTCTCCCTTTCCGGGGATCCTTGCACCATTTACCTTAATAATATCCTTTTCAGGGTCAGCCTTGTCACCTAAGGATGCTCTTATACCGTTTACTGACACGTGTCCCCCCTGTATAAGCTCCTCAGCCTTGCGGCGGGATGCAATACCTCTTGATGACAATATCTTTTGAAGTCGTTCTTCCATAGTCAGCTCCCATAATAACCGAATTTGTTCATTCTGAATTCAACAAATCCCATAAACTTTTCCTTCAGTTCTTCAAAAAACCCCTTATCCTCAGGTTCTTCACGTTCCGCACTTTCAGCGTAAACAAGCTCCACCTCTCCGGCTGTCTCTCCGTTTACCGTCCATGTGAGAGTTCCCGCCTTTTCGCCTTCCGTAATTTCCGCATAGACAAACCGGGGCAGATCATTTGTTATTTCAATCTCACTTTCAGCTTTTACTGTAACTGTAACAGTCTCGGCAGGTTTGATTTTAACGGTATCACAGTCCTCGCCTGCGATAACAGGAAGTTCAGCGTATACCGCTCCGCTGTCAGCCACCGTCACACGCTCATACTCCTGAAAAGCCTGTTCGTATATCGCAATATGGTCATCCCAGTCGTCGGGGTCATTGAGGGTAACACAAATGAGACTCATGCCATTTCGCTGACAGCTTGAAACAAGAGTTCTGCCTGCGGCTTTTGTGTAGCCCGTCTTTCCGCCTGTTATTCCTTCGCAGATCGAAAGAAGCTTATTGTGATTTGTATAGGTTATACCGTCTATTGTAATGCTCTTAGTTGAAGTTATCCTGACAAAATCCTTGTTCTCCATTGCCGCCTGCATGATGATCGCCATATCCCTTGCGGTGGAATAGTGGTTTTCATGGTCAAGACCGTGGGGATTTGTAAAGGAAGTGTTTTTTAATCTCAGCTCTGCCGCCTTATCGTTCATCAGCTCCGCAAAAGCCTCTATACTGCCTGCTATATGATACGCCACCGCAGAGGCGGCATCGTTCCCTGAAACCAGCATCATGCCGTAAATAAGCTGCTCAAGGGTTATGGTATCGCCCTGTTTAAGGTACATGGACGAGCCTTCCACATTGCAGGAGTCCTTCGTTATCCTGACTTCATCCTTAAGGTCACCTTTTTCAAGTGCCACAAGGGCAGTCATGATCTTGGTCGTACTTGCAATGAGCATCCGGTTATCCGCGTTATATTCATAAAGAGCCTTACCGCTGTCTGCATCTATAAGAATACAGCTCTCGGCACTTATGGCATTTGCACGAGCAGGGAAAAGGCAAAAACTTGCAATAATAATACTTAAAACAGCTTTTTTCATAATTAAGCACCACCATTAGAAAAATTGGCAGTGCTTATTATTGTCTATTCAGGTGCTGTTTATCCAAAATCAATTTGGATAATTATTTGGTCTCCTTGTCGTCCTTCCTGAAGAGTTCGGACACCTTGTCGATGAGTTCGGGGATGGACTCAACTATTCTGTCAACTGTTGTAACTGCTGGAGCGGACATATTAAGGATCTTAACATCGCCGTCCTTTACAACAACGAATGCAACAGGCACGATCTTAACACCGGCACCGCTGCCGCCGCCAAAGGCATTCTGCTGTGCAGGCTGCTTAGCCGGAATATCAGAACCGCCGGAAGCAAAACCAAAGCTGACTCTGGAAATCGGTATAAGTGTCAGTCCTTCTCCTGCCTGAACAGGCTGTCCGATTATGGTGTTTACATCCACCATTTCACGTATTTTCTGCATTGTGGTTGCCATGAGATCTCCGATTGGATGCTTGTCCATTGTGTCACCATTCCTTTCATTAAACCGCTTTGGTTAGTTATTACTCTTTAGCTTTGAAAAATCCGCAAGTGTAAATATACCAATGTATATTATCTGCCATAAATACATACCCATACTGAGGTCAAGCTCAACCGTTGGCTTTTCGATATCAAAATCCACACTCACGGAAACATCCTTGTGCTTCACATTAAATATACGGCAAACCTCCGGCATCAAGCTGTAAACCGCGGCAGACACACGGCCGTACTGCAGGGCAGTATCCGCAGGGTCAGGACCGCCTGCCGTGTAGTGGAATTTAAGTCTGTTAATTCCAAGCTTGCGGCGAATACGTCCTGCCGCCTTGAGTAAGATCCTTGCAAATCCCTTATAGTCCATTTTTTCCTTAGGCTTTCGGGGCTTTTCCTCCGTTTCAGCAGGTTTTTCAGTTTTTTTCTTTGTTTTTGCAGTAGACGCCTTGGGTCTTGGGTATACCTGTACTTTAAAGAACATGATCTTTATCCAAATGTTAAGACCTGTAAGTTCCATTTGAATATTGATACTCAGCCATATCACAGCCAAAGCAAAAAGCACAAGTATGATAATGATAACAGCAATCATCGGAATTACTCCTCAGTTATCCGTTCAGCCTTTAGTTTTTCTATGGCATCTGCAAGCTTCATCTGCCCCTCCGCATCGGTTTCAGTTCCCGGAAGCTCAGGAAGCTGGTCGATGGAGCTGATGCCGAACACACGCAGGAAGTCCTTCGTTGTACCGTAGAGCACAGGTCTGCCCGGCACATTTAGTCTGCCCTGCTGCTGGATAAAGCCCCTGTCGCAGAGTACCTTTACGGAATAGTCGCTGTCAACGCCTCTTATCTGCTCAATAACTGCCTTTGTCACAGGCTGATAGTACGCGGTGATGGCCAGAACCTCAAGGCAGGATTTGCTGAGCTTCGGAGGCTTTCGTTCCTCAAGAACCATACGGATAATGTCGGCATATTCAGGAGCGGAGCAAAGCTGGGCACTGTTTTCCATCCGCACAAGTCTGATACCGCTTTCAGGACAGTTTAGTCTGTCGGCAATTCTGTCCACGATGTCGCTGACCTCGTTCTTCTCAAGAGCCAGCACGGCAGCTATTCTCCCAAGGTCAACAGGCTCTCCCGCTGCAAATAGTATGCCCTCAATCGCGGCTTCTATGTCACGAATTTCCATATTTTATAGAAAATCCTTTCTAAGTCTAACGCAATTTATGTAGGGAAGGCAGCCCTCTGCCTTCCGCTTACCTATTCACCATCGTCCACCGGCACTTCACCTTTATCCACATTCTCACCCAATGCGATACTCAGATCGTCCTCCTCACCGAAAACCACAACGGAACCCGACTTGCAAAGCTCCAGAACGGAGATAAAGGTCGCCACCAGCTCTGATCGGCTTTCAGACAGTCCCATCAGCTCGTCAAGGCTGATAACACCAACCTCGCGAAGATGTGCCAGTATTTCCGCCGTCTTACGGCTGACTGAAAAAACAATTCGGTTGGGAATAAACTGTTTCTTATCCGGTGTGGGCGGAGCCTGATTGGTCTCGGTAAAGGCACGTTCAAGAGCATCCAGCAAATCCTGTGTTTCATGCTGATAGGCATAGGCACGCTGGGCAGGAAGAGTTTCAGCCTTGCGAACAAGAAGCCCACTGCCGTTTTTGTACATCTCCTCCAGCCAGTCGGCAACCTGCTTGATCTGAACATACTTGTCCTTATTCTTCAAAGCCTCAAGGGAGCTTTTCAGCTCTTCCAGCTCGTCAACCTCTTTTTCCTCAGAGGATTTCAGCACAGTCCTTGCCTTTATGTAAACCAGATGAGATGCCATTGCAACAAACTCGCTGGCAACCTCCAGGTCCATAGACTTCATATTTTCGATATATTCCAGATACTGCTCCAAAAGGGAGGATATCTGAATATCCTTTATTTCGATTTTATTCTTACTCAGCAGTGTCAAAATGAGATTAAGAGGCCCTTCAAAGTCCTCCATATTCTCCTTGACCTTAACAACGCCTTCCAGCTTGAAGGTGGGATTTTCCATTGACTATACCTACCTCATATTACGAGATCATGGGCAAATTCAGCGATAACAAAGAGCTTATCATATAAAAAGCTCAGTACAACATCAAGCGGTGCAGCCAAAACATCGGTGGCAATAAGCACTACAAGAATTATCATACCGTACCGTTCATAACGCATCAGCTTCATATATGCACTGTCTGAAAAGAAAGAAAACAGTACCTTTGAACCGTCCATAGGCGGAATAGGTATGATATTAAAGATTGCAAATGCAAGGCTGATATACGATGTAAGATATATCATCTGCAGGACATAGTGCCCAACAGTGCTTGGGTACAGCACCTCAAAAAGCAGACCGTATATCACAAGGAACACAACTGTCAGCAGTACGTTGGAAAGCGGTCCGGCAAGAGCGGTTATCGCCATGCCACGCTTAGGCTTTTTGAAATTACGCATATCCACCGGCACAGGCTTTGCCCAGCCGAAATGGAATATCGCCATCATAACAAGACCCATGATGTCAAGGTGCTTGATTGGATTAAGCGTAAGTCTCCCTCTGTTTTTTGCGGTGTTATCCCCAAGGAGGTATGCCGTATAACCGTGACAGACCTCGTGGAAGGTGATGCACAAAAGGGCAGGGATAATCGACAGCAGGGCATCGGTAAGCACCGACCAATCAAGATTTCTGAATACTTCTGCCATAGTTCTCCTTAATCTGATATTTTATCACATCTAAAAGCTCTTTTCAATGGAGCTTATCAGTTTATCACGGTTGATGCCTGTTTCAGCAGAGAATGGGATTATCTCAACGCTTTCATCAAGCTCAAGAGTTTCACGAATAAGCGCCATATTGCCCTCAAGCTGACTCTTCTTGACCTTATCCACCTTGTTTGCACAGATAAGGAAAGGACATCCGGTGGACTTGAACCAGTTTGCCATTGTCACGTCATCCTTAGTCGGCTTATGACGTGCATCCACTATCATTACGCCTAAAGTGATTAAACCCTGTTCACCAAAATACTGCTCCATGAGCTTGCCCCAGCGGTCACGCTCAGCTTTTGAAACTTTAGCATAACCGTAACCCGGAAGGTCAACGAAAAGGGCCGTCTTGTCGATGAGGAAGTAGTTGATGTGGACGGTCTTGCCGGGTGAAGCACCGACTCTGGCAAAATTCTTTCTGTTTAAAAGCTTATTTATAACCGAGGACTTGCCTACATTTGATTTGCCTGCAAAGGCGATCTGAGGCATACTCGTTCTCATAAAATCAGCAGGTTTAGTTACTGATTTCAAAAATTCCACATTATGCAGATTCATTTTTACCTCCATAATTTGTTCTTTGCCAAGGCCCCCTTGTGTAAAGGGGGCTGTCAGCCGTAGGCTGACTGGGGGATTGTCTTTATAAATACAACCCCTCCGTCAAAAATCAAGGATTTTTGCCACCTCCCCTTGCACAGGAGAGGCTTTACAAAGGTTTATTGCCTGATAACAGCAGCCTGTTCACGGTTGTCAGAAAAAGTCAGCATATCATCAGCCTTTTCATTCACATCCTTCGTACGTATTGAAAATGCAAGAGCTGTATCTAAAATACCGTCCAGCATATCAGCGGAAACAAAGTTCAAGGCTCTTCTTACTGTCTGGTCGATTTCCTCAAGGTCGGCCAGATTTTCAGCCGGAATAATAACTGTTCTTATTCCCGCTCTCATTGCCGCCATAGTCTTTTCCTTTAATCCTCCGATGGCAAGTACGCGGCCTGTAAGGGTTATCTCACCTGTCATTGCCACATCACGTCTTACAGGAGTGCCTGTAAGAGCGGAAATAACGGCAATGGAAACTGCTATACCGGCAGATGGACCGTCTTTAGGGACAGCACCCTCAGGGAAGTGGATATGAATATCCTTATTCTTATGGAAATCAGGGTCAATCCCCAATCTTTCAGCACGGCTTCTGATATATGTTACGGCAGCTCTGGCGGATTCCTTCATCACATCGCCCAGATTGCCTGTAAGCTCAAGCTTGCCTGTGCCGTTCACAACCGCGGCTTCAATTTCAAGTATCTCGCCGCCAACACGGGTCCAGGCAAGACCGTTAACCACACCCACTCTGTCGTTTCCTGCCAGAGCATCAGGCTTATACTTGCGAACGCCAAGCAGGGAGTCGAGATTTTCACTCTTTACATTGAGAGACTTGACCTCACCTTGGGCTACTTTAGCTGCAGTTTTTCTGCAAATAGCAGCTATCTCCCGTTCAAGAAGACGAACACCTGATTCTCTGGTGTAGCCTGCAATGATATCTCTTATTGCATCGTCTGTAATTCTAAGCTGGTTGCCGTTGAGACCGTGTTTCTTACGCTGTTTTACAATGAGATGATCCTTTGCAATTCTCAGCTTTTCCTCGTCGGTATAGCTGGAAAGCTCAATGACCTCCATTCGGTCAAGAAGCGGACGCGGAATTGTGTCGGTTGTATTTGCGGTGGTTATGAACATCACATTGGACAGATCAAAGGGTACTTCCAGATAATGATCGCGGAAGGTTTTGTTCTGTTCCGGGTCAAGGGCTTCAAGCAGAGCGGAAGCAGGATCACCCCTGTGGTCGCTGCCAAGCTTGTCAATTTCATCAAGGAGCAGAAGCGGATTCATGGATTTTGCCTGAATAACGCCATTTATCAGTCTGCCGGGCATTGCACCAACGTATGTCTTTCTGTGACCTCTGATCTCGGCTTCATCGTGAATACCGCCCAGGGACATACGGTACAGCTTTCTGTTCACAGCCTTGGCAATGCTGATGGCAATAGAGGTCTTGCCAACACCAGGAGGGCCTACAAGGCAAATGATAGTACCCTTCATGTCAGGTGCAAGCTGTCTTACAGCTAAGAACTCAACAATTCTTTCCTTGACCTTATCAAGGCCAAAATGCTCATCATCAAGCACCTTTCGTGCCGCTTTGATGTTCAGCCGTTCCTTTGTGTATGTGTTCCACGGGATTTCAAGACAGGTGTCAAGATATCCTCTTATTACGGTTGCCTCTGCAGAACCGAAGGGCTGTCTTGACAAACGGTCAGTCTCCTTAAGAAGCTTTTCCTCAATTTCACGTTCAAGGTGAAGTGCCTTGATCTTACTGCGGTACTCGTCAATTTCAGTAAACTCGTCGTCCTCGCCCAGCTCCTGACGTATAACCTTTATCTGCTCACGAAGGACATTCTCCTTCTGAAGCTTTGTCAGATGCTGCTGGAGCTTTTCACCCATCTGCTGTTCGATGGAAAGCACCTGCACCTCTCGTGCCATGATATTGTTTACCATGTTAAGTCGGCGTGTCGGGTCGATAGTCTCCAGAACAAGCTGCTTTTCTGTATGTCTGAGGAAAATGTTCTGAATGATATAGTCCGCAGTATAACCCAGGTCTGAACGCATAGTGAGACCTATAAGTGTCTCGGGAGATTCATTGCCCGAAATTCTTGTATACTCATCATACAGACCGATAGCCTGACGGAGCATCGCCTCGGACTTTGGCGTTTCCGCCGCCTGTCTTTCGGGGAGCATAAGAACGTCTGCACGGAAGAAGCCCTCAGTCTGAGTCACACCCACAAGACGGGCTCTTGTCTGACCCTCCACCAGCACACGCATTGTGCCATTCTGACCTCTGATGAACTGACGGATATTGCATACCGTACCTATCTGGTAAAGGTCCTCCTCTTCCGGGTCTTCCTTTAAAATATCCTTCTGTGCAACAAGGAATATACGCCTTTCCTCCTGAGAAGCGGCGTTAAGAGCATTTATGGATATGGAACGCTCAACATCAAAATTAAGTATCATTTCCGGAAATACCGTAAGACCACGAAGAGCCATCATTGGCATATTCTCGGTGATAAAAATTCTTTCCTGATGCTCGCTCATATTCACGCCTCCTGTCTGTCTAAAAACCTGTAATAACTCGTATTTTCCCTCCGGCTCGCCCCTTGGGGAGAGCTGTCAGCGTTAGCTGACTGAGAGGGGTATAACAAAATTTATTCTCTTTGCATTATTTTTTCACTATCCCAAACCCTCTCCTTCTCGCTTCGCGAGCCACCTCTCCCATAGGGAGAGGCAAGAAAGTGAGTTTTCAGTGTTTGCAAAGGTAAACGATGATTAACTCGGCGAGAGCAGATGGCGAGAAATTTTTCGTTGGAAAAAGGCACATTTTCGCAGGGAATACTTTGTGTATTTCAAGAAAATACAACGTATTTCCAGCGGAAAACAGCCGCCAGATGCGAAGCCGCATTTAATCAGCGTTTACAAAAAGCCGCACAAGTTTTGTGCGGCTCAGTGAGTAATTAAGATGCGTAGACCTTATCCGGGTCAATTTCCGGCTTTGGTCTTAAAACTAATTTTGGCTCAGCGCCATCTTTGATACATTCGCCGGTGATTATAACACGCTCGATCTTGTCGTTCTGGGGAACGGTGTACATTACATTCTGCATAACCTTTTCCAGAACAGAGCGGAGACCTCTTGCGCCCATATCAAGCTCAATAGCCTTATCCGCAACTGCCTCAAGCGCACCCTGTTCAAACTCCAACTTTACACGGTCATAGCTCATAAGAGCCTTATACTGACGAACAAGGGAGTTCTTAGGCTCGGTAAGAATGCTTATCATATCCTCACGGGACAGGGACCGCAGCGGTGTTATAACAGGCATTCTGCCCACAAGCTCCGGAATGATGCCGAACTTAAGGAGGTCATGAGGCTGAACCTTTTGGAAGATCTCGCCCTTATTCTGATCCTTTTTGCCCTTGATTTCCGCACCAAAACCGATGCTCTTACTGCTCACTCTGCGTTCAATTATCTTTTCCAGACCGTCAAAGGCACCGCCGCAGATGAACAAAATGTTCTTTGTGTCGATCTTGATAAACTCCTGATGGGGGTGCTTTCTGCCGCCCTGTGGAGGAACATTGGCAACCGTACCCTCAAGAATTTTCAGAAGTGCCTGCTGAACACCTTCACCTGAAACGTCTCTGGTAATGGAGGTATTCTCACTCTTGCGGGCAATCTTGTCGATCTCGTCCACATAAATGATGCCACGTTCTGCAAGCTCAATATCAAAATCCGCCGCCTGTACAAGACGGAGAAGGATGTTCTCAACGTCATCGCCAACGTAACCTGCTTCTGTCAGGGTTGTGGCATCGGCAATAGCGAAGGGAACCTTAAGGAGCTTTGCAAGAGTCTGCGCAAACAGAGTCTTACCGCTGCCGGTAGGGCCGATCATCAGGATATTGGACTTCTGCAGCTCTGTATCGTCCTCAATCACCTGGAATATTCTCTTATAATGATTGTAAACCGCAACTGAAAGAGCGATCTTTGTGCTCTCCTGACCGATGATATACTGGTCAAGATACTCCTTCATCTCATGGGGACGTGGAATTCTGTCAATAGTCGGCAGACCTTCGCCGTAGCGCTCGTCATCCTCAACACCGTATTCCCTGCCGATGATAGTGGCACACAGCTCAACACACTCGTCACAGATGTAAGCATTGTGACCTGATATGAGTTGTCCCACCTGATCCTGAGGCTTACCGCAGAAGCTGCACTTGATTCTGTTAGAATCGTTGTTATTTGCCATATCGTCTACCTTTAACTAAAAAGTTATCTTTTATAAATTACCTTATCAATAAGGCCAAATTCACAAGCCTCTTCAGCTGTCATGAAGTTGTCACGTTCAGTTGCATCCTTGATAACTTCAACAGGCTTGCCTGTATTTTCCGCCATGATGCGGTTCAGGTTATCCTTAATTCTCAGAATGTTCTGAGCGTGGATATTGATATCAGTAGCCTGACCTCTGAAACCGCCGCTCGGCTGATGGATCATGATCTCAGAATTTGGGAGAGCAAATCTCTTGCCCTTTGCACCCGCGGAGAGCAGGAATGCGCCCATGCTTGCTGCAAGACCGATGCAAATTGTGGAAACGTCAGCCTTGATATACTGCATTGTGTCGTAAATAGCCAGACCTGCAGTTACGGAACCGCCTGGGCTGTTGATATAGAACTGGATGTCCTTATCAGGATCCTGAGCTTCAAGATACAGAAGCTGTGCTACGATCAGACTTGCGGTGGTATCGTTTACCTCTTCACCGAGGAAAACTATTCTGTCGTTCAGCAGACGGGAAAAAATGTCATATGAACGCTCACCTCTTGATGTCTGTTCTACTACATATGGTACGAGACTCATTCTTACCGCTCCTTTCACTGAGAAATAATCTCCAATAGGTTCAAAAATTATACGTTTTACTGATTATTCAGCAGCTTCTTCTGCCTTTTCCTCTGCAACAGCAGTATCGAAGATGAGGTTTCTTGCCTTTTCGATCTTGATCTGGGTCTTTACGGATTCTCTTGGGATGAATTCCATAACCTTTTCAAGCTCCATCTTGTATTCTTCTGCGATCATGGAGTATTCAGCTGCGATTTCTTCTTCAGCGATTTCAAAGTTTTCAATCTCTGCAACCTTTTCAAAAGCAAGGTCAGTCTTGATCTGCTGGAGAACGGATGGACGAATGTTTACCTTGAATGTATCAAGAGTCATACCTGTCCATTCAAGATACTGGCTGAGCTGGATACCCTGGGATGCGAAATTGCTTTCGTAGTTCTTAATTGTATCTTCAACACGAGCGTCGATCATTTCATCAGGAACTTCAACTGTCATGCCTGCGATAACCTTTTCCATAACAGCTTCTCTGAATGCGTTTTCAACCTCGGTCTTAGCCTTTTCTTCCAGTTCCTTCTTTACGCTTTCCTTGTATTCAGCCAGTGTGTCGAATTCGGAAACGTCCTTGGCAAATTCATCGTCCAGTTCTGGGAGAATTCTTTCGGTGATTTCATTGAGCTTGATCTTGAAAACAGCTTCCTTGCCTGCAAGCTCTGTGGAATGATATTCTTCAGGGAATGTAACGGTGATGTCCTTTTCGTCACCGATATTCATGCCGACTACCTGTGGTTCAAAGCCTGGGATGAAGGTATTGGAGCCGAGAACCAGGTCATAGCCTTCGTCCTTGCCGCCTTCAAAAGCAACGCCGTCAACAAAGCCTTCGTAGTCGATATTAGCTGTATCGCCGTCCTGTGCTGCACGGCCTTCAACAGGCTGGATGCGGGCATTTCTCTGCTGAATGTTAGCCACTTCAGCGTCAACCTGTTCGTCTGTTACTTCAACTGCAGGCTTATAAGCCTTAACACCCTTGTATTCGCCCATTGCTGCTTCCGGATAGAGAGCAACACTATATGTGATTTCAGCAACCTTTTCGTCGCTTACATCAAAATTAACAACTGCAGGCTGACCAACGATTGTGATATTCTGCTCTGCAACTGCGTAGTCCAGACCCACTGGGAAGAGTTCTTCCAGAGCGTCTTCATAGAAGACCTTGGAGCCATACATTCTTTCAACCATAACTCTTGGAGCCTTGCCCTTACGGAAGCCCGGAATCTGGATCATGTCCTTACCCTTCTGGTAAGCATCGTTCAGTGCCTTTTCAAATTCTACTGCACTGAATTCAACGGTAATTTCAGCCTTGGAATTTTCTTTTCTTTCAAAATTCTTGACGTTCACTTTAACATCCTCCAATTATTTTTCTTCAGAAATACGGTGTGGATTATATCAGATTTTTCCATCAAATGCAAACAATTTTTAAAAAATTCACAAAAAATATGCAACTTATTCTGCCGCAAGGACAGGCTTAAAGCCCACATGGTCGGCACTCACCATTGTATAAAGCACGCCACCCACGTTGCCCTCGATGGCAAATCGTCTGCCCGGACCGTGGATGTGTCCGTAATAGCACCGCTGTACATTATATTTTTCAAGCAGCTCCACCACTTCGTCACAGATGTAGTCGTTATATCTCGGCGGATAGTGGAGGAAGCAATACTTTGTCCTGCAGTCACCTGCCGCCTTGAGAGAAGCCTCAAGACGCATCAGTTCACGATTCATGACCTTTTTGTCATGCTCGCCGTGAGTTTCCTCTTCGTAGAACCAGCCTCTTGTTCCGCAAATAGCTATATCATTATAGAAAAAGCAGTTGTTATGAAGAATATCAATGGACTCAATGCCGTTTTCGGCAAAGAACTTCTTTGCTTTCGTTGCCGTTGACCACCAGTAATCATGGTTTCCCTTCAGGATTATCTTCTTACCCGGCAGTCGGTCAATGAATTCAAAATCCAGTTTGCACTGCTCCAAATTCATTCCCCATGTCATATCACCGCATATTACAGTCAGGTCATCCTCCTTCACAACGGAAAAGCCCTCCTGCAGTCTTTCAACATAGTTATCCCAACCGCCGAATATATCCATTGGCTTTGCAACCGAAAGTGAAAGATGAAGATCCCCTATTACATAAAGCATATCGTAAACTCCTGAATATTTTTATCAATACATCAAATACTAACCGCGGACGTTCATTCAAAGAACGTATCTACTGGCAGAACGGAGAATAAAATGAATAACTTTTCTAATAGCGACAAGCTGAACGGTGTTGCCTGTGACGTAGTAAACTGCAAGTTTCACGGCACAGACAACTATTGCCACGCAAACAAGATCGTAGTGGAATCTTCCAACGCAGTACGGAAAGCTGAGACCTTCTGCGGTACATTTACACCCAAGAACTCCGCTCAGATGTAACCGCTTTCCACGCCTGTCTAAACGACAGGCTTACATAAAGCTTCGTGTCATTCCGAGGAGCGTAGCGACGTGGGAATCTTAATGCAAAAGATTGATTTGATCCGCAAGCGGCTCTCGCCATGACACTACGGTTGAGATTTTACATATTTACACTAAGAAATCCTCAACGACCTTAATCATTTCTTCCTTGTTTACCCAGCCATCGAAGCGTATTTTCTTATCCTTAAGAGCTACGATAGGCTTTGGAGCTTCAACACCGGTAACCTCTGTCAGCTTGTCGATAAGCTTAAGACCGTCATCATTTGCATCCTGACCGAGAGCCTCAAGAACAGCGGCACAGAACTTGTATGGGCTTGCTGTGGAAACAACAACGCTCACTGTATCATCGCCTGTGTCCTTGCGGTATTCTTCCATTACGTGGTATGCAACCGCTGTATGAGTGTCAATAAGGTAATTCTTCTCGCTGAATGTCTTGCCGATGATGGCCTTTGTTTCCTCTTCGGAACAGCAGCCTGCGGCAAAGTCAGCATCCAGAGCGGACTTGATCTTTTCGTCAACGGTGTAAACACCCTTTGTGTTCAGGTCAGCCATATAGCCTCTGATTTTTTCCTCGTCCTTGCCGGAAAGCTCAAATACCAGTCTTTCAAGGTTGGAGGAAACGAGAATATCCATAGATGGGGAAATAGTTGTGAAGAACTTTCTGTTTCTGTTATAAACGCCTGTGCTGATGAACTCGGTGAGAACATCGTTGGAGTTTGAAGCACAGATCAGCTTGTTTACAGGAAGGCCCATCATCTTTGCGTAATAGCCTGCAAGGATATTGCCGAAGTTGCCTGTTGGCACGCAGAAGTTGATTGCATCACCAAGCTTAACTGCACCACTGTTTACAACATCACAGTAAGCAGAAATGTAATAAACAACCTGCGGAAGGAGTCTGCCCCAGTTGATGGAGTTTGCGGAGGAAAGGAAATAGCCCTTTTCCGCAAGGCGTTCTCTCAGCTCTGCATCAGAGAAAATCTTCTTTACACCTGTCTGTGCATCATCGAAGTTGCCCACGACAGAGCAGACACCAACGTTATTACCGCTCTGAGAAGCCATCTGGAGCTTCTGAATGTCGGAAACGCCATCTTTAGGATAGAACACCATGATCTTTGTTCTGTCAACATCGCTGAAGCCTTCAAGAGCAGCCTTTCCGGTATCGCCGGAGGTCGCAACCAGAATACATACCTGCTTTTCTTCGCCGTTCTTAATCAGAGAAGCGGTGAGCAGATGTGGGAGCATCTGGAGTGCCATGTCCTTGAAAGCACAGGTTGGGCCATGCCACAGCTCAAGGAAGAATGTATTGTCATCAAGCTTGTAAACAGGAGCGATCTTATCTGAATCATAATTATCACCGTAACCCTTGGATGTGAAATCCTGAAGCTCTGCTTCGGAGAAATCATCAAGGTACTTCTTCATGACATAAACAGCTCTGTCCTGATACTTCATACCGCAAAGCTTTTCGATCTCTTCAATAGTAATGGCAGGGATTTCTTCGGGAACAAAGAGGCCGCCGTCACGGGATAAACCTCTTGCGATAGCTTCAGCAGAAGTGAAGCTTATGCTTTTATCTCTTGTACTCTGATAGCGCATTTTCTTTTCCTCCGTTATAATCTGCTTAACAACGTCATTGCATTGTTAAAATATATATTTTCCGCAATACTCTTGCCAAAATTGTTTTCAATTTCATAATACAGTCTGTGCATATCCTGAATTCCGCCGATTTCCGCAGGCAGTATGTCACAGCCGTCAAGGTCAGCACCAACCGCAAGGTGCGTTTCCCCGCCCATGTTCAGAAAATGCTCGACGTGCTTTAAAACTGATTTGATATCGGGCTCAGCACCTAAAAACTCTCCATAAAGATTTATACCCACGATACCGCCTGTTTCGATAATTGCCCTAAACATATCATCGGTCAGGTTTCTCGTATGCTTATGAACAGCCCTTGAATTGGAGTGGGTGGCAATAACCGGCTTTTCAGTTATTTCCATCACATCCCAAAAGCCCTTGTCCGAAAGGTGGGAAACGTCCACAAATACACCGAATTTATCACAGGCACGGACAAAGGCTTTGCCCAGACATGTAAGTCCTTCCTCCGGTCTGTCGCAATTTGAGCCGGAAAGAGGATTTGCATGATTCCATGTGAGTGTCACAATGCAAAGGCCGTCATCGGTCTTTGCCCTCTCCAGCTTCTCAATGGAGCAGTCCAAAAGCTCAGCACCCTCAACGGATATGAAAGCGGCTGTTTTCCCATCTTTATAAGCCTTTTCGGCATCCTTTCCGTTTCTGCAAAAGGCTGCAAGCTCTCTGTTCTTCCTAAACTCAGCCATGAGATTATCACGCTGTTTTGTATAGTCATCGTAATTGCCGCCGTCAGCGAAGCAGGCAAAAACCTGCCCTCTTGGAGCATATCTGCTTCCGCGAGCAAGGTCCAGGTGGAGGGGATTTTCCCTCAGACCGTACCTTCCCATTATCTCAGAAGCGGTATCACAATGTGTGTCAAAATATGGAATATTCAAATTCAAACCTCGCATTAAAACGCATTTTCGATATGATTAATCGTCGGGTCAACCGTCTGTATACCGTGGGGAGCGTAGATTTCTATTACGTCAAACCTCGGCTGCTTTGAGGTCTCGTTGCTCTGCATCCAGGCAAGAGCCGTAAGCCTCAGCTTACGCTGTTTTTCCGCGTTTACATACTCACCCGCTGTGCCGAATTTATCGGTTTTACGCAGCTTTACCTCAACAAACACCAGAAATTTCCGCTTTTCCGCGATAATATCTATCTCTCCCATTCTGGTACGATACCCAAGGGCTACTATTTTATATCCGCTCCTACGCAGATATTCCGCCGCAAGCTCTTCACCCCAGCGGCCTGTAAGCTTTCTTGTAGTCATTGTCTCAATGCATTTTCTTTAAAAATGTTAATCTATGTATCGGACTTGGTCCATATTCTCTCAGGGCCGCATAATGCACCTTTGTACCGTAGCCCTTGTGCTTTTCAAAGCTGTATTCCGGATACTTTTCCGCCATTTCAAGCATAAGTCTGTCTCTGCTGACCTTGGCTAAAATCGAAGCAGCCGCAATGGAGGCTGATTTTCCATCGCCGCCAACGACATTCCTTGCCTGCATTTCAATTCCCTTTACGGTGTTGCCGTCAACAAGAGCAAGCACCGGCTTTTGTTCAAGCTGAGATATAGCTCTGTTCATGGCGGTAAAGGTGGCATTTAAGATGTTAATTTCATCTATTTCCTTTTCCGATGCATAGGCAATGCCGTAGGCAACAGCCTGTTTGATTATCTCATCAAAAAGAGCCTCACGCTTTTTTGCTGACAGCTTTTTGGAGTCGTTAAGACCGGCAATCTCAATTCCCCTTGGCAGGATAACTGCCGCCGCACACACCGGCCCCGCAAGAGGTCCTCTGCCTGCTTCGTCAACGCCGCAGATGTAACCATCCATACCGCCGTCATACAGCTCATTTTCAATCGTCCACAGATCCATCTGTTTCTTTCTCCAATTCTTCGGGGCGTTCAAGAGTAATTCTGCCCAGCTTGCCGCCTCGGAATTCATCAAGAAGCACCGCTGCCATACGCTCAAGGTCGTATTCGCCGCCGGAGATAAGGAAGCCTCGCTTCTTCGCACCCATTTCAAGGAGATCAGAGCCTGATGCCTCCGGGTCGGGCTTAAACTTATAACGTGCCTCGATCCTGTCGGGATAATACTCTCTCAGTCTCAGCATCAGGTTTGCACCAAGAGTAATTCTGTCCATTATCTCGTCCTTAACCGCACCGGTGAAAGCAAGATTTTCCCCCACCTGCTGGTTGTCGAACTTAGGCCACAGAATACCCGGAGTATCAAGAAGCTCAAGACCGTTTCCAAGAGAAATCCACTGCTTACCACGGGTAACACCGGGTCTGTCGGAGGTAACAGCCGCTTTGCGTTTTGCCACCTTATTAATAAAGGAGGACTTGCCCACATTTGGAATACCAAGAACCATCAGTCTTATCTGACGGCCCACCTGCCCCTTTGCGGCATAAGCCTCGATCTTATCCTTAAGCAGAGTCTTTACCACACTTTGAAAGGCGTTTGTACCCTTGCCGTTTTTGCAGTCAGTTTCAAGAGTTGCGTAACCGAGAGAGCTGAAATGCTTTATCCATTTTTTGGAAATCTCAGGGTCAGCCTGGTCCACACGGTTAAGTACAACTATTCTCGGCTTGTCGCCAACAAGCTCGTCAATGTCAGGATTGCGGCTGGAAATCGGAATTCTGAGGTCCATAATCTCAACAACTGCATCCACATATTTTAAATTTTCATTTATCATCCTTTTGGCTTTGGTCATATGACCGGGAAACCACTGGATATTCATCTGTTCACTCATATTTTAATACACGCTTCCAAATCTGCTGATTTCAAATGGATCATCCTCGGTGCTGCCGGGAATGATTATCATATACGCCTTGCCAATGACACATCTCTTATCCACCATGCCGATAGAATCGGTACGGCTGTCTGTGGAGGCGTTTCTGTTGTCGCCCATAACGAAGATGCATCCTGCCGGTACGGTAATTTCACCGCCGAAGTCCTGTCTGTCATTGGTGGGGCAGTTGGTGTAGGGCTCATCAAGAGCAACACCGTCAACGTAGACTATTCCTCTTGTGAAGTCAATATCAACGGTCTGGCCCTCAGTTGCGATAACACGCTTTACGATAGGCTCGGTGCTAAAACTATCGGTCTGGAGGACAACGATGTCACCCACCTCCGGCTCATAGAAAAGGTTGGAAATAATGAGCTTATCGGTGTCGTGAAGTGTCGGGTACATTGAAGAGCCTGAAACGCCGATAACACGACCGACAAACATGAAAACAAGAATACCGATTACAAGAGCACTTACAAGGCACTGTACCCAATCAAACAGGGTCATCTTTTCATCATTCTTTTTCTTTTTTAAGTCCTCCGCAGCTTCTGCGGTTTCATTTTCAACTGTTATATTTTCAGTCTGAGAATATTTGTCCTTCATATTAATTCTCCTTCTGCCGATGTCTGCCTCCGTTGGCATAATGACATATTCATTCAGAGTTGATTATACACCAAATCGGCATAAATTAAAAGGATTTTCAGCCTGTTTTTTTCCAAAGATATTGAGAAAATCACATCCGTTTTCGGCATTTTGCGACAATACTATTCTATACGTTATTTTTCTCATGTAGGGCAGGCAGCCCTCTGCCTGCCTAATATTAGATGATCACTTCAGTTTTCACAAACGGAAGGCAGAGGGCTGCCTTCCCTACAAAATTCCGGTCAACAGCTTTGTAAAAAAAATAGGTTCTATAATAAATGTTGGGGTCAGGCGCTGAGCCTGACCCCAAAGTCATAAAAAAGTTGAGCATAGAGAGAAAATCCTTTACAATGAAAGTACCCCTACCGCACCGAAAAGGAGATCACTATGC
>SVLU01000021.1 GCA_015067795.1 Oscillospiraceae bacterium
TGTTGCCAAACTTAACCTAAGTACCAAAACCGTTATGTCCCGTCGTGTCTATCTTCTTCACGACGATCCAAGGGAAAAGTTGTAAACTATGTTCCCGGACGTTTTGTAAACCATGTCACACTTGACACAAGCCCCAACCCTACATTTTCGTAAGGTAGACATATTATTTCTGATATTATGATGGAGATTCAATTATGAAAAGAATCTACGGACTTTTAGGCAGAAAGCTGGGGCACAGCTATTCGCCTCTTATTCATAAGGAGCTTGGTAATCCGGATTACCGCCTTATTGAACTCGAACCTGAAAACTTAGCCGATTTCCTGAAAAACGAGGATATTGGCGGTTTAAACGTAACAATTCCATATAAACTGGATGTAATGCCATACTGCAGACTTTCACCGGAAGCTGAGAAGATCGGAGCGGTAAACACCATTGTAAACCGAAATGGCCAGCTGTGGGGCTATAACACCGACCGGGACGGTTTTCAATACATGGTGCAAAAGGCCGGTATTGACATGAAGGACAAAAAGGTACTTGTGCTGGGCAGTGGCGGTGCGTCACGTACTGCGGTGCATTGCTCCGAAAGCCTTGGTGCAAGAGAGGTGGTTGTGATATCACGTTCCCATCCGGAGAACAATTATGACAATCTCGCAAAGCACGCAGACGGTGAGGTAATCATAAACTGCACCCCTGTGGGTATGTTCCCGAAAAACGGTGAAAGCCCTGTTGATCTTGCTGTTTTCCCGAAATGCTGTGGTGTGGTTGATGTTATTTATAATCCTCTCAGAACAAAGCTTATAATGCAGGCTGAAAAGCTGGGAATTCCGCATATTGGCGGCCTGCATATGCTGACGGCACAGGCGAAAAGGGCGGCAGAGCTGTTCTTTGATAAGGAAATTCCCGACAGCGAAAATGATGCAATTACCGCAAAAATCACCCAAAGCTGTGAAAATATCGTCCTTATCGGTATGCCCGGCGGCGGTAAGAGTACCGTTGGCAAGCTTCTCGGAAAGCTTACAGGCAGACCGGTTTATGAAACCGATGATATGATCGTGGAAACCTCAGGCAAGACCATTCCTAAAATTTTTGCACAGGATGGTGAAGAAATATTCAGACAGCTTGAGCATCAGGTAATTTGTGAAGCGGGAAAAAAGAGCGGCAGTATAATTATTACAGGCGGCGGTGTTGTTACAAGACCTGAAAACTATGAGCCGCTCCATCAGAACGGCAGAATTTACGAGATAACCCGTGATATTGAAAAATTAGCTATGGGCGGCAGACCTCTTTCAACAGGCAGAGAAGCGTTATATGCCATGTATGAAAAGCGGCATCCGCTTTATGTGAAGTTCCGTGACTGTCAGGCTGAAAATGAGCATGACGCAATGGAAACTGCCCAATGGATATGGAGGGATTTTAGTGAGAATTCTTGTAATTAACGGTCCGAATATCAATATGCTGGGTATTCGTGAGCCAGAAATATACGGCAAGGCAACTTATGCTGACCTTGTTGAGCTTATTAAGACTGAAGCGGAAGCCTTGAAGGTGAGTGTTGAATTCTTCCAGTCCAACCATGAGGGGGCTATTGTTGATGCCATTCAGGACGCTTACGGAAAGGTTGACGGTATCGTAATAAATCCTGCGGCCTATACCCACACAAGCGTAGCTCTTCTTGATGCCGTAAAGGCTGTTGGCATCCCAACGGTGGAGGTACATATTTCCGACCCTGACACCCGGGATGAATTCAGAAGGATATCATACATTCGCAATGCCTGCATTGCCACGATAAAGGGCAAGGGCTTTGCGGGCTATACAGAGGCCATGAGGCTTTTAGTGAAAGGAGCAGAATAAAATGATAGCGGTATTTGTAAACACGGCAACGGTTTTGATAGGCAGTATTATAGGTCTTATTTTCTCAGGTAAGATAAAAGAAGAACGCACCAATGCCCTTGTTACCGGTCTTGCCCTTATAACCATTCTCATCGGTGTTCAGTCTGCAATCCAGACGGCAAATGTGCTGTGCGTAATAATCTGCATGGTGGTCGGCATTATTGTGGGCGAGGCTTGCCGCATTGATGACGGCATCGAGGGTGCCGGCGACTGGCTGAAAAGAAAGGTACTCCGCGGAAAAAGCAGCACCAACGGCAGATTTTCCGAGGGCTTTGTCTCTGCTTGTATTCTCTTCTGCGTTGGCTCAATGACCATCATGGGATCCATTGAAGCGGGCATTAATCACGATTATTCCATAATCTTTGCCAAGAGTGCATTGGATTTAATCTCATCTATGGCATTTGCTGCCGCAATGGGCGTTGGCGTAGTATTCTCTGCGGCCTTTGTACTGGTATTCCAGGGTGCACTCACACTCCTTGCAACACAGCTTGGAGGTTTTCTTACAGCCGAAATGGTAACGGAAATGAGTGCTGTCGGCGGCGTTATCCTTATCGGTATGGCAATAAATATGCTGGGCCTGAGAAAGGAAAGAATTAAGGTTGCCAATATGCTCCCTGCAATTTTCCTGCCTGTGGCATTTGTTCCGCTGTATGATTGGATAGTGGGATTACTGTAAATCGTGTAGAGGATATTATCCTCCCACATAGACTGTATTGAAAATCTGTATAAAGGGGCGACTGATAGTCGCCCCTACATGGTGTATGCCGCGCATGGCACAAAAAACAGTTGACATCCCCAACCAAATATTGTATACTATCAAAGCTGATGGACGATTAGCTCAGCTGGTAGAGCATCCGCTTGACGTGCGGAGGGTCAGCGGTTCAAGTCCGTTATCGTCCACCAAAAAGAAACGACAATTTCCTTTCGGAAATTGTCGTTTCTTTTTGGTGTTCTTTTCTCTTTTCGATCTTCACTATTCTCTCTTCTCTAAAGATAATTGTCGTTTTTGTGTTTTCAGTATTATCCTAAAAAGGCAGAAAAGCTGCGATAACAGCTATCACAACTGCGGGGAGCATATTTGCCACGCTCAGTTTTTTGCCCCAGATGAGATTTACACCCACGCAGAAGATGAGTATAGAGCCTATTGTGGACAGGTTAGCAAGAGCCGCATCTGTCATTATCGGACGGAGCAGGCTGGCTAACAGGGTGACAGACCCCTGCAGGAGTGCCACAGGTATTGCGGAGAACATAGCACCTTTGCCCATTGCACAGGTCATTATCATGATGATGATAAGGTCAAGGATGGCCTTTGTTACAAGAATTGAATAGTCTCCGGCGATGCCGTCCTGAATAGCACCGACTATTGCCATTGCACCTATTGAAACGGTGAGAGATGCGGTAACAAAAGCATCCACAAAACGTGCGTCTTTTGCGTTGCCCGTCTTGGACTTAAGCCACTCACCAAATCTTTCAAATCCGTGTTCAATATTCAGCAATTCACCGATGAGAGTACCAATGGCAAGACAGGCTATAATGAGCATTGTACTGCCGCTTGTGATTTTGTCTCCCTCGACAGTGAATATACCCTCCAGTGTACCTGCTATACCTATAAACAGTACACAGACACCGCAGACCTTTGTGAGAGAGTCCTGTACAGCTTCTTTTACAAATCGTCCGAACAGCAGACCGAAAATTCCGCCTGCAATTATCGCACCACAGTTGATTATAGTTCCCAGCCCCGTCAAATCTGATATCCCGCTTTCTTTATGTATTTTTGAAACCTGTTATATCCTATCTTATGGAAAAAGAATTGTCAATGAAAATATCATGCTCAGATGTCGAAAATATAATGCTATAATCTTCCTTAGTGAAAAATGCAAATTCTGATTGAAAAATGCGGAATATTGTTGTATTATAAATCGGATAAACCTGAAGGTGGTGAAATCTATGGACAAGAATATCGGCATTTATATACATATACCATTCTGTAAAGGCAAATGTGCCTATTGCAATTTCTACTCTCTGCCGAACTGCGAAAGATTGATGCCCGATTATCTCAAGGCTTTACAGACCCACATCAAAGAGTCTGAGCATCAGCTCTCGGAATACTACATCGACACCGTATACTTTGGCGGCGGTACGCCTCTGTGCTTCGGTGTTGACAGACTTATCAAGGTCTTTGACTCTCTGAAAAGACACGGTAAGGTGCTTACCGACAGCGAGGTTACTGTGGAGGTCAATCCCGAAAGCACCACCTATAACGACCTTGTTAAGCTCCGCAAGGCGGGCTTCAACCGTCTGTCCATAGGTGCCCAGTCCTCCAATGACGACATTCTGAAAACTATCGGACGCAGACACACCTTCAATCAGGTGGTACGCACCGTGAGGGATGCAAGGGATGCAGGCTTTGACAATATAAGTCTTGACCTCATTTTCGGGCTGCCAAGCCAGAGCAGAGATGATTGGGCCGAATCTGTTGTAAAGGCAGTTGCACTTCAGCCTCAGCACCTGTCTTGCTACGGTCTGAAAATCGAAGAGGGAACACCGATGTACGAGCTGATCGACTCTCCGATAATTCCTGATGATGACACCCAGGCGGATATGTATCTTTACACCGTCTGTGAGCTGGAGCGTTACGGATACAAGCAGTATGAGATATCAAATTTTGCCCAGCCCGGGTATGAGTCAAAGCATAATTTGAAATACTGGCAGGGTAAGGAATACATGAGCTTTGGAGCGGCGGCTCATTCATACGTTGGCGACAGACGCTATGGTTATATCAGCAATGTAAGTGAATATATTAAAAAGGTAATGAGCGGTGAATCCGTAGTTGACCAGTATGAGGATATCAGCCGAATTGAAAAGGCATCTGAATATGTAATGCTTGGTCTCCGCACGACCCACGGCATTTCAACTGAGGAATACAAAGCAATTTCCCTGTGCGATTTTCAGCGTGGTGCAGAGCTTTTGGGCCTTTACAGCGAGCAGGGCTGGGCAAAGGAGGAAAACGGACGATGGAAGCTTACCCCCGAGGGGATGCTACTTTCCAATATGCTTATCGGCCAGATCCTTGATGCTCAGACAAAGCACCGGATAGAAACAGGCACGCCATGGCAGAAGGACGAATACGCCACGGATTTTGTCTATAATATGCTGGATGGTCAGGTTGAGCACACTCAGCTTTTCAACGGAATTTAGCAAATGGTAACAAGATTGTTGCCAAATATTAATCCTGATGAGATTGTTTTTTCAGAACATATATTATACAATAGATGAACACTAAAGGAATAGGAGTGTGGACAAATGAAGCTGTTTGGCAGCAGTAAGCACAGTAAGCATGCGGCCTCCAAGAGAAAGGCTCCACCTGCTGAAAATATAACGACAAGTAAGCCAAAACGTGAAAAGAAAGAAAAATCCTCCGGCGGCTTTAAGAAGGCTGCGATTATCAGCGGCAGTATCATCGGCGTTCTGCTGATAGCTGTACTGGTGCTGGGGGCTGTTGCGTCCTCCGGTGATACAGTACACCCAAATGTCACCTTTGACGGTATTGAAATCGGCGGCATGACCTATGACCAGGTTCACGCAGTCCTTGAAGAAGCGGATTATAACAGTGCAAATAATACCGTTTCCGTTGAGTTCTACGGCGGTGAGACACTGATCCATACACTTAATGTTACAAGCGAAGAGGCAAACCTCACCATGACCATCGATGAAGCAGCGGAAATGGCAGTTTCTTACGGTCGTGAAGGTCTGTTCAGCAGTGCATTCAAGTATCTTGGCTGCCTTATGGGCACTCAGGAGATTGGCGACAGCTCCGCACTTATTGATGAACAGGCGATCAGGGATGCTGTTTCCCTTGCTGCGGCAGAGGTTGACAGCGATTTCGTTGACAACGCATACGAGATCCTCGAAACTGAGCTTAAGGTCACAAAGGGGTCCGGCGACAGAAAGGTGGACCAGGATGCGGTTTACACCATGATCTGTGACGCTTTTGCGAATGAAAATTATGAGCCTATGAAGTATGATGCATCTACCCGTGAGCCTGAAATTATCGACTTCCAGGCTATCAGCGAGGAAGTTTACGTTGAGCCGGAGAGTGCAAAGTACGATACTGAAATCGCAGACGTTGTTGAAGGCGTTACAGGCGTAAGTCTGGATGTTGCGGCTGCAATCAAGGCTTATAACGAAGCTGAGGTTGGTGCTGTATTTACAGTTCCGTTCACAATGATCGAGCCTGAAATCACAGCAGAACAGATGAAGGAAATGCTGTTCAGCGATGTTCTTGCTTCCAAGAGCACATCCCTGACCTCCAATTCCAACAGAAATACCAACATCAAGCTGGCTGCAAATGCAATCAACGGTACAATCCTTAACCCGGGCGATATCTTCTCCTTCAACGGCACAGTTGGTCAGAGAACTACTGCAAAGGGCTATAAGGAAGCCGGTGCTTATGTTGGCGGTCAGACCGTAAATGAAGTTGGCGGCGGTATCTGCCAGGTATCCTCCACGATTTACTACTGCGTTCTTGTTTCAAATCTGAAGGTAGTTGACAGAGCTAACCACAGATTCCCTGTTTCCTACCTGCCATTAGGCATGGATGCAACTGTAAACTGGGGAACTCTTGACTTTAAGTTTGCAAATGATACAAATTATCCTATCAAGATCACAGCTTATGTTGACGGTTACACCCTGTATGTAAAGCTTATCGGCACAAAGGAAAGTGACCATACCTTCAAGCCCACATACAAGACAGTTGAAACTCTCGGCTTCAATACAATCGAAAAGGAATCCGCAGACGTAACCGAAAGAACTGTTGAGACAACAGGTATGACAGGTTATCTGATTGATACCTACCTTTCCGAATATGACGGCGACGGCAACCTCATCAAAACAACTTACGTTGGCAGAAGCCACTATAAGACCCGCGACAAGGTTGTGCTTATTCCGATTGGCGGCGAAACCGGTGGAGAAACCGGAGGCGAGACCGGTGGCGAGACCGGCGGCGAAACCGGCGGCGAAACCGGTGGTGAGACCGGAGGCGAGACCGGAGGCGAGACCGGTGGAGAAACCGGCGGCGGCACAGGCGGCGAAACCGGTGGAGAAACCGGAGGCGAGACCGGTGGCGAGACCGGCGGTGGCACAGGCGGGGAGACCGGCGGAGACACAGGCGGCGGAGAAGCTCCGGTAACAGAACAATAAAATACAGAACGGCTCGTTCCATTGCGGAACGAGCCGTTTCAGCGTTTATTCGTATATCTTTTTGTAGGAATCGTAGGGCTGCGGTTGGTAGCATACGGAGGATATCTTCGGTCCGGATACGCCGAATTTTGGATTGTAGCCAAAGAGGTTTATGTATCTGTCGAAGTCGTCGTACTCCTTACCCATTGCGTACATCAGCTCTAAGGTCGCCCTGGCATCGTCAATGGCACGATGGCTGTTCTCGCCGCTGAGACCGTATGCCTCAATGGCATTGCAGAGCTTGTGGGGATAGGGCCTGCGGTCCTTGTAAACGGTGAGAGCATCCAGCATTTTGATGTTTTTGAGAATACCGGCGTTACCGTAACGTGCCAGATAATAGTACAGAAAGCACAGGTCAAACTGGGCATTGTACGCCACAACGAGAGTGTTTGGATGAGAGAGCATCTTTTCCATGCGGCAGGCGGCGGTTTCCTTTGAAACACCTTCGGCTTCAAGCTGGTCCTCGGTTATGCCTGTAAGGTCTGAGATAAAAGCTGAGAGGCGTTTGCCGGGGGAGAGCTTTATCAGATAGTCAAATTCTTCCACAACCTCACCGTATGAAACACGCAGAGCCGCAAGCTCGATGATCTCGTCACGCTTGTGGTCAATGCCCGTGGTCTCGGTGTCGAATATTATAATGTTTTCAAATCGGTTTAATAAAGACTGCATTTATTTCTATCTCCTGCAAGCTCGTTTAACAAAAAAGACTCCGTCAGGAATACCGTGACGGAGCCTATGGAGCTGGTGACGTGACTTGAACACGCGACCTGCTGATTACGAATCAGCTGCACTACCGACTGTGCTACACCAGCAAATTATTATGAAAACAGGTGACCGCCACTATCCTTTAATATTTTAACACATTATAGTGTGGTCGTAAACACTACCTTCTACCAGATTAAGAATATAACACAATTTAAAAGTGCCGTCAACAACTATTTGATATTACAATTTGTATAATCAGCATCGAGGCTTCAAGATTTTAAGGGTATTTCATTTTCGACAGATTATGACGGAATTTTTGCCGAATTATTTCCACGGTAAATTCGCGGTTTTCCTGAAAAACTCTGAAATTACGGCTCCGGCACAGGGGGGATTAACATAATTATTGACGAAAAAGGTTGACGTAATATTCTGAGATAATAGTATCTACAAAAAGTTATTAACATTGTCCACAGGTTTTTCCACAGTCCCCCTCTGTTTTACCCCTGAAATAGGTGGATTTTCCTGAAAGGATGGTTGAAAACCCGTGTCTCGGTGGAAAAACCAAGGTATGTTAAGTAGACATAATATCAAAAGAGAAGGGTGCACGTTAAGTTATGCACCTGTTTTGCAAGAAGCTGTGTTGTGGGCTTCAAATTTCTCATTATAAAATAGGGAGATGTGTTTTGCACATCTCCCTATACTATAACAATATAGAATTAGCAAACAGGAACGATCCAGTCACGCTTGTCTTCGATCTTGCCCCACTGTACGCCGGTGAGTTCGTCATACAGCTTCTGAGTCAGATCACCGATCTTACCGTCGTTAATCACATATTCCTTGCCCTTGTAAGCCACCATGCCAACAGGGGAAACAACAGCAGCAGTACCTGTACCCCAGATCTCTTCGACCTTGCCTGCATCGATGGACTCAACCAGCTCGTCGATGCTGAGCATACGTTCTTCAACCTCGTAGCCCCATTCACGGGCAACCTGGAGGATGGACTTTCTGGTGATACCCGGAAGAACACTGCCCTGAAGCTCAGGAGTAACTACCTTGCCGTCGATCTTGAACATGATGTTCATGCTGCCAACCTCTTCGATGTACTTTCTGTGTACACCGTCAAGCCACAGAACCTGAGAGAAGCCTGCTGCTGCAGCCTTTTCACCTGCTCTGATAGATGCAGCGTAGTTACCGCCGCACTTTGTGTAGCCTGTGCCGCCCTTAACAGCTCTGACATCCTCGTCCTCGATCATGATCTTAACAGGATTGATGCCTTCCTTGTAATAGCTGCCGGATGGGGAAAGGATGATGCAGAAGGTGTATGTATGGCTTGCGTGAACGCCGACGTGCTTATCTGTTGCGAAAACGAAAGGTCTGATGTAAAGGCTGGCGTTTTCAACGTCAGGAACCCATCTCTGGTCAAGCTCAACAAGCTGCTTCAGAGCTTCAACGCAGAAGTCAACGTCAACAGCAGGGATGCACATACGTTCGCCGGAGTTGTTCAGACGCTTGAAGTTTTCATATGGTCTGAAGAGCTGGATCTTGCCGTCAGCGGTGCGGTAAGCCTTCAGGCCTTCAAAGATTTCCTGTGCATAATGGAAAACCATGCAGGATGGATCAAGCTCAAATGGGCCGTAAGGCACGATGCGAGGATTGATCCAGCCTTCACCGCTTACATAGTTCATAACGAACATATGGTCGGAGAAGTATGTACCAAAAGGCAGATCATTAAAATCCGGAAGCTGCTTTGGTTCAGCGGTTTTTGTTACTTTGATTGGTTCCATGAAGATACCCCATTTCAAATTTATTTTTACTATAATATTATAACACTCATTTAAAACTCTGCAATAGTTTTTTGCGGTATTTTTGCATTTTTATTGTTTAATCATTTAAAACAATATGCTCTCAAATTTCACTATTGCATTTTGACTAAACTTTGTATTATAATATAAATATTATGGGGAATTTTGCTAAAAATAGGTTAAAATAACAAGGGGGTTGAAAAATGTCGAGATTACTTTTGGCTGATGACGAAAGAGATCTTGCCAACGCAATTGGCGAGATATTAAGACATGAAGATTATGAAGTTGATCTGGTATTCAATGGTGCAGATGCTCTCAGCTATGCACTTACAGGCAATTACGACTGCGTTATTCTTGACATAATGATGCCCAAGGTATCCGGCCTTGACGTACTTGCAAATATGAGAAGTCACGGTGTCCGCACACCTGTTCTCATTCTGTCTGCAAAGGGACAGCTTGAGGACAAGCTCAAGGGTCTGGACCTGGGTGCTGATGATTACATCACAAAGCCTTTTGAAACAGCCGAGCTTCTTGCCCGTATCAGGGTAATCCTCCGCAGACAAAGTGATTATACTCCTGATATTCTCCAGTTCGGCAAGCTTATCCTTAACCGCTCATCCTACGAACTGAGCTATGAGGACAGAGTGACAACACTTGGTAATAAAGAGTTCCAGCTTATGGAGATTTTCATGACCAGGCCAAAGAATGTAATATCCACCGTATACATGATGGATCACGTTTGGGCATGGGATTCCGATCTGGAAATGAACGTCGTCTGGGTATACATATCCCATCTTCGCAAAAAGCTCAGAAGCATCAATGCAGATGTGGAAATTCGCTCAAAGCGTGGTGTAGGCTATTCCCTTGAGGAGACCTTCAGATGATACGGCGTTTTCAGCTGAGATTTATCGGAACGGTGCTTACCGTTGCGCTTGCGATAATTGCGGTTCTGTCACTTGTGATCACCGGCAGTGTGGAAACTGAAATTATAAAAAGATATGATATCGCCTTAGTTGATATGCGTGATAACATTTTCGGGGATGTGGATGTGTTTGCCGCTCCCAATGACCATATCATGACATACTGTGATGAATATTTGTTCGCCGTCAGATATATTGAGGGATACGGCTTCTGTGAAGTTGATTTCAGTGATATAATAAATCTTGAACCACAGCTTGCCGAAAAAATAGCAAAGGCAGCCTTTGCAACGGAGCTTGAGAAGGGTACTGTTGAGGAGTATCGTTTCCGGGCTTTTTCCGAAGGTGAAGGACTTGTCCTTTATGTTTTTGCCTCCTTAAAGTCGAATAATATCTTTATTGACGTGCTTGATGATATCGTCATTTTTGCTGCGGCTTTCATTTTTCTGATAACCGCGGGCTTGAGTATACCGATTTCAAAGAATGCTGCTGAATTGATTTCCGAACAGCTTGAGGATCAGAGAGAGTTTATCACAAATGCAAGCCATGATTTGAAAACGCCTGTTTCGGTCATCAGTGCGAACATGGATGTTCTGAGTCTTACAGACCCGGATAATCAATGGGTGCAGAGTACAAAAAAACAGGCAAAATACATGAAAACGCTGATAAATAACATCATTACCACATCAAAACTCATGGAAAAGGGATTCAGTGTTCCCTTTGAGAGGTTCAATTTCTCCGAAGCGATGGCGGACGTAATCGAAAGTTATGTTGAGCCTGCACATTCTGCAAACTATACCTTTACTGCAAATATACAGCCGAATATTATCTGTAACGGCAACGAGTTTTATTGCAGACAGCTTGCAGCTATTCTCTGTGACAATGCTGTAAAGTATTCCACCGAAAACAGTAAGATAGAGCTGAGCATTCGTAAAATCGAGGGCTATATCTATCTGAACATGACAAACAACCGTGACCCTGAGCAACATATCGAAACCGATAAGCTGTTTGACAGATTTTATCGCGGTGATAAGTCACGTTCATCGGAAAAGCACGGCAACGGTCTTGGGCTTTCCATGGCGAAGTCGGTGGCGGAACTGCATGGGGGCTCTATCGAAGCTTATTGCAAGACCGATGACACCATCACATTCTCCGTAATTCTGAAAGGTTGATAGACACATGAAAACTGCACTTGTTACAGGCGGTTCACGAGGTATCGGTGCTGCCTGTGTCAGAGCTCTCCGGCGGGATGGCTATGATGTAATCATCAATTACAATAACTCCGAAAAGGCGGCTCTTGCTATGGCACAGGAATTGGGCTGCAGAGCTGTAAAATGCGATGTTTCCGATCACGGCCAGGTGCAGGAAATGTTTGAAACTATTGGCAAGGTGGATGTTCTTGTATGCTGTGCAGGTATCAGTCTTTCGGGTCTGTTTACAGATGTGACTCCCGAGGACTGGCGAAGGATTTTTGCCGTGAACGTGGACGGTGCTTATAATTGCATAAAAACTGCCCTCCCACACATGATTCATGAGAAGGCAGGTTCAATCGTAACCATATCATCTATATGGGGTATGACAGGAGCATCCTGCGAGGCGGCATATTCCGCCAGCAAGGCGGCTCTTATCGGACTTACAAAAGCCCTTGCAAAAGAGCTTGGTCCATCGGGGATAACCGTAAACTGCGTTGCCCCGGGGGTGATTGATACCGACATGAACAAGTGCTATTCGGCATCGGATATGGCGGCACTTGCGGAGGAAACTCCTTTGGGAGTTATCGGAAAGCCTGAGGATGTTGCGGAAACTGTCGCGTTTCTCGTTTCCGATAAAGCCCGGTTCATCACAGGGCAGGTAATAAGCCCTAACGGCGGATTTTTGATTTAATAATTATGGGAGATGTCTGGAAAGGGCATCTCCCATTTAGTCTGTCAAAATAGTATACTTTTCAGCAAACTTACAATGCGAACAGTTCGCACTACGGACGAAGTGTTATTTACTGCAAAATTCTGTTTTGAAGCAAAAATATTCAAGAACGTATATTTTCTTTAGCTATTTTGGATAAGGTTCCCACGTCGCTTCGCTCCTCGGAATGACATGGGGAATTGCTTCGTTCCTCAGAATGACATGGAAGAGAATATCGACAATCTGCGGACACCCGAGGACGGGTGTCCCTACGGAGATTGTGAAATCATGGATAAATTGAGTGACAAAAGACTAAAACAACTACAGCAGAAAGCGTCCAAGCGATGGTGAGGCACAGGCGATACAATGAAAGAATTAGTTTTGCAGTAAGAACAATACATTGTCCGTAGTGAGAACTGGTGGCATTGTAAACTGTCCCCCCTTTTTTTGTGTGTCCATTTTCTGGTGTACAGTTTAATGGGAGATGTCCTGAAAAGGTCATCTCCCATTTTTGTTGAATATTTAAAGCAAAGTACGTCCTTCGATGGCTCTGGAAAGTGTAGCATCGTCGGCAAATTCCAGATTACCGCCCACAGGGATGCCGTAGGCAAGGCGTGTGACTTTCACGTCGAAGGGCTTTAACAGTCTTGCGATATATTTGGCGGTGGTTTCACCCTCGGTGTCGGGATTTGTCGCCATTATTATTTCCTTCACATCACCTGAAACAACACGGTCAACGAGCTCGTTAAGCTTGATGTCGTCAGGTCCGATATTGTTCATAGGGGAAATTACACCGTGAAGCACATGGAAGCTGCCGTTATATTCACGGGTGCGTTCAATAGCCGCCACATCCTTTGGGTCAGCCACAACGCAGACGGTGGAATGGTCACGGCGGGGGTCTGAACAGACACCGCAGACCTCCTTATCTGTGAGATTTTGACATACGGTACAGCAATGAATGGTGGATTTAGCTTTGGTGATGGTATCGGCAAAGCCGACAGCCTCGTTTTCAGGCATGGAAAGAATATGGAAAGCAAGTCTCTGGGCGGACTTTATGCCTATTCCCGGGAGAGATGCAAAACGCTCGATAAGCTCATCGAGTACGGATGGAAAAAAACTCATAGCATTTCCTTCAATCTTTTGATTTCAGCCCCTCTGTCGGGCTTCTTGAATAAATAGCTGCCGGAGACAAGGACCTCAGCACCGGCTTCACTGCAGATAACAGCGGTTTCATCGTTAACGCCGCCGTCAACCTCCAGCTCGATATCAAAACCGCTTTCATCTATCATTCTGCGGACCTCTCTGATTTTGTCCACCTGATCGTACATAAAGCCCTGTCCGCCAAAACCCGGTTCAACGGTCATGATGAGAATAAGGTCGGCTAAAGGAAGATAGGGTGCAAGAGCGGAAGCCGGGGTCTTTGGTTTGATGGAGATGCCGGCCTTCTTGCATTTGGCTCTTGTGAGCTTCATGGCCTCCATTATCTTATCCTCGGTGTCAGCCTCCAGATGAACGGTGACAATATCAGCACCTGCATCGCAGAAACGCTCTGCATAACGGATAGGTTCAGTTATCATAAGATGTGCATCCAGCACGGTTTCGGGGAAAGTTTTGCGAATGCTCTGTAAAACAGGAATTCCTACAGAAATGTTGGGAACAAAAACGCCGTCCATTACGTCATAATGAATGTAATCAGCTAAGTTAACACTTTCGATATCATCTTTGAGCCGGGTGAAATCAGCAGAGAGTATTGACGGTGCGATTTTCTTCATAATTTTTCTTTCTCCTTTCTTTTCTTAATCTTGCCCACCAAATGTCTTCAACGGTGGAGCGAGGAAAACAGCGGATCACTCCGCATCACATACAGGACTGCCGAAGATGCGAGGTCGGCAGTCCTTATTTATTTGATAAATCCTTCTAATTGAATTATAATAAATACAGGCATTATGTCAAGGCAAAAGTTTACAATCCTGTAATTGACAGACGACAATATCCGTAATAAAATAAATTTATCAATTTAAACTGCGAGATGATGAATTTGAAAACAAAAGAGGTAAAAAAACCCTCCGTAATACCTATTTACGGTATCGGCGTGGTAATAATACTGTATAGTCTTATCTTACCGCTGTACAAGCCGACCCATTTTCTGATAATGGCTTCTGTGAGCATTGCAGCATATTTTCTGCTGAGGATAGCGTTCCCGGGGACGGTGGAGATTATCGAAGAGCCCATAACCACAGGGGATGAAAAGTTCGATGCTCTCATTGGTGAGGGTGAGATTGCGGTCAAGGAGCTTACGAGGCTTAGAAATTCCATCAATAACGAGGCTGTTTGTCGGAAGATAGATGACATCATTGAAGTTACAAGAAAGATATTCTTAGACCTTGTGGAGGACCCTGATGACTATCGTCAGATCAAGCGATTTGCGGAGTTTTTCCTGCCCACCACAATCAAGCTGCTGCACTCCTATGAGCTTTTCGGCAGTGATGTTAACGCCGGAGATAACGCTAAAAGCACCATGACAAAGATCGAGGATGTGCTTGACTCAACCATCAGTGCGTATAACAGGCAGTACGATGCACTTTTCTCCAACGAAGCACTTGACATTGAAACCGATATTGAAGTATTAAAGACCCTGATGAAGCGTGAAGGGCTTACCGATTCAGATTTTTAAAAGAAAGGAAACAGACTATGGATATTCAGAACATGGAATACGTTCCAACTCTCACATTAGACCCAAATACAGAAGAAAAGAAGACCTCATCTGTTGACGAAGCAGTGGCAAAGGCACAGGCCGAAGCCGCAAAGCTTGATATCAGTAAGCTCTCAGCGGCCGAACAGAAGGCAGTTCACGACTTTGCCGAAAAGATAGATATAACCGATACAAATGCTATTCTCCAGTATGGTGCGTCATCCCAGAAGAACATCTCCGCATTCTCTGATACAACCCTTAATGCAGTCAGAACAAAGGACATGGGCGAGGTTGGCGAAAAGCTCACCGACCTGGTTGTTGAGCTTAAGGGCATGAACTTTGACGAAGAGGAAAAGAGGGGCTTCCTTGGCATAAGAAAAAAGATGTCAAATCATATTGCAACCCTGAAGGCACAGTATGCAAAGGCTGAGACCAATGTTGACCAGATCGTTGAATCTCTCGAAAAGCATCAGATCGTGCTTCTTAAGGACGTTGCAACCCTGGACAAGCTTTACGAGCTTAATCAGGCATACTTCAAGGAACTCACTATGTATATCCTTGCGGGTAAGGAAAAGCTGGAGCATTGCCGTAATGAGGTTCTTCCGCAGCTTCGGAAGAAGGCACAGGAGTCCAATCTGCCTGAGGATGCACAGGCAGCAAACGACTATGCGAATATGATAAGCCGCTTTGAAAAGAAGATCTATGATCTTGAGCTTACCAGAACCATTTCCATCCAGATGGCTCCGCAAATTCGTCTTATTCAGAACAACGACAGCCTGATGATCGAAAAGATCCAGGGCTCTATCGTTAATACAATTCCACTTTGGAAGAGCCAGATGGTTCTTGCACTTGGTCTTTCCCATTCCCAGCAGGCTATGGAGGCTCAGCGTGCGGTAACAGACGTTACAAACGAGCTTCTTCGCCGTAATGCCGAAAGACTTAAGACAGGCTCTATTGAGATCGCAAGGGAAGCGGAGCGGGGTATCGTTGATATCGAAACTCTCAAGCATACAAACGAAAACCTTATCGCAACCCTCGAAGAGGTTCAGACGATCCAGACTGAGGGTGCAAAACGCAGAAGTGAAGCTGAAACCGAGCTTGCACGTATCGAGGGCGAACTGAAGGCAAAGCTTCTTGAACTCAGAAAGTAAGGGAAAACAATGAAAATACTGAAAAAACCTTTTGTTGCGATAATTATTGTTCTTATCGTGGCACTTGTGTTCTCTCTTGTGGGCATTAAGCTCAGCGTTACAAGACAGGCTGAGAAGGTGGAGGAGCTTTTCTATACAGGCATCGACGGCGGTACAGGCATCGACACATATCTGCACAATGCCGGCAACGAGGCAAAGGTAATTCACTATACTGCCATCCAGTATTTTGATGAAGAATATACCGACGGTCTCAGGGATGCTTACAATAACCTTATCGAAGCGGAGACAATAGAGGAAAAGTTTAAATACAATCAGGATATGCTGACTGAAATAGAGTCTCTTATTCCTCTTATTGAGATGGAAGTCAATATGAATTCCTATGATTCCATATATCTGGAAACCCATATGGGATATATGGATGATATTCAGAAGATGATTGACCGCAATACCTACAATGAAAAGGTCGCTGAGTTTGAGGAGGAAATTCTGGGCAAATTTCCTGTAAATTTGGTGGCAAGCCTGCTGGGTCTTGAAGCACCTGAGTATTTTGCATAGTATTTATCGAAGTTACGGTTATAATATAAATATCAGCGGTATGTTCGACTGCCGTATGGAAGGAGTGTACATATGAAGAAAAGAATTCTGACAGCTATTCTTGTTATGCTCATGGCGGTGCTTATGATTACACCTGCATTTGCTATCGTCGAGAAGTCCGACAGCTTTTATGTTGCTGACTATGCAAATGTCATAAAAGCAGATACCGAGCAGGAGATAATTCAGGAAAACGGTGTTCTGGAGAATACCTGCAATGGTGCCCAGATAGTAGTTGTGTCTGTTGAATATCTGGACGGTCTGTACTCCGATGAATATGCCCTGAGAGTTATGAACGACTGGGAAGTGGGCAGTGCTGAATATAACAACGGCATGGTGCTGGTATTTGCTACAAAGGAAAACAAGGGCTGGCTTGCCACAGGCGATGGCATCGACAGCGTTTTTACCGACGATATGGCAAACCGCTATATGGACAGATATTTCTGGAAGGATTACGACAGAGGCAATTACGACGAAGCGGTGGATGAGCTTTTCTCTGAGCTTGTTGACTGGTATGAGAATTATTACGAAGCGGATGCTTTCGTGGGAATGAATAACGGTTATCAGCAGGGTTATGAAGAACCAAGACCGGCACTATCTATGGCAGCCGTGATGTTTGTGATTATTTTTGTAATCGTGCTTATCAGCTTTGTGAATTCCAGAAGCCGTTTCAGAGCGTATCATGTATACATGGGTTTGCCTGTACCGCGTTTCAGAGTTTGGCATATGTGGCATGGACCGCATCGTCATTGGCACGACCCAAGAAATCATCATAACCACAGAGGCGGTCCGAGAGGCCCCGGTGGCTTTGGCGGACCGGGAGGTTTCGGCGGCGGAGGCTTCGGCGGTGGTGCAGGCCGCGGCGGAAGCGGAGGCTTCGGTGGTGGCTTTGGCGGCGGAAGAGGCTTTGGTGGAGGCGGCTTCGGCGGCGGTGGCGGCGGTGGCCGCAGATAAATGGAATTAACTATGAAAAAGAGAATAATATCATTGCTTCTGGCGATTGTTGTGATATTGACTCTCATAACACCCGTTGCGGCAAGACGTGACACCGTTATGGTTACCAATAAAGGCGGTTCGGGTGTTATCAGTCAAGACACCTATGGGAAACTGACGAATATTAACTATAGATTATCGGATGTATTTCAAGCGGTTTATTTAAGACTGATAATACTCAAAAGCTGGGACGGTAATTTATCAGGCGAAGATGTAATCTCCGCCCAAAGAAGCATGGGCATCAGCTTTTATGAGGAAGAAATGGGCATGATCGTTGTGCTTGACACAACACAGGGGAACTGCGGAATTATAGTGGGGGATGAGATAAAAGACCGGTTCGATGATGCCATGGTCGAACAATATCTGGAAGATTATTTTCGCCCGTATTACGATGAAGGACTCTATGATAAAGCTTTAACCAGCCTGTTCGATGCCCTTGCCGACTGGTATATAATGAATGATATTCAACTCACACAACCTGAGAATACATTTTCCTTTAATTGGGTTGTCATCGGAATTGTCGTTGCTGCTGCAGTTCTGTTTTTGACCTACATACTCAATTTGCTGTACGGCTTTTTCGCTAAAGCTGCATACATAAAACGCAGTTATGTTTCGTTCTACAGGAATGAGAATATCGGAATTCCTGCTTTCCGTATTTGGTATGTCTGGACGAAGCCCTTTTTCGATACGGATAACCGAACTTCCTGGAGCTTTGTGGAAGAATTCTGGAAAGAGTCAAAGAAGGGCTACAGCAAATACGAATACCCCCAAAATGATGGAAACGGCTATGATATTGCGGCACGGATTTTAAAAGCCGTAGTATTTGTTGCCAATAAGCTCCTGTTCGTGTTTGTGGTCATTTTGATGCTGATTGCAGGCTTCATTGGAGGCGGAAGCGGTGGAAGCTCAAGCGGCAGCGGCGGCGGAGGGGGCGGACGCTCCGGCGGTGGTGGCGGCGGCCGCAGATAGTTTTAAAAATACAAAAAAACGGAGATGATAGCATCTCCGTTTTTCCGTTAAACATCCATTCCCAGACATTCTCTTTTGATAAGCCTCAGCATGATGCCTGTGTTCAAATTTACTGCATCCAAAGGGTAGCTTATAGTGACCTCATCCTTATAGTATATTGATTTATAATACCCGATAATTTCCTCATCGGACTTGTCCTCTCCAACAAGCCTCATGAAATCTTCCGCAACCTTTATGGTATGTGTTTTTGAAGCTTTAAGATATCTTTTTGTCTGCTCACCTATGAGAATACCGTAATGGGGGATGAGGATAGTCTCGATATCCAGAGCTTCGACCTTTGCGATAGACTCGAGAGTCATGTTATAGCCAACTAAATATGATGGAATAACAGTACCGTCCTCCTTATAAACCCCCAGGGTTTCGGTGCTCAAAAGAAGCTTGTTTTCCGGCATATAATATCCCACAGAGCATCTTGTATGACCGGGAAGGTTTATCGCCTGAAAGACCATTGTACCGGCTTCGATAATGTCGCCGTCCTTGACAGGAATATCCACCTTTAAATCGTCGATCAGGTCCTCGTATTCGGTAACGCCGCATTTGCGTGCGAATTTCATATCAAGATCACGCATAACTGCCTTTGCAGAGGGCTTTGCGAATATTTTTGCCGCATATTCACCGGCGACGATTTTTGCGTTTGGCCAGTATTTCAGTACATACGCAGCACCCAAAGCGTGATCATAGTGGGAGTGGGTCAGAAATATGTAATCCAGCTTTCTTCTGCCCAGCAGCTTTTTCACGTTTTCCGCAACACCGTAGCCTGTAAAAGCAAAGCCTGTGTCGTAAAGAATGGCGGTTGTGCCGTCATCAACGAGAAAACCGCTGTCACCTGTCTGAACTCTGACATCAGTTATTTTAATATCTTTCATGGTCTGTGCCTGCCTTTTGGAAATTTCAAAGGAATTTTACCACAACATCCGGCAAATTTCCACAGGCATCGCCGTGAATATTTATTACTGAATATTCAGTATATTCTGCATACTATTCATGGTTTTTTGCATTTTAACCAATGTGCTTTATATAAAAGTAAAAAGTTTGGGTAATTATTTGTGAAAATGGACTTGCATAATAATACATCAGGTGGTATACTTTAGCAGTAAAATAAATTCAGGTTTCGGAGGTACGAAGCAATGAAAAAGCAGGTTAAAAAATGTGTACTCGCCTATTCCGGCGGTCTTGACACTTCTATAATTATTCCTTGGCTGAAGGAAAACTACGGCTGTGAAGTTATCGCTGTATGCGGTGACGTTGGTCAGGGTACAGAGCTTGACGGTCTTGAAGAAAAGGCTCTTAAGACAGGCGCTTCCAAGCTCTACATCGAAGATCTCAGAGAAGTATTCGTTGATGAATACATTATCCCAACCATGAAGGCCGGTGCAAAGTACGAGGATTACCTTCTCGGCACAGCTTTTGCACGTCCGATCATCGCAAAGCGTATGGTAGAGATCGCACTGGCTGAAGGCGCTGACGCTATCTGCCACGGCTGCACAGGCAAGGGCAACGACCAGGTTCGTTTCGAACTGGCTATCAAGGCTTATGCTCCACACATGACCATCATCGCTCCCTGGCGTGAATGGGACATCAAGAGCCGTGAAGAAGAAATTGCCTATGCAGAAGCACGCAACATTCCTCTCAAGATAAACCGTGAAACAAACTACTCCAAGGATAAGAACCTGTGGCATCTGAGCCATGAGGGTCTTGACCTTGAAGATCCGGGCAACGAACCAACCTACAATAAAGAAGGCTTCCTTGAAATGAGCGTTTCCCCTGAAATGGCTCCTGACAAGCCAACCTATATTGAATTGGAATTTGAAAAGGGCGTTCCTGTTGCTTTCAATGGCGAAAAGATGAAGGCTATGGATATCATCTACAAGCTGAATGAAGTTGGCGGTGCAAACGGCATTGGTCTCCTTGACGTCGTTGAAAACAGACTGGTTGGTATGAAGAGTCGCGGTGTTTACGAAACTCCGGGCGGCACAATCCTTTACTATGCTCACGAAGTTCTTGAAACCATCTGTCTTGATAAGGAAACTGCTCACTACAAGGCTCAGATTGCTCTCAAGTTTGCTGATATCGTTTACAACGGTCAGTGGGATACCCCACTCCGCAAAGCTCTCTCCGCTTTTGTTGACAGCACTCAGGAGACAGTTACAGGTAAGGTTAAGTTGAAGCTCTACAAGGGCAACATGATCAACGCAGGCGTATGGAGTCCATACAGCCTTTACAGCGAAGAACTTGCTTCCTTCGGTGAAAGCGACTACGACCAGACTGACTCCGCAGGCTTCATCAACCTGTTCGGTCTGCCAATCAAAGTACAAGCCTTACTCAAGGAACAGCGTAATAAGTAATAAAAATGAAAACGGGGGCGGTTAAATTGCCGCCCCTGAATGGTATATAGACACATTAGCAATAGGCCCCCTTGTGCAAAGGGGGCTGTCACCGAAAGGTGACTGGGGGATTGTTTTTTACAACCCCTCCGTCTTGCTTCGCAAGCCACCTCCCCTTACACAGGGGAGGCTTTGGAGATTCTATTTCTCAAAAAACGGAGGTTCACATGAAACTTTGGTCCGGAAGATTTGATAAAAATACAGATCAGTTAGTTGATGAGCTTAACGCATCCATCACCTATGATAACAGACTTTTCCGTGAGGATATTACCGGCAGCATGGCTCACGCAAGTATGCTGGGTAAGCAGAACATCATCCCACAGGAGGAAGCCGATAAAATAATCGAAGCTCTTGCAGGCATCCTTGCAGATATGGAACAGGGCAAAATTCCGTTCAATATCTCTGACGAGGATATCCATATGTGCGTTGAGGCGGAGCTGACACGCCGTATCGGTGACAGCGGCAAACGCCTTCATACTGCAAGAAGCCGTAACGATCAGGTTGCGCTGGATTTCCGTATGTACATGAAAAATCAGGTGGCTGAAATTCGTGTTCTTGTTATGAAGCTCATGGAGGCTCTTGTCAATTTAAGCGAAAAGAACATGGATACCATCATGCCGGCTTACACCCATCTCCAGAGGGCCCAGCCTACCACCTTTGCCCATTACATGATGGCTTATGCCAATATGTTAAAGCGTGACGTTCTCCGTCTTGAAGATTGCCTTATAAGAATGGATGAACTGCCATTGGGCTCCGGTGCTCTTACAGGCACAACCTATCCGATAGACAGACAGTATGTAGCCGAAAAGCTTGGTTTTGCAAGAGTATGTGAAAACAGTCTGGACGGTGTTTCCGACAGAGACTATGCTATCGAAATTCTCTCTGACCTGTCCATTCTCATGATGCACCTTTCCCGTTTCTCCGAGGAAATTATCATGTGGTGCTCCTGGGAATTCAAATTCATCGAGCTGGACGATGCCTACTCCACAGGGTCTTCAATTATGCCTCAGAAGAAAAATCCTGATATTGCAGAGCTTGTCCGTGGCAAGACCGGTCGTGTTTACGGCAGTCTTATGGGCTTCCTTACAGTTATGAAGGCCCTCCCACTTGCCTACAATAAGGATATGCAGGAGGATAAGGAACAGGTATTCGATGCTGTCGATACCGTTAAGGCTTGCCTACCTGTATTTACAGCTATGGTGGAAACCATGAGCGTAAATAAGACAAATATGCGTAACGCCGCAGCCCGTGGTTTTATCAATGCCACCGACTGTGCTGACTATATGGTCAAAAAGGGACTTCCATTCAGAGATGCTTATACTATCGTGGGCAGACTTGTTAATTATTGTATCAGCTCTGAAAAGACTCTGGAAAACCTTTCCCTTGAAGAATATAAGAGCTTCTCTCCAATGTTTGAAGAGGATGTTTATAACGCTATTGATTTGGAAACCTGTGTGAATATGCGTCGTTCCCAGGGTGGACCGGCTTATGAGTCCGTTTCCGCACAGGTCGCTTCCATTAAAAAGTTTTTAGAGGATAATGCAAATGAAGCCTAAAGTTTTTATCGACGGTAAGGAAGGCACAACCGGTCTTCAAATCTACGACCGTCTTGCAAACAGAACAGATATCGAGCTGCTTCTCATTGATGAAGCCAAGCGTAAGGATACAGAGGAACGCCGCCGTCTTATAAATGAAGCGGATTTAGTATTTCTTTGCCTCCCGGATAAGGCAGCCATCGAAGCTGTATCTCTTATTGAAAATCCAAATACCAGAGTTATCGATGCTTCCACAGCTCACAGAACCAATCCCGACTGGGATTACGGTTTCCCTGAGCTTTCCCCGGAACACAGAGAAGCTATCGTAAAATCCAAACGTGTTGCAAACCCGGGATGCCATGCTTCAGGCTTTGTTTCCATCGTGTATCCTCTTATTAAGGCAGGAGTTCTTCCAAAGGATTACGCACTTACCTGCTTCTCCCTCACCGGCTACTCCGGCGGCGGTAAGAAGATGATAGCTGAATACGAATCAGAGGATAAAGCCAATGAACTTAATGCACCTCGCATCTATGGTCTGAGCCTTAATCATAAGCATATTCCGGAGATGACAGCGGTAACAGGTCTTGAAAAGAAGCCAATCTTCTGCCCGATAGTTGACGATTACTACTGCGGTATGGCAACATCAGTACCAATTCAGGGTATCGACTCACAGCTTATTCTTGATGCTCTCAAGAAGCACTATGAGGGTCAGCAGTTTGTTAAGGTAATGCCTGAGCTTTGTGACACAGGTATGCTTGAAGCTAATTACAATGTGGGTACAAACATGATGGAAATTACCGTTTGCGGTAATGGTAACGAAACCCTCGTTGTTTCCAGATTTGACAACCTTGGTAAGGGTGCTTCCGGCTCTGCTGTTGAGAATATGAATCTTATGCTTGGTTTTGAGCCGGATTCAGGATTATAAAAAAAGGCCCCCTTGTGCAAAGGGGGCTGTCACCGCAAGGTGACTGGGGGATTATTTTTTACAACCCCTCCGTCTTGCTTCGCAAGCCACCTCCCCTTGCACAGGGGAGGCTTTGCAAAAGAAAACTACAATCATAGAACCGAAAGGAACGATTTTATGAAATATATCGAAGGCGGCGTTTGTGCCGCTAAGGGATTTAAAGCCTCCGGGTTACACTGCGGTGTGAAGTCCAGAAAGCTGGATAAAAAGGACGTAGCACTTATCGTATCAGACTGCGACTGTGCTGCGGCTGCTGTATATACCAAGAACGTTGTCAAGGCTGCTCCACTCCATGTGACAAAAGCTCACCTTGCTGATGGTATAGCAAGAGCAGTTATCGCAAACAGCGGCAATGCAAATGCCTGTGCTCCTCACGGTGAGGAAAATGCAGAGAAGATGTGCGGCTTTGTAACCGATGCGCTGGGTATTCCAAGTGAAAATGTTATCGTAGCTTCTACCGGCGTTATCGGTCAGACTATAAATACAGCGGTTATTGAAAACGGTATGCCCGAGCTTGTAAGTCTCCTTGACTATAACGGCTCTCAGATGGCGGCTGACGCTATCATGACCACAGACACAGTCCGCAAGGAAGCGGCTGTTGAGATCGAACTGGAAGGCAAGATAATTCATATCGGCGGTATTTCAAAGGGCAGCGGTATGATCCATCCAAATATGGGAACGATGCTCTGCTTCATTACCACCGATGCCGCAATTTCTTCAAAAATGCTGAAAACAGCACTTTTAGACACAGTTAACGTGACTTTTAACCGCATTTCCGTTGACGGTGACACTTCTACAAACGATATGTGTGTTATCATGGCAAACGGTCTTGCTGAAAATACTGAAATCACCGAACAGAACGAAAACTATAACATTTTTGTAGCAGCTCTTAAGGAGCTTTGTCAGACTCTTGCAAGAAAGATGGCGGCAGACGGCGAGGGGGCTCGTCACCTTATCACCTGCACTGTAAATGGAGCTGACTCTATTGAGAAGGCTGAAACTATCGCAAAGTCCGTCATTTCTTCTACACTCACAAAGGCTGCTATCTTCGGCTGTGATGCCAACTGGGGTCGCGTTCTCTGTGCTATGGGCTATTCCGGTGCTGAGTTTGACCCTGAAACTGTCGATGTTGCTTTCAAATCCAACGCAGGTGAAATTCAGGTATGCCTTTCCGGTCGTGGTCTTGACTTTGACGAAGATCTGGCTAAAAAGATACTCACTGAGCCTGAGATTGAAATTCTTATCGGTCTTAAAGAGGGCGATAAGGAGTGTACCTGCTGGGGCTGTGATATAACCTACGATTATATTAAGATAAACGGCGATTATCGCACATAGTACTTCATGTGTCATTGCGAGAGCCGCTTGCGGCTCGTGGCAATCTTTACCTTAAGATTCCCACGTCGCTCCGCTCCTCGGAATGACAGAGTGATGAAGTGATTTTTCCTAACATTATGAAAGGGATAAATACAATGACTAACAACACAGAAAGAGCAAAAACCATAATCGAAGCCCTGCCGTATATACAGAAGTATCGTGGCAAGGTGGTCGTTATAAAATACGGCGGCAACGCCATGATAAGTCCACAGCTTTGTGATGCTGTTATGGATGATATTCTGCTTCTCGGTCTTGTGGGCATCAAGGTAGTCCTTGTCCACGGCGGTGGTCCTGACATCAATGAAATGCTCAAGAAAATAGGCAAACAGGCTGTTTTCATCAACGGTCTCCGTTACACCGATCAGGAAACTATGGACGTTGTACAGTCAGTTCTCTGCGGCAAGATCAACAAGAATCTTGTTGCAATGATTTGCCGCAAAGGAGGCAAGGCAATGGGCCTTTGCGGTCTTGACGATGCTCTTCTGACAGCCAAGAAGCTTGACCGTGGTGACGGTGAAGATTACGGTCTGGTTGGTGAGCTTGTTAGCGTAAACACAGGCATCCTTTCAGATGCCATGGAATCCGGCTACATTCCGGTTGTTGCTACCGTTGCATACGGTATTGACGGCAACACCGCTTACAATATCAATGCGGACACAGCGGCTGCACGTATTGCCGCTGAACTCAACGCAGAAAAGCTCATTCTGCTCACCGACACTCAGGGTGTTCTCAAGGACCCAAGCGATTCAAGCACCCTTATTAAGGTTATTCATCCGTACGAAATAAAGAGATATATCGACAACGGTATTGTTTCCGGCGGTATGATTCCAAAACTCACCTGCTGTGCTGATGCTATCGGTGGCGGTGTTACCCGTACACATATTTTAGACGGTCGTGTACCTCATTCCATCATCATTGAAATGCTCACCAATGAGGGTGCAGGAACTATGATTCTTTAACCCCTACTACACCTTGTCATTGCGAGGTTCTGAAAGAACCGTGGCAATCTTTAAACTTAAGATTCCCACGTCGCTACGCTCCTCGGAATGACATTGTTCTGACACTATAGGAGGTCAATATGAATTCTCAGGAAATAAAAGCTCTTGACAGTAAAAATGTAGCTCAATCCTATGGACGCTTCGATGTTGTCATCGACCATGGCGAAGGCTCTACTCTCTGGTCTCCGGAGGGTAAGGAGTACATAGATTTTACCAGCGGTATCGGCGTAAGCTGCCTTGGCTACGGTAACGAAAGATGGATAAATGCCATTACCGAGCAGGCTAAGAAGCTGGGTCACATCTCCAACCTTTTTTACTCTGAGCCCTACGCAAGATTAGCCGCAACTCTCTGTGAACGCACAGGTATGGAGCGTGTTTTCTTTGCAAATGCCGGCGGCGAAGCAAACGAAGGCATGATAAAATGTGCCAGAAAGTATTCCTTCGACAAGTACGGAAAGGACAGAAGCACTATCGTAACTCTTGTTCAGTCCTTCCACGGCCGTACAATTACCACCCTTGCCGCAACAGGTCAGGAGGTTTTCCATAACTATTTCTTCCCATTCACACAGGGCTTCAGATATGCAATAGCCAATGATATCCAGTCCCTTAAGGATCAGATCGGTGACGATGTCTGTGCCGTAATGATCGAGCTTATTCAGGGCGAGGGCGGCGTTCTTCCTCTTGATAAAGCCTACGTTTATGAGCTTGCCTCCATCTGCAAGGAAAATGACATTCTCCTCCTTGTTGACGAGGTTCAGACTGGCGTTGGCAGAACAGGCTCACTTTTCTGCTTCCGGCAGTACGGAATACAGCCGGACGTTGTAAGCTTTGCCAAGGGCATTGCAGGCGGTCTGCCTATGGGTGGTCTGCTGTTTGGGGCTAAGACTGCCGATGTTTTCACCCCTGGCACTCATGCCACTACATTTGGCGGTAATCCAATCGCTGCGGCTGCCGCAAATACCGTCCTTGACATTATGGATGATGAATTCCTTGCTTCTGTCATAGAAAAGGGGAATTATATCAGAAATAAGGTTATGAGCTGGAATATGCCATGCGTAACCAAGGTCAAAGGTCTTGGCCTTATGGTGGGCATTGCGGTTGAGGGTGTTGTTCCAAAGGAAGTTGTTGCAAAGTGCATCGACAAGGGACTTTTAGCTCTTACAGCAGGTAAGGACACAATCCGTCTGCTCCCACCGCTCACTATTTCCAAAGAGGAAATAGATAAGGGTCTTGCTATTTTAGAAGAGGTTCTGGATAGTATCGCATAAGAAATGATTTTAATTGACTGTAATTCAAAACTGCCTTCCCTACATGGATCGGACTTGATTTTGTACACCATTTCACATTTGATATGGCCAATATTGACATAATTGTCCCTTTCGTGTTACAATCAAGGATAGTTTTTATCAGAACGGAGACGTTATTATGAGAAAAGATTTACTGAAGCTTCTTGATCTCACAGGTGAAGAGATCATTGAAATTCTTGACGTTGCCGACAAGCTCAAGGCAGAGCAGAAGGCAGGTATTAAGCACGACTTCCCACAGGGAAAGACTCTGGCGATGATATTTGAAAAGAACTCCACCCGTACCAGAGTTTCCTTTGAAACAGGCATCTATCAGCTTGGAGGTCATGGTATATTCCTGTCCTCCTCCGAAAGCCAGCTTGGCAGAGGCGAGCCTATTGCTGATACCGCCCGCGTTCTCTCCCGCTACTGCGACTGCATCATGATCCGTACATTCGGTCAGGACCGTGTTGAAGAGCTTGCAAAATACGCCACAATCCCTGTTATCAACGGTCTTACAGACCTTGCTCACCCTTGCCAGGTGCTTGCTGACCTGCAGACCATCAGAGAGCATAAGGGTAAGCTTGCGGGACTTAAGGCTTGCTACATAGGCGACGGCAATAACATGGCAAACTCCATTATTGTTGGCTGCATGAAGGTGGGCATGGATGTGGCTATCGCTTGTCCTAAGGCTTACGCTCCTGATAAGATGATCCTTGATTTCGCGGAAACAGTTACCGACTGCACCTTCACAATGACTGAGGATGTTATCGAAGCCGCAAAGGGTGCTGACGTTATTTTCACCGATGTATGGTCCTCTATGGGTATGGAAAGCGAAAAGAAGCAGCGTGAACAGGACTTCGCAGGATATCAGATTAACGCTGAGGTTATGGCTGCTGCAAACGAAGGCTGCATGGTTATGCATTGCCTCCCGGCTCACAGGGGCGAGGAAATCACCGCTGACGTATTTGAAGCTCACGCTGATGAGATTTTCGATGAGGCTGAAAACCGTCTCCACGCTCAGAAGGCTGTTATGTACATCCTGATGAAGAATATGGAGAAATAATGTGAAAATTATAGGCGAGGCATTATCTTTCAAAGCAATGCCTCGCTTTGTCTCTGCATTTTTACCGGCATAATATCATATAGAAAGAGAGAAATGATTTATGACTCGCATAAAACGTGACTTCGGAAAGATATTTAGTAAACTTGCGGCAATCAGTCTGGCAATATGTGTTATTTTTTATTTAGTAATTTTGAATAAAAGCATAACAGCTAAAACTATGATGACTTTGTTCACAAGCTCTGCTACGGTCACTCTTTTCCTGTGGCTGCTATGGGACAAATTGTTGTGGAAGATACGTTTTATAAAACGATTAGACCCCGTTCCAAATTTTTCGGGCAGGTGGGAAGGTTATTATCAAAGGTTTGGTTCTGAAAGTGATCATAAACAGCATCTCTATGTTTTGGAAATTCGTCAAACATATTCTTCAATACAGTGTTCCACATATCAGGACAATGGCTCAAAATCTGCGGGTGTTATTGCTGAATTGTGCACTCTCTCAAACGAAGATGAAGGCCTGATTTTTTATTGGCAGGGTATCAGTACCGACGCTGAAAAAGATGAAGATTTGCCTAAGGAATATAGAGGTGTTACTGTTTTAACATATTCTCCACCTACAATTGATGGTAAAGCAAAATTTGAAGGCACTTATTTTACAAACAGAAAAACTAACGGAAAAGTCGATGTTGACTTTTTCAGCAAAAACTTACAAGGACGTTTTAATGCAGCTGCTGTTTCCGAAACCCCTGTCGCAAAATAATGAAAGGAGTGTGATTATGTGGAGCGCTTCATAGACGAAATGAAATTGCAAAATATAAAATTCCACTACATAAGCGAAAATGATGCTGTGCAGATCATGAAAACCGAATACTCGGCTTCAAAGCTTATGGCTTATGCTCCTCTTTTTGATAAGTATCGGGCTACAGAAAAGCAGGGTCAGTACATTGACCTTGATTTTGCCTATTTGTATGACCTTGCTTCTCTTGACTCACAGCTTCGTAAGCTGGTCATTTGTATGTGTCTCGATATTGAGCAGATGTTAAAAACAAGACTTATAGCGGATGCGTCATGCATAGACAGTAAGGGTGTGGTAAAGGAATTTGTTCAGGAGAATACAATCTTTTTTAATACCGTATACAGTCCGGAAAATATGGATCATGTCTTTAAGCGAATGACCCGAGACACCACAATCGAGGAATTATCTGTTTCTGACTTCTTGGAGGTCATTCAATTTGGTACTATCCAGCGATTTGTTAGATTCTTTTACGACCAATTCGCACCTGATCTGTACGGAAAAGCATATGCTCCCTTTGAACGTTATCTTGATTCAGTACGCCGTATTCGCAATTCCTCCGCTCATAACAACGGACTTATAAGTGAACTGTTAAACAGACAATATAAGGAGGAAGCTTTTGAAAAGAATACCCTTGTTCTGTCGTTCTTAGGTAAAAATGGTGTTCGTCACAGAACGTTGGACACCAATATGTCCAAACAAGCTGTTCATGACCTGTGTTGTCTTATACATATGTATGTCCACTTCCTGCCCAAGGAACTTGCAAAAAACACATTAGAGGAGCTGAGAAAATTTTTGCAGGTAACCTGCAGAAACAATAGTGCATATTATATAAAGAACCCTGCTCTTATTTCTGCCCACAGCTATCTGTCTAATGTAACAGATGTTTATATTACGTATATTTCATAAAGTATCTTGACATTTTACTGTTATTCTGGTATTATATTAAGACAATTCAGTATATCTTTATTGTGTGTCAAAAAATTATTTTTGGAGAACCGGTGCCTGCACTGGTTCTTTTTTTGAGTTTTTCATGATATTTCATAAGAATTTGTGATAAAAGGTGATTAAAATGACATCTGAATTAATTACACTTCACAAGGGCCGTCCCTCTGACACGGACAGGATACCCTCTGAAGTTCGCTGTTACGATGTTCTGGACAGTCTGGCATTGAATACATG
>SVLU01000045.1 GCA_015067795.1 Oscillospiraceae bacterium
ACAAGACTCCATTTGAAGCCCAGTGAAACGGGTTCAAATGGAAAAGGAGGAGCAGCGAAATGGGAGAGCTTTCCTGCTTGCAGGTAAGCGAGCTTAATGGAGCTTGCAACGACGCTGCCACGACCCCGTGGGGGTCTCGCAATGACAAAGTTTATACTTTTTTGACAGTCTGAGCGGCACACTTCCTGTGAAGTGTGCCGCAGATTATTTAGTTTTTTCTATTTCCTTGCAGCTTGCTTTTTCTGCCTGCGGGTGAAATAAATTGCCATAAGAACACCGCAGACTGCACCTAAAATACGTGAGAATGGAGTGGCACTATCGTTGATGACGATGTCGATATATCCCTCCGCCACGAAGAGCAGAATAACAAGAATAAGAGAAAGCGGTATATGGCCGGTGGATGCGCCGGCGTTGGAAGCCAATACAATCATCATGAACATGATGACCGCTGCACCGCTGAGAGGAGTATCGACAAAAAGCATCTGGTAAAGACCCACGGTGACAGCTGTAAACAGAATTGCCAGAACGATGCTCTTACTGCCGTATTTTTCCTCAAGAGGCGGTCCGATTACAAGCAGCATAAGCATGGTGCTGATAAAAGCGGTGTAGTCCTTGAAGTAACCCAGAATGTGCATAAACAATCTAACGTATGCCATCGGGTCGGCGAAAGAAGCTTCGTATACTGAGAAAATCTTGATATATGTAGCTTCCGGAATGACGTAGCTGAGTGCTAAAGCCAAAGCGGAAGCGAAGAAATAGGTTAACACCACAGGTGAATTGTATTTAAGTTTCATGTCTGTCCTCTGATCAAAACCCTGCCGAGGTTATTCGGCAGGGTTTTGTTAGTTACTGATTATAAACGAGCATCCAGTTCTGCCTTCTGTGCTTCGTAGCCCGGCTTGCCCAGGAGAGCAAACATATTGATCTTGTATGCTTCAACGCCCGGCTGATTGAATGGGTTAACATCCAGCATATAACCGGAGATGCCGCAGGCCAGTTCAAAGAATGCAACCAGTTCACCAAAGCTTCTTGCACTCTTGTCAGGAATGGTGATGGTCATGTTTGGAACACCGCCGTCCATGTGAGCGATAGCTGTTGCAGCCAGAGCCTGATGATTTGTCCAGGTCATTGGCTTGTCGGTGAGGAAGTTCAGACCGTCGCCGTTTGCTTCGTCGTTAGGAATGAGAAGAACTGTATCGCTGTTTTCAACCTTGATGAAGGTTTCGAGGATGATGCGGAGACCTTCCTGCATATACTGACCCATGCTGTGGAGGTCAGGTGTGAAGTCAACGGAAGCCGGGAACAGACCCTTGGATTCCTTGCCCTCGCTTTCGCCGTAAAGCTGCTTCCACCATTCGCCTGTGAAGCGGAGTGCCGGTTCAAATGCAGCTAAAACTTCGATGAGCTTGCCGCCGCGGTACAGACCGTTTCTTACAGCAGCGTACTTGATAGCCGGGCTTACTTCAGGATCTGCGTTCTTGCAGGTGTCAAAGCCGTCCTTTGCACCGGCAAGCATTTCGTCGATGTCAACGCCGGCTACTGCCAGAGGAAGGAGACCTACTGGGGTGAATACGGAGAAACGACCGCCTACGTTATCAGGAATTACAAATGTCTGATAGCCTTCAGCGTCAGCAAGAGCCTTAAGAACGCCTCTTGCCTTATCGGTTGTAGCGTAAATTCTCTTGGCAGCTTCTTCCTTGCCGTACTTCTTTTCAATGAGGTCACGGAAAATACGGAAAGCAACAGCAGGTTCGGTTGTAGTACCGGACTTGGAGATTACGTTGATGGAGAAATCTCTGTCGCCAAGCATCTGGATAACTTCGTTTGTGCTGTCAGCGGATAAGCCGTTACCGATGAAGTAGATGTCCGGGCCGTCCTTTGGAAGAGCGTTGTAGTTAGGAGTCTTGATGAAATCAAGAGCAGCCTTTGCACCAAGGTAGGAGCCGCCGATGCCGATGATAACGAGAGCTTCGCTGTCAGAGCGGATCTTAGCTGCAGCTGCCTTGATAGCAGCGATTTCTTCCTGGTTGTTGCCGTCAGCAAGTGTGAGCCAGCCGATAAAGTCATTACCCTTACCTGTGCCGGAAAGAAGAACGTCAAGAGCCTTGCCTGCTTCTTCGTACAGACCTGGGAGTGCATTTACGTCCAGATCCTTAGCTGTGTTCTGAATGTTGAGTGCTAAACGCATAGTAAATTACCTCTTTATATATAGTATATTGATTTATCCGTACACTTGGCTCTCTCTAAGAGAGCTGGTGATCAAGTGAATAGTGAATAATGAATGATGAATAATTGCGGTATCGCTACGCGATGGATTTTAATAATCTCTCCCTCAGTCACGCCTGATGGCGTGCCAGCTCCCTCATCAGAGGGAGCTTTTTATTCATGTATCTTTTCAGGATGATTTAAATTCATCCGCAAAGCGGATACAGCTTCTTTTCACTTTTCTCTCTTCTCTTTTATCTCGCGAAGCGTTTGTTATTCTTCAAAGCCCAGCATAGCAGCGCCGATGATGCCTGCGTCGTTGCCCAGAGTTGCCTTAACAGCGGTTGGGAATGGCATAAGCTCTGTGCCGTAGCCGTAAGCTCTCATCTTTTCGTTCAGCGGATCAAGGAGATATGCGCCTTCGTTGGAAACACCGCCGCCGATGATGACGATTTCAGGACGGAATGTGTTAACAAGACCAACTGTGCCGCCTGCAATGTATGTGATATATCTGTCAACAACTTCGAGAGCTGCGGCATCGTCAAGACGAGCAGCGTCGAAAGCGGTACGGCCGCTTACGTTGTCAATGTTCTTGTTGCAGAGGTCCCACATCTTGGACTCAGGATTTTCCAGCATTTTAGCCTTGGTCTGTCTGATGAGAGCTGTGCAGGAAGCGTAAGCTTCAAAGCAGCCCTTCTTGCCGCAGCCGCAGGTTTCGCCTTCAAAGATGAAGAAGGAGTGACCCGGTTCTGTGCCGTTGCCGTCACAGCCGCAGAATATCTTCTTGTTCATGATGATACCGCCGCCGATACCTGTGCCGAGAGTGATCATAATAGCACTATCACAGCCCTTTGCACTGCCGGAGAAGGTTTCACCGAGAGCAGCACAGTCTGCGTCGTTACCCAGATAAACAGGGGTGTCAAGATACTTTTTAAGCTCATCACCAAGTGGAACGCCCTTCCAATCCAGGTTAACAGCTAAGATAACGCTGTTTTCCTTGGTGTCAACTGCGCCCGGAACACCAACGCCAACGGAAGTGATGTCTTCCATTGTAAGACCTGCCTTTTCAGCGGCAGCGATGCTGGCGTCAGCCATGTCCTTAACAACGCTCATAAAGCCTCTGGAGGGGTTTGTTGGAACGGAGTGCTTCACCAGAAGCTCGCCTGCTTCGTTGACAACACCAACAGCGATGTTTGTGCCGCCAAGGTCAATACCGATAAAATTACGCATAATTACAGCTCTCCTTTATTTTATCATTATTTTCCGATGCCAAAGCATCGTGCTTTTAGGTTTTGTTCATTGTAATATTTTATAACAAAATGTATATATAGTCAATAATTTACAGCAGTTAAATGGCAAAAAATGAAAGCTGAACCGGTGTCAAGATATGATATAAAATGTAGGGGCGGCTATCAGTCGCCCGCCTCTGAGGATTTTCCGTGCATTAAAACGGGCGGCAGATTTGTAGAGTCTGGTAACATGGTTTACAAAACGTCCGGGGACATGGTTTACAGTTTTCATATATAATAGAGGCATAAAACAACAGAAAAAGGAGAGTTGGAAATGCCTTGGAAGGAGA
>SVLU01000022.1 GCA_015067795.1 Oscillospiraceae bacterium
CAACTTCACTCAAAGTCCCTTTTAATGGTGTTTTGTTCGCTTACATTGTTTAATTTACAAGGTACACTCGCCCGCGGCTTCCGCCGCTGACGTTTTATTAGTTTAGCACACCCAATCCTTTTTGTCAAGCACTTTTTTCAAGTTTTCTTGACTTTTTTATCGAGCCGCTTCTCTAACTGCCCGGTCTCCCGAGCGCTCAGTTAATATACCACTTACTCAGCTAATTGTCAACACTTTTTTTGAAAAAAATTTAGTTTTTTTTCAAAACTTTTTTATACCTATATTTGGTGTATTTGCAGTAAAAACTCGTCAATATATAGACGCACTAAAGGACTTTGCGGATTTTCGCCACAAGAAGCACTCCAGGTATTACGACAAGAGTGAAAAGCAGATTTATCATAGGTATATATACACCGATATCCTGCTCAACACCGAAGTAGGATCTGCCCAGCACCACCGAAATTACCAATGCAAATGTGGCTGCTGTCCACACCCACCAGGTTCTTTTTTGACCGTTTACCGCAACTTTCGCTATATCAGATATTATTGTCAGCATTGCCGCTGCATATACAAAGTCGCTTATGACCCACATGGCGATCACTATTGCTTCTATACGCTCAAGTATATTCAGAAAGGTGATATTCCTTATTGTAATCAGAAAAGCACTCTGCATATTCTTTGCTACGTTTACAGACATAACGCCTATTGTCTCGGCAATTACCAAAAACACTATCAGCAGCAATACAATTATATAGCCAATCCCGCTTTTTTCTTTTTCCTGCTTCCGGGTATGCCCCAACAGAAATGTGAAGTATGCAAATATAGACACCATGCTTATCATGCTGACTGACGCTCTCAGGGCGTCGGGTATATGGGAATAGGTTATAGGAAGGAGGTTCTCAATTTTTACATCGGGTATCAGAAGAAGTGATACTGCCACTATCATACCTATAATTACAGGTACAAATATCTGTGCCGTTCTCGTAAGACTGCTGATATTGCCGGACGCCACGATGCAACCTGTTATCAGCATCACCAGGGCGAAAATCACCCATTTGTCATCATTATATAAATATGACACAAGCCGCTCTGCTGCCATTCGCTGAACGAAGCCCAGATAGAAGGTGAGCCACAACGCAAACACCACCGCTATAAGCCTTCCAAACCAAGGTCCAAAGGCTCTCAATATTATATGTGTCAGTCCCTGCCCTTCGTTCCGTTTTTTTGTCAGGAGTCTTATAACGCCGTAGAGAAGCAGTATAGGCACAGCCGCAACAAAAGGTGAAACCCACGCCGCCTCCTCGCCGTAATACAGAGCTGTTTCCGGGATGACCCTTATAATCGGCGATATTATACTGACGAAAGCAAGAGCCATCAGCTGTTTGTGTGAGATTTTGGTTTTATTCATTCTTTCCTCCCGAAAGCCTAATTGGGTCTGCCATGTCGTAGGAGCGCTTCAGTACGGTTTTTACTTCAAGCTCGATTTCAAGCTCCGAAAACCGCTCCTGCCATGAGTTCTGTATTTTCTCATATTTAAACGGTGCTTTCAGCTCCACCTTTTCTCCGATTGCCATGAAGTCCGTTCCCAGCTCTTTTGAGAACTTCAGAGTTTCCTGCAGGTTGGCTAAAATCTGCTCCGATGCCTTAAGTCCCACCTCCTGCCTTCTTTTTTCGCTGGTGAGATCTGTAACTCCGCCGGCTTCCGTAATGCTCATTTCCGTTTCAAGTGTTATTTTCAGCTTTTGGAGCTGATCGTCAAGGAAAACAGGCTGGTAGTCAACCTTAGAGTCGGTCAGGGCAAGACCCACCGTACCCATATCGGTTTCAACCTCAATATTGATGCTCTCAAGCTTGTCCATGAGAAATGTTATTCCCGGGGATAATTCATAGGGCGAGAATTCCTTGAGCCTGGAGTCCTCAAATATCCCAAAACCCACAGGCTGGAGCTTCTTTTCCTTTTCGTCAAGGAGATTGTCACCGTCCACAAGCTCCACGGCAAGCATCAGGGCACTTCCGCCCTGAGCGAGTCCTGCGGCAACGTCAAGACAGGTGAACATATACCCGGCACCAAGTGCCGTTATCTGCTGTTCCATAACCTCTATCATATCGGTGAGGCCTGTTTTGCCGCCTACTGAGCCTGTCATTATATCCTGTGCCTTGGCACCCTTGGCAATGAGAATATTGGTACCGATACGCATCTCGCTGTTTCGTGCCATAAAATCTATGACATCCTGGATGCCTGCCCTTGCCACATCCTCGCTTATTATAATGTCCTCGGTGTGGGAATAAAAAGGCTCCTGCCCTCTTGAAGTCTTTTTCAGAACATTGAGAGCCTCGTCAATGGTGACACCTTCACCGCTTCTTATCGTCGGTGGACTGCCGTCAAGACCAACACCTGTGCCGATGGTAACGGAATACCCATCATCCGCAAGGTCAATTCCGATGGTGCGTATCATTTCCAGCTCATCAGGCTCTTTTATCACGTTGGAGGTCTGAGCGGAACAGCCTGTTAAAATGAGCATGGACAGGGTGATACATATTATTCTTTTCATTGTCCGCTCTCCTTTGTTTTCAAAGCAGGATCAGCCTGACGAAAGCCTGACATAGGGCCTCTGCCGAATACTCTGCCTTTTTTCTTTGTATTCTGACCGGCCAGCGGTGTCATATAGGCTACACCGTAGCTTTCAAGGGAGCTGAGATGGTACACAAGAATCACCACTCCCGCGGCAATGCCGAACATTCCCCCTGCAATGGCAAACAGCACCAATATAAATCTGGATATCCTCAAGGCTGATGACATATCCTGATTTGGAACTGTATACCCCGAAATACCTGCGGCGGCAATGACGATGACCACCACAGGGGAAACCACCTTCGCTTCAACCGCAGACTGGCCCACGATGAGAGCGCCAATAATGGAAACCGTCTCGCCTATGGGATTTGGAAGTCTCAAACCTGCTTCCTGTAAAAGTTCAAAGGCTGACAGCAGCAGTAAAACCTCTATTGCCGTTGGAAAGGGTACTGCCTCCTTCGCGTCGATAATTGACAGCATGAGCTTGGTGGGCAGCATTTCGTGGTGGTACATTGTAACCGCCACATAAAAGGCAGGCAGCAGCAGGGTGATAATAAGGGCTATATATCTGAGGGTGGTTAGGGCTGAAGCCACGATAAAATGATTTGCCACATCCTCCGGGACTTTGAAATACTGGGCAAAGGTTCCCGGGGCAAGATACCCCATTGGCAGACCATCCACGATAATTCCCACTCGCCCCTCAAGGATATTCATGCAGAATTTATCCGGCCTTTCCGTGGAAATCAACTGTGGAAAGGGTGTTGCAGGGCTGTCCACAATATTCTCCTCGATGGCGGCAGCGGTAAGAACACCCTCAACGTTGATGCTTTTCAGCCGCTTTTCAACCTCATTTACGATCTCCATATTTGTGAAGTCATTTATATAAACTATCGCAACGGAGGTGCCTGTCTTATTTCCGATTTCAGCCGTTCTGATTCTCAGATTTGGATTTTTCAGCTTACGTCTGACAAGGGTGGTGTTCATCTTCAAAAGCTCAATAAAGGCATCCTTACTGCCTTTTATGACCTTTTCCTCCTTAGGCTCAGAGACGGAACGGCTGGCATTTGCCCGCACCTCGAAGGTTACGGCAGTCTGTTCCCTGTCGATGATAATTGCACAGAAGCCGTTCAGCAGATCCTGCACCACATCATCCAGGACAGTGCGGTGCTTTACAGATGCCGTATATGTTACGCCGCCCAGCATTTTGGCTATGGCATCGGTGGAGGGAATATCTCCGCCGAAGCGCTGACTGTCGGTGAGTGGACGGAGGACGGTCTCAGCCAGGGTCTTGCTGTCCACAAGACCGTCAATAAAGCAGAGTGTCACCTCTTTATTATTATCGCCGCCCAGGGCTATCTGACGGGTCACAAAATCATAGCAGTCGGTAAATACATCCGCTGCCGTCTTTGCAGTAACGGGTGATGGGAATTTTATCCGCTTCTTCTTAGGCATTGTTTCTTTTTTCGATGAAAAGTTTAAAAGGTTCAGGAATTTCATATTTGGCCTTTCAAAAAATGCATAATTCATAATGCAAAATGCAGAATTACGGTATCCGCTTTGCGGATGAATTTAAATCGTCCCGAAGGGACACCACAACTATTCACTATTCACTCTTCGCTATTCACTAAAAAAAACAGGGAGTGCTTTCACACTCCCTATTATTAGCGGTTCTGTTAAATTAATTCCTGAAAATCAGATCCAGCCCAGAACTTCATCAATATTCATATTTGTGATGTTATCGTAGAATGTAAGCTCTGCTGTGTCGTCAGCCCAGCCCCAGAAGATCTGATCAAAGATATCATCGCTGTAAAGCTGACGGAGGGTATATTCACCCCATCTTACACCTGTTTCACTTGCGCCGTAGTATGGATATGCTTCAGGATCAACCTCGGTACGGAGAAGTACGTAATAGTAATCCTCACCTTCGACAACTGTGTCATACAGGTCACCGATTTCCATTTCTCTTACAGCCTGTTCAACAGCGTCATCATCGAAGTAGCCTCTTGTGAATACATAGCCTGTCTTATATTCTTCAGCCATTTCTGGATCACAATAACGGTCAATAAGCTCTTCAAGCTTTGCTTCCTTGTTGCCTGCAAACTTCATGTCAGAAAGAGCGATTTTTGCATTTTCAAGAGCATTTTCGGAGTCCTTGTCGATAGCAACGAACTTAATGGACTTATATGCTGTATCAGCCAGCTTCTTGATCTGCTCAAATGTCAGCTTTTCGCCATTCTCACCAACCATTTCGTGCATGACGTTTTCATAAAGAACCTCGATCTCTGCAAGATACATAACTGTCTCTTCGTCCAGATATACCTGGCTCATGTATTCCTTCATAGCCTCTTCGGTTTCAAAGAGCTCCAGGTCAGCCTGCTTGTCTTCAAGGATGGTCTGCTTCTGCTCGGCGGTGAGCTCAACATTGTATTCCTTTGCAAAATGCTCAATACCGGCAATACGGCGAAGGTTATTGTAAATTGCTTCGTTTACGCAGTATTCAATGTATGTCATGCCGTCCTGATAAATAGCGGTCCAGTCATAGATCTCGCCATTGTATGCGTAAAGAGTGGAAGCTTCCTGATAGAAGTAATAATAGAGAACGCCCCATGAGATCTCTACATCACCGATCTTCATAACAGGTTCATCCGGTTCAATGTACTCATACAGTGTTGTGAAGTCATTTGTTTCTTCTGTTTCTTCTGTTTCTTCTTCAGGCTCGTTTTCAACGACCTCTTCCTTGCAGGAAGCGAGAAGGCACATCATCATTGCCACACAGAGAATAAGAGCAATGATTCTCATAAGGTTGTTCTTTTTCATTGTTTTTCCCCTTTAAAATTATTCTTCTGTATCATTAATCAGGTTTCGGCTATGCCGGAAAAACCTGAGTAAGATCAATTTTGTCAAATGCCGCTGTTGTTTCCATTGTAACGTCATCCATCCAGCTTTCGGACTCCTCAGCAAAAACAAGCTGAGCGATAATAAATCTGAGGGAATAGTCATAGCCGTAGGAGGCGTAGCTCATCGGAACAGCTTCAACGTCAACAGGAATTCGCATAACGATATGATAGCCGTATGCAGATTCCACAATATCGCTGTACTGACCCTCTTCAATATTCTTTGCGGCGGTATAGAATTCAGTTACCATATCGCCCTGCTGGAAGAGATAACCGTCAGGATAGGAGAGGAAACCCTCGTCATCGGTGTACTGAGCGGTAAGCTCATCGAAGTAGCCCTCAAGATCATCGCCTTCGTATGCCTCAAGGAGAGCATAAGCGGTTTCGATTCTTTCCTGAGCAGCCTTCATGTCGTCCTCCTCCAGAACAAGACCTGTATCCTCGTATGTGGTCTGAACCAGAATGTGCTTTGCCATGAGATAGCCCTCAGAGCCTTCCTCGATCTGAGCAGCGGTGAGCTTTTCGCCGTCCGCACCAACAAAGTATTCAAACAGGTCAGGAGAGATGCTGTTGTACTTAAATGTATATTCGTACAGTTCTCTGCTGCCGTAATACTCTTTTATGTATTCCATAAGCGCTTCTTCATCACGCTCGAAGGAATCCAGACTTGCATCCCAGTCCTCTTCGATCTGCTGTTCCATATCAGCAGGAAGATCAATGCCCAGCTCCGCAGCCTTCTTTTCAACAGCCTTATACATTACAATATAGTCACAGGCCTCCTGAATAATGGCATCGGACATATTGCCGAGTGCTGTTGCGGTTGAAAAATCAGAAACAGGACCGTAGGTGTACTGATAATTTGCAAGAGCATAGCAGATCCAGTTGTAGAACTCATCCCAGGTTAGATCTTCACCTTCAAGAGTCATAACAACCTCATCTGCAGCGTATGCCGCTCTGCCTGCGTCGAAATCTCTTGCAGAGGCTTCTTCCGTTGTATTTACAGCTTCTTCTGCACAGCCTGTGAATACGCACATCATCATAGCGGCACAGAGAAGAAGTGCAATGATCTTAGTAAATCTGTTTCTCATATCAGATGGCCTGCCTTTCATAATTAAAACAGCTGAGCAAGGTCGATAGAGTCATAGAGCTCTGTTGTTGTGTATTCAACTTCCTCTCTCCATGCACGTGTTTCCTCACTAAGCAGATCGTTTGCAATGATGCTTCTGAGAGAGATATTGTAACCATAGGAAGCATATTGCATTGGTACCGCTTCGGCATCAACAGGAAGTCTGAATACGATATGATAACCGTAGGTGGACTCAACAACTTCGCTGAACTGTCCGATCTCGATACCGTTAACGGCATCGTAGAATTCAGTTACCATGTCGCCCTCCTGGAAGAGATAGCCGTCCGGGTATGCGGCATAGCCTGTGTCCTCGGTATACTGGGCGGTAAGCTCATCGAAGTAGCCTTCAAGGTCATCGCCTTCGTATTCTGTCAGCATTGTATAGATGCTGTCGATGGTATCCTTAACCTCAGCCGCTGCAGCTTCGTCAAGAGCGTTGCCCTCGTCATCGGTGGTCAGCACAAGGATGTGCTTTGCCATGAGATAGCCTTCAGAGCCTTCTGCGATTTGAGCATCAGTGAGCTTTTCACCGTCTGTACCGTAGAGCTCCTCAAACATATCATCGGATAGAGCGTCAACTGTAAATATGTATTCGTACAATTCCTGACTGCCGTAAAACTGCTTGACAGCTTCATCGTATGCTTCCTGAGAGCCGTAGTATTCAACAGCACCGGCAACATCCTCGGCAATCTGAGTTTCGATGTCAGCGTCAAAGCCGATACCAAGCTCTTCAGCCTTCATCTCAACAGACTTGTAAGCGGTTGCCATTAAAACAGCTTCTTCAATGATAACATCGGAATATGTGGAATAATCCGCAATCTCGCCATAAGAATACTCATAGGTGGAAAGAGCAAAGCAGATCCAGTCATAAAACTCGTCCCAGGTGATGTCCTCGCCCTCGATGTTGAGAACAACAGCCTCTGCATCAAAAGCTTTGCGACCTGCATCGTAATCTCTGACGGACCCGGTGTCATCCGTAACTGCTTCCGCATCGGAATACTCAGCGATAACATCCTCGACTGTTGTGCCGCAGCCTGCAAGGACAGTCATGAGCATTACCATGCACAAAAGCAGGGAAATAATCTTTTTCATCTTCATTTTACCTCCATGGCTGTCTGTTTTTGGGCAGAAAGCCGATTACATATTAATATAACATCTTTTCTCATTACTTGCAACATAAAGAATAGATTATTATAGATTAAATTCTTACATTGTGCATTTTCTCACAAAAACCTGAAATAAGGTTAAAAGTGAGCATTATAAAATCCTATTACAGTAAATCCCGACAAATTTTCAGCAAATTTGTTCTTTGTTAACGTAAAATTCAAGTTTTGTGAATTAAATTTATATTAAAGTTGCGAAACGGTGCATTTAAGAATATAATTGACTTTAATACTGTTTCAAAAAAAGAAAACAGATAAAAAGCAAAGTGGAGATATATATAAATGAGCAGTTGTTTTTTTATCGGGAGCAGTGATCCTTTAGTAAAAAATATACCCTCCCTTGAGGAAGCGGTGAACAGATATATACGTAAATACGGCATTACCGAATTCATTGTATGTACATACGGCGGCTTTGACCAGCTTGCGGCACAGGCTGTTATGAATGTAAAGCAAACATTTCCCAATGTGAAGCTGCAGCTTTTCACAGCAGGTCATCCGGAATACAGACCTGTTGTCCTTCCCGAAGGCTTTGATGGTATCATCGAACCCGCTCATCAAAATCAGCATCCGAAATGGTACGGAGCCCTGAAGTCTACAAGACAGCTTATTGATGATGTTGACTACATTATAATATATAACTGGCAGACTGTAAGTCATGTCCGCGAGCTTGTGGAATACGCAAAAATGCGTGAAATCAAGGGACTTCTTAAAATTGAAGAAATATACTGAAAGAACGCTCTTTTGAGCGTTCTGAGCGTGTCAAAGAACCCCGATCAGTCATTCCGAGGAGCAATTCCCTCCCCATGTCATTCCGAGGAGCGATTTCCTCCCCCCATGTCATTCCGAGGAGCGAAGCGACGTGGGAATCTTAAAATCACAAGACTCCATTTGAAGCCCAGTGAATGGAGCTTGCGACGACGTTGCCACGACCCCATTGGGGTCTCGCAATGACAAATTTCATACTTCTTTGGCAAACTGAAGGCAGAGCTTTTACTCTGCCTTTGTTTTTTATTTCAGAAGCATAAAACGGCCGATAAGCGGGAGGGGCTTAACTCTGCCCTTTAGTGCGTTATAAATACCCATTATACGGAATACCCAGAATGCGATACTTACAAAAGAAGCAATAAAGTCTATGATTATGCCGATAACCGGGATGTTTACAAATATACCGGCAATGATGATGACGATAAGCTCTGCAAGGAAAAGATTAAGACCCTGATTTGCATGGAATTTCGCGTAATTGGAATTCTTTGCACCGAAGATCGGAACGAGGAAGAGAAGCCAGATATATGAGACCGCCGCAAACCACTTGTGCTTGTTTATATCATTATGGTTGATTGATATGGTTCTGCTTCCTCTTTCAGCCGCGTCTTTGGCAATCTTTGCAGCCTTTTCCTTTACGTCGATTTTTTAACACGCGTTCCGCATACGGGACATAATATCTCGTCCTCAATATACGCTCCGCACTTTTTGCATGAAGCCATTTTTCTTCCTCCTCAGTTTTTTTATTTACTGTAACATTTTTTGAGGATACTTTCAACAGTTCGACTTATTTTTGTAAAAATCTCTTCATTGGCTTTGCAAGAAGCGCACAGGCGGCAACAGCAATAACGGTATTTGGAAGCATATATGTGCCGTTGTAGAGAAGGGAATAGTGGAAAGTGTTCAGCATGGTCATGTCCATAAAGGTCTCAGGCATATACTGAGCGTAAACGGTAATGCCGCTTACGAAATGAACACCGAAGCGCTCAAGACAGCCGATGACCGCACCTGTCATAAGCTCCCACTTACTGCCCTTGGCAAGACCTGCAAGACCTACCGCCCCATAGGCTATGGAGTAGTCAAGGAGCAAAGAGACCCAGTTTAATACAGCACCACCTGCAAAGAAGAACTTCAACAAACCGAAAATGAAGCCTGCTCCAATGCCCCAGCCCCAGCCTGCCTTTACGGCAAATATAATAAGCGGAACCATTACGAAATCTATGCTTCCTCCGAAGCTTCCCCATACAGCACCAACAGGGATTTTCAGATAGCTGAGTGCCAGTGCCATTGCCACAAGGACAGCTCCCTGGCAGAGGTTTTTTGTTGATTTTTTCATGTTACTGCTCCTTTCAATTATAAATCATATATTCATCGGAACGTCGCAAAGGGCCGTTCCTATTTTTTTGCACTGTTTACTGCAAAATAATGGCTTTTTACAGGTATATATAGAGACAAAAAAATCGTGCCGGAAATATTTCCGGCACGGTTAAAAGCGTTTCATCGTTTTTTCCTACGCCGGCATTATCCGGATCAGGTTCCAGAGTTGTGTATATCGTTTAATACACTCTCAGCCGGGAGTACCCAGCACCCCTTATTCGGTTGTTTACGGACATTATATTCATGGCAAAATTATTTGTCAACAATTAATTTTTAGTGAACAATTCTATGAGGGGCTTGCAAAATTCAGTCAAGGCTTTAAAATAAAGGGGTGATAAACTAATTTTTTCCTCAAGGAGGCAATTTTATAATGATCAAAAAGCAATTCCAGACAGAATCCAAGCGAATTTTAGACATTATGGTCAATTCCATTTACACCAACAGGGAAATCTTTCTTCGTGAGCTGATCTCCAACGCGTCTGACGCAATAGACAAGCTCTGCTATATTTCCCTTACCGATGATAAGGTTTCCCTCAGCCGTGAGGACTACCGCATCACCGTCACTCCTGACAAGACAGCAAGAACAATCACTATTTCCGATAACGGTGTTGGCATGACTGAGGAGGAGCTGGAAAACAATCTGGGCGTTATCGCTAAAAGCGGTTCTCTCCAGTTTAAGCAGGACATGGCCGAAAAGGGTGACGACACCTCCGACATTATCGGTCAGTTCGGCGTTGGCTTCTACTCCGCCTTCATGATAGCACAGCGCGTTACCGTTATCACCAAGGCTTACGGCGAAAGCATGGGCAGACGGTGGGTTTCCTCCGGTGCTGAGGGCTACACCATTGAAGAATGGGACAAGGACTCCTTCGGTACGAATATCATCCTGGATCTTAAGCCTGACAGCGAAAACGAGGATTACAGCGAATTCCTTGACGACTGGAAACTTCGTTCTCTTATCAAGAAGTATTCCGATTACATCCGCTGGCCTATCGTTATGGGTGAAGAGACAGTCAACAGCATGGTCCCGATTTGGCAGAGACCAAAGGACGAAGCTCCCGATGAGGACTGCTTCAAGTTCTATAAGGAGAATTTCTTCGACTCCACAGACCCTGTAAGTGTTATCCGCATCAATGCAGAGGGTATGGTAAGCTATAAGGCAATGCTCTTTATCCCAGGTGCCGTTCCTTACGACTACTACACTACAGGCTACGAGCCGGGACTCAAGCTCTATGCTTCCGGTGTTATGATCATGGACAAGTGTGCCGATCTTATCCCTGAATATTTCCGCTTTGTCCGCGGTGTTGTGGACTCCCCCGATCTCTCCCTGAACATCTCCCGCGAGCTTCTCCAGCAGACAAGACAGCTTAAGGTTATCGCTTCAAATATCGAAAAGAAAATCAAGGCTGAGCTTAAAAATCTCCTGAATAAAGAGCCGGAAAAGTACCTTTCTTTCTTTAAATCCTTCGGTTTACAGCTTAAATATGGCGTTGTTAATAACTACGGTGCAAAGAAGGAGCTGCTTCAGGATCTGCTGCTGTTCTATTCAGCCAGGGAAGAAAAGCTTATTTCCCTTGCCGAATATGTTAAAAACATGGCAGAGGGTCAGGAGTTTATCTACTTTGCCTGTGCTGACAGTGTGGCTGTTGCAAAGGGTCTTCCTCAAACCGAACCCGTCCGCAACAAGGGCTATGACATTCTCTACATGACCGACAGCATTGACGAGTTTGTGGTCAATATGCTTTCCGAATACATGGAAAAGAAGTTCAAGTCCGTTTTTGACGATGACCTTGGCTTTGAAGTTGAGAGCAAGTCCGAAGATACAGATGAGAACAACCAGCCGCTTCTCGACTTTGTAAAGGAAACTCTCGGTGATAAGATCCATTGTGCCAAGATAAGCACAAAGCTTGTAAGCTATCCTGTTTGCCTTGGCACTGAAGGTCCTGTTACACTTGAGATGGAAAAATATTTCAACTCCATCCCACACGAGGACGGTCAGGAGATCAAGGCTCAGCGTGTTCTTGAGCTGAATTCCGGTCACCCTGTCTTTAGTGCTCTTAAGAATGCCTTTGAAAACGACAGGGAAAGGGCAGAAAATTACTGCCATATTCTCAGCGACCTGGCTCTGCTTCTTGCAGGTCTGCCTGTTGATGATCCGTCTGAATTCTCTTCCAACGTCTGGAACTTAATGAAATAGGAAAATAAATTTCACCTGTTTTATAATGCAGAATGCAGAATTTTTATTTTACTTAATTCTGCATTCTGCATTTAAAAAATCGCCTCCAACAACAGTACTATATCCAAAAGCTTTTTTCTGCTTTTGCCATTTAGTGCTGTTTCTTTTTTTATATAGTATATTCCCCTTTACACTTGTGTAAAACTTAGATTTGTGTTATAATGATAGGAGGAAGATTTTAATTTGTTCACGTTAAAAACAGAAAGGAATAAAGATTACGAGATGAACTCTGTATCCGATGTTTGGAAAAGTGTCATTGACATCATGGGAACCAAGCTGACGCAAACTGCTCTTTCAACCTGGTTCGATGACTGTCAGGCGGTGGATCTGCTGGATGAAAGGCTGGTCATTTACACGCCTACCCCCTTTAAAAGGGATATAATTGAAAACAGATTCTCTTCTATGCTGTCCGATGCTTTGATGGACATTTTTTCTTGCCGTTTTGACATCATGATCCTTGCAGGCGATGAGCTGGATACCTATATGCAGCATACTCCTTCTGCTCCTTCCGGCGGTCACGACGGTGATAATTTCACCTTCGACCGTTTTGTTGTAGGCTCATCCAACAAGTTCGCTCATGCTGCCGCCATGGCTGTTGCCGCAGAGGAAACAAAGAATTTTAACCCTCTGTTTATCTACGGTGAATCGGGTCTGGGTAAAACTCATCTTCTTTATGCCATCCGTAATGAAATCAAGAAAAAGCATCCTGATTTCCACATTGTCTATGTTAGAGGCGATGAATTTACAAGCGAGCTTATCAACGCTATTCAATCGGGTAAAAACGTAGAATTCCGTGAAAAGTACAGAAAAGCCGACCTTTTCCTTATGGACGATATCCAGTTTATCGCCGGTAAGACAAGTACCCAGGAGGAATTCTTCCACACCTTCAATTCCCTTTATGAGGCTAATAAGCAGATCGTTTTCACCTCTGACCGTCCGCCAAATGAGATAACTCTCCTTACGGACAGACTTAAAACAAGATTTGAATCCGGCCTTTTGGCAGATATCCAGCCTCCGGACTTTGAAACACGAATGGCGATCATCAAAAACAAGGCTCTTGAATTCAAGATTACCCTTCCCGACGATGTCATGACATACATAGCCAACAATCTGACCTCCAATGTCCGTCAGATCGAAGGTGCAGTTAAAAAGATAATGGCAGTCCATGATCTTATCGGTGATGACATTAATGTCACCTCCGTTTCCAAAATCATCAAGGATATGTTCAAGGAAAATGCGGAGTCTGTTCCCACAGCTGACCTTATCATTGATGAAACAGCAAAATACTTCTCTCTGACAACTGAAGAGCTTAAGAGTCAGCGAAGAAGCCGTAATATCGCCATGAGCCGACAGACGGCCATGTACCTTATCCGCAAGCTGACCAATCTTTCCTTTAAGGATATCGGTAATTACTTCGACGGCAGAGACCATACAACCGTTATGACCTCCGTTCAGAAGATCGAGGATCTTATCAAAAAGGACAGAAAATTCAACCAGACTATCAAGGATATTACAGCTAATATCAACGCTCAAAAGTAATTTTTCCTTAATCTCCTTTTTTCCACAATTTTGGGATTTCCACGTTGAGAATATGTTGAAACTCTGCGGTGCGGAAAGTTGTCGGTATAACTCCACAAAATCTCAACATTTGGGTCAGGAGAAAAAGTCTTAGAGAATTCTGTGTTTTTATGGTTTTTCCACATCCACATTTACTACTACAACTTCTACTGAAATATATTATATATTTATATATAAATAACCATCGTTTTTTTTAGCTGTTAAATCGTGCCGCCAAAAGGCGATACGGCTATGGCTGCACATTTTTGGAGGTTTTTATGAAATTTACTTGTGAAAAATCAGTCCTTCAGGAGGCTGTTAATATTTCCAGTCAGACCGTTTCACCAAAAAGCACACTTGCTGCTCTGGAAGGTCTGCTTTTAGAGGCCGGTTCTGATCTCCATATCACCGGCTATGACCTTAAAACAGGCATCAGAACAGTTGTTTCTGCTGATGTTTCCGTTCCCGGTTCCATTGTTCTCAATTCCAGACTTTTTGTTGACATTATCCGTAAGCTTCCGGATGATATAATTTCCATTGAATGCGGCGATAATTATATGACAACTATCACCTGCGGAATGAGTAAATTCAATATTATGGGTATCAACCCTGCGGATTTCCCTGAAATGCCCTCTGTTGAGTCTCAAAGCTCTGTCTATATTCTGGAAAAAACTCTTAAGAACATGATTTCCCAGACAAACTTCTCCGTCAGCACCAATGATGCAAGACCGATACATACAGGCTCTCTCTTTGACATCGAGGGTGGTATGCTTACTCTCGTCAGCGTTGACGGTTACCGTCTTGCTCTGAGAAAGGAGCATTTGGCTGCTTCTGACCTTGAAAAGTGCAGTTTCGTTGTTCCGGGTACTGCTCTCAACCAGGTTGAAAGAATTGCTTCCGAAAAGTCTGAGGAAGCAGTTAAAATTACTCTCGGTCTTAAGCACATCATGTTTACTATCGGAAATACCGTTCTCGTTTCCCGCCGTCTTGAGGGTGAATTCCTGAACTATAAGAATGCTATTCCAAAGACATTCAAGCACAAGGTGGAGGTTTACCGTTCTGATTTTATCGCATCCGTTGACCGTGTTTCCCTTATCATTAACGATAAGAACAAGAGTCCTGTACGCTGCAGATTTGGTGACGGTGTTCTGAAGATGAGTGCTTCAACTCCTCTCGGCTCTGCCGCTGACGAATGTAATATAAAGGGTAATGGGGAAGGTCTTATCATCGGCTTCAATAACAGATACATGATGGAGGCTGCAAAGGCTGCTCCTGCTGACGAATTTTCTGTTAAGCTGAATTCCGGTCTTTCTCCTGCTGTTATTGTCCCTGTGGACGGAGGAGAGAGTTTCCTGTATATGATCCTTCCTGTGAGGTTGACAAGCTATGAAGATTAAGGTTCGACTGAAAAAGTTCAGAGAACAGAATATTGAAATTGAAACTGATTTTATCAAGCTGGATGCTCTTCTGAAATTTGCCGCCATAGTTCAAACCGGTGGTGAAGCAAAAATGGTCATTGCCGACGGAATGGTAAAGGTTGACGGCGAGGTTTGCACACAGAGAGGTAAGAAGATATATCCGGGTCAGAAGGTCACTTTTGAAGATATTAAACTTATAATATCTAAAAAGTAGGGGAGGCCATCAGCCTCCCGCAGATTCTCTTAGTGAAGAGTGAAGAGAGAAAAGTGAAGAGAAGTGGAGTCCCTTTGGGACAATTTTATAAACCCCTCTCAGTCACCTTACGGTGACAGCTCTCCCCAAAGGGGCGAGCTAAGGGGGAGCGACAGCAATAAAAATATGAAAATCAAAAGTTTGGAGCTTAGCGGGTTCCGAAATTATGAAAATCAAAAAGTTGAATTCTGCCCCGGTGTGAATGTGATAACCGGGGACAATGCCCAGGGAAAGACAAATCTGCTGGAGAGTATATTCTATCTCACAGGAGCAAAGTCCTTCAGGTCAAGATATGACCGGGAGGTCATCGCCTTTGACAGGGATGAGGCAAAAATCTCCGCTGTTGTGGAAAGCGATGAACGTGAGCAAAAGATTGATATTTGTTTAAAAAAGGGCAGAAAAAAGCAGATTTCAGTTAATAATAACAGGCTTAAAACAGGAATGGAGCTTGCCGGTCGGTTCACATGTGTTCTGTTTTCTCCTGATGACCTGTATCTCATCAAAGAGGGCGCCTGTATAAGGCGGCGGCTTATGGATACCTGCATAAGTCAGCTTAAACCCAGATACGGCAGACTTATTTCGGAATATGCAAAGGTTTATGCCCACAAAAGCCAGATTTTGAAGTGTTATCATGATAAACCATCACTTTTTGATACGCTTGATATTTTTAATCAGCGTCTGGCTTTACTGAGTGCTCATATCATAAGCTACCGGGTAAGATTTGTAAAAGCTCTTGAGGAACACGCAAAAAAAATTCACCGTGACTTTTCCGGTGGTGAAGAGCTTACGCTGAGATATAAAACCGTAAGTACCGTTTCCGATCCTTTTGAAAGTGTGGAAAATATCTATGAACAGATACTCCGTCATCAGGAATGTCACAAAAGGGCGGAGCTTGAGTCCGGAAATTGCCTTACAGGTATTCATAAGGACGATATTGAAATATTTATCAACGGTTTAGAGGCAAGAAAGTTTGCAAGTCAGGGTCAGTGCAGGACGGCGGCTTTGAGTATAAAGCTTGCGGAGCGTGAGCTGCACAGGGAGTCGAAAGGCGAATACCCTGTTTTACTTCTGGATGACGTTTTGTCCGAGCTTGACCCAAATCGCCGCAGCTTTATTCTGAACCGCATCGAAAACGGTCAGATTTTCATTACCTGCTGCGGTGAGGAGCAGAGCCTTCTCAAGGCTTCCGGCAGGGTTATCAAAGTGAGAAATGGGGTGCTTGACTGAATGTACATCCATTTAGGGCAAAATGTAGTTGTTGAGGAAAGTACGATTATTGGTATTTTTGATATGGATAATACCACCGAATCCAAAATTACTATCAACTTTCTGAACAATGCCGAAAAGTCAGGACGGATTGTAAATATAAGTGAGGATATTCCAAAGTCCTTTGTTGTGTGTCAGAAAAAGGATAAAGTAACGATCTATCTCTCTCAGCTCAATCCGGCAACGCTTCTTAAAAGAGCGAAAAATCCTTTAGCTTTTATGAATGAGTGAGAATAAAAAACCTCCCTCTGACGAGGGAGGTGGCACGCGTAGCGTGACGGAGGGAGAGAACAATGCGAGAGTATAATAAAGCAAACATCCCTCTGGCAAAAGAACTGAGAAAAAATATGACACCATGGGAAAATAAACTGTGGTATCAGTATTTAAGAAAATATCCGGTAAGATTTCAACGCCAAAAGGCAGTAGGCAATTATATAGTAGATTTTTATTGTGCAAGAGCTAATCTGATTGTTGAATTGGATGGCGGTGGACATTTTGAATCTAAAGAATTAGAATATGATGCAAGACGTACAAAAGAGCTTGAAGCAATGGGATTATGCGTAATTCGCTTTTGTAATCTTGATATAGACCGTAATTTTGAGGGTGTTTGCTTAACTATTGACAGATACGTTAAAAATCTCTCCCTCAGTCAGCTTCGCTGACAGCTCCCTCATCAGAGGGAGCTTAGGTAGTTCAAAATTGATAAGACTCCAAAGATACGGCAAAAACCGTAACGAAAGGAACATAAAAATGGCGGATATTAAAAATATCACAACTGAATATGATGCTTCCCAAATTCAGGTTTTAGAGGGACTTGAGGCTGTTCGTAAGAGACCGGGTATGTACATCGGCTCTACCTCCTCCTCAGGTCTTCATCATCTTGTTTATGAGATAGTTGACAATGCCATCGACGAAGCTCTTGCAGGCTTCTGTGACGATATTTCCGTTATCATCAATCCCGATAACAGCATCACCGTTATCGACAACGGTCGAGGCATCCCTGTTGACATTCAGGAGCAGACCGGTAAAAGCGCTCTTGAGGTTGTTTATACCGTTCTCCATGCCGGCGGTAAGTTTGGCGGCGGCGGTTACAAGGTATCCGGCGGTCTCCACGGCGTTGGTGCTTCCGTTGTTAACGCTCTTTCCGAATGGCTGGAGGTTCAGGTTCACAAAAACGGAAAGATCTACGAGATGAAATTTGCCCGTGGCGAGATCACTCAGGAAATTACCGTTATCGGAGAAACGGACCGTCACGGTACTACCGTCACCTTTAAGCCTGACGGTGAGATGTTCGATGAAACCGTTTATGATTACGAGGTTCTTCACAAGCGTATGCGTGAACAGGCTTTCCTTAATGCAGGTCTCCGCATCCGAACCATTGACAGGCGTGGTGAAGAGGAAGTTCGTGATGAAATGCATTACGAGGGCGGTATCAGGGAATTCGTAACTTATCTCAACAGAAACAAGGATATTGTAAATGAAAACGTCATTTATGTGTCCGGTGAACGTGATGACAGTACCGCTGAGGTGGCTATCCAGTATAACACCAGCTATAATGAAATCATTCTCAGCTTTGCAAATAATATTCACACTCCCGAGGGCGGTATGCATGAAACAGGCTTCAAGACCGCTCTTACAAGAGTAATCAACGACTACGGCAAGAAAGCAAACATCCTTAAGGGTGATGAAAAGGTATCCGGCGATGACTGCCGTGAGGGTCTGTGTGCCGTTATCTCAGTAAAGCTGACAAATGCCCAGTTTGAGGGTCAGACCAAGGCAAAGCTTGGCAACAGCGAAATTCGTACAATGGTGGACAGTCTTATGACCACAGGACTTACCACATTTATGGAGGAAAACCCTGCCGTTGCAAAGGCTATCCTTGAAAAAGCTCTCACAGCTTCGAGAGCAAGAGAAGCCGCAAGAAGGGCGAGAGAAAATATCCGCCGTAAGAATGCTCTTGAGGGCATGAGCCTGCCGGGCAAGTTAGCAGATTGCAATGAGCGTGACCCTGCCCTTACCGAAATTTACATCGTCGAGGGTGACTCTGCAGGCGGCTCCGCTAAACAGGGCAGAAACAGCCGTTTCCAGGCTATCCTCCCACTTTGGGGTAAGATGCTGAACGTTGAAAAGGCAAGAGCCGATAAAATTTACGGCAATGATAAGCTGGCACCTGTAATCACCGCTCTTGGTGCAGGTATCGGTGACGACTTTGATGTTTCAAAGCTTCGTTATCACAAGGTCATTATCATGGCCGATGCCGACGTTGACGGTAGTCATATCAGAACTCTCCTTCTCACATTCTTCTTCAGATTTATGCGTCCTCTCCTTGAGGGAGGCTATGTATATGCCGCTCAGCCACCGCTCTTTAAGCTTGAGCGTGGTAAAACTGTAAGATATGCCTTCTCCGATGCGGAAAGAGATAAGATTTCCGCCGAGATGCGTGGTCCTGACGGTCGCGGTAAGGTTGACATCAGCAGAAACAAGGGTCTTGGCGAAATGGACTTCCATGAGCTTTGGGACACCACAATGAACCCTGAAACAAGAATACTTAACCGTATTACCCTTGAGGACGCCGTTAAGGCCGATGAGATTTTCACCATTCTTATGGGCGAAAAGGTGGAGCCGAGAAGAGAATATATTGAAAAGAATGCTAAGTTTGTTGAGAATCTTGATATTTAAAAGTTTGCAATGCACTGTGTAGGGCAGGGACTTGCTCCTGCCGGTTACAAGATAATAAAATTCTATAAAAATCAAAAATACGGTTGGATCAAGCCCCAACCCTACATTCTTTCGGGATGTTATTGACAACGTCCCCTACAGAAAGGAACTTTCATACATGAAAAAGGATGAAGTGGATATCAGCTATCCTAATCAAAAGATAATAGAGACTGAGCTGACCAGGGAGATGGAGTCCGCTTACATTGACTATGCAATGAGCGTTATCGTCGGTCGTGCTTTGCCTGACGTTAGAGATGGTCTGAAGCCGGTTCACAGACGTATCCTCTATACAATGTATCAGGAAAATCTGACAAATGAGAATAAATTCGCAAAGTCCGTTGCAACGGTTGGTGAAGTGCTGAAGTGCTTCCACCCACATGGCGACTCCTCTGTTTACGATGCTCTTGTACGTCTGGCACAGGATTTCTCCATGCGTTATCCGCTGGTACAGGGCCGTGGTAACTTCGGTTCCATCGACGGTGACCCTGCTGCGGCTTACCGATACACCGAAGCTCGTCTTGCGAAAATTTCCAACGAAATGCTCCGTGATATCGACAAGGAAACTGTTGATTTCATGCCGAACTTTGACGAGACCCGCAAGGAGCCGGTCGTTGTTCCATCCAGATTTCCAAATCTCCTTGTAAACGGCAGTGACGGTATCGCTGTTGGTATGACAACCAAGATCCCTCCTCACAATCTCAGTGAGGTTATTGATGCTGTTATCTGCCTCATAAACGACCCTGAGGCTACTCTTGATGATATTATGGAGCATATCAAGGGTCCTGACTTCCCAACAAAGGGAATTATTATGGGTAAGAGCGGTATTCGTGCAGCCTATGCCACAGGCCGCGGCAGAATGTTAGTCAGAGCCAGAACAGAGTTTGAAACCTATGGTCAGAACAGAACAAGGATAATTGTTACCGAGCTGCCATATCAGGTAAATAAGGCACGTCTTATCGAAGCCATTGCCGATCAGGTCAAGGATAAACGTATTGACGGTATCTCCGGTCTCCGTGACGAATCCGACCGTGACGGTATGCGTATTGTTATCGAACTCAAGAAGGACGCTAATCCTCAGGTGGTTCTTAACAGACTTTTCAATGCAACACAGCTTCAGATAACCTTTGCTATCGTGCTGCTTGCCCTTGTTAATAATCAGAAGCAGCCGAAAATACTGTCCCTCCGTGAGATTTTGGATGAATACATCACCTTCCAGAAGGACGTTATCACCCGCCGCACTCAGTTTGACCTGAGAAAAGCAAGGGAACGTGCTCACCTCCTTGAGGGTCTGCGTATTGCCGTTGACAATATCGACGAGGTAATCCGCATTATCCGCACAAGCTATAATGATGCCCGTGAACGTCTGATGGAACGCTTTGACCTTTCCCAGATTCAGGCTCAGGCGATTTTGGATATGCAGCTTCGCCGTCTGCAGGGCTTGGAGCGTGAAAAGATCGAGGCTGAATATGCCGAGCTTCAGAAGAAGATCGCATATTATATGGAGCTTCTCAGCAATGAAAGAACTCTTGAAGAGCTTCTCATCAAGGAGCTTACCGAGCTTAAGGATAAGTACGGCGATAAGAGAAGAACCGAAATCGCCCCTGTTGAGAACGAGATAGATATTGAGGACCTTATTGAAGAAGAAAAGTCCATCTATACTCTCACCTATGCAGGCTACATCAAGCGTACCTCTATTGATACTTACCGTATCCAGAACCGCGGCGGTAAGGGCATCACAGCCCTGACCACTAAGGAAGAGGACAATGTGGAATATATCTTCACCGCTTCCACCCACGATAATATCCTGTTCTTTACAAACACAGGCCGTTGCTATATGCGTAAGGGCTATACTATTCCCGAAGCCGGAAGAATGGCAAAGGGTACGAATATAGTTAACATAATTCCTGTTGACCCGGGCGAAAGGGTCACAGCCATGATGCATATCAATGATTTTGATGATGACAGATATATTGTTATGATAACCAAGACCGGTACCATGAAGAGAATGGAAATGTCGGCTCTTAAGAATATCAGAAGCACAGGTATCAGAGCCCTGACTCTTGACGAGGGTGACGAGCTTATTTCCGTAAACATCACAGACGGTAAGCAGAATATCATCATTGCAACTCACATGGGTAAGGCTATCAGATTTAAAGAAACTGATGCCCGTCCTATGGGCAGAACTGCGGCAGGTGTCCGCGGCATCAAGCTTCGTGAGGGTGACTACTGTATCGGTGCTGCTGTTGCCGCTCCCGGTGACTGTCTCCTTTCCGTAACCGAAAAGGGCTACGGCAAGCGTACTGTTGTTGAGAATTACTCCCTCCAGCAGCGTGGCGGTCAGGGTATGGCAAACTATAACATCACGGAAAGAACCGGCCCAATCGCAGGTGTTCGTATCGTAAACGATGAGGATGATGTTATTATGATCTCCGATGACGGAACTATGATCCGTATGGCTGTTAATGGCATCAGCATTTATGGCCGTGATACCTCCGGCGTAAGAGTTATGAAGCTCAGCGAGGATGCAAAGGTCATTTCCGTTGCAAGAATAAAGGCTGAGGATAAGACGCAGGAAGAAGAAACAATAGAAGAATAAGAAAAAAACCTCCCTCTGACGAGGGAGGTGGCTCGCGTAAGCGAGACGGAGGGAGAGAACTTAAAAAGTAACATTTTTGTATGAAAAAATCGGTAATTTTAATTTTTTCTCTCCCTCAGTCAGCCTGATGGCTGACAGCTCCCTCGTCAGAGGGAGCTACCGTTTGTTTTAAATATCTCATTTTTTGATACGCTCTGTTCCGTAAGGATTGCGGAGCGTTACTTATTGGAGGAAACCAATATGAAAGAAGTAAAAATCTATACCGACGGTGCCTGCTCCGGTAATCCCGGACCGGGAGGCTGGGGAGTTATACTAATGTATGGCGATAAGAAAAAGGAGCTTTCCGGCGGAGAGCGTAGCACTACCAACAACCGTATGGAGCTTATCGCCGTTATCACCGCCCTTGAAGCTTTAAAAGAGCCATGTAAGGTTGAGTTATATACCGACTCAAAGTATGTTTCCGATGCCATCAATCAGGGCTGGCTCAAGTCCTGGGTCAAGCGTGGCTGGAGACGCAAGGATGGTCCAGTTAAAAATCCAGACCTGTGGCAGAGATTACTGCCCCTTTTGGAAACACATATGGTGGAGTTCATCTGGGTCAAGGGCCATGCGGAAAATCCTTATAATAATAGATGCGATGAGCTGGCGGTTATGGAGAGGATGAGGTTTAATTAATAACCTATGGGTTACTCTTATGAGCGTGTCGAAAAAACCCGCTTCTGTCATTCCGAGAAGCAAGCCGCTCCCCATGTCATTCCGAGGAGCAACTCCCTTCCCCTGTCATTCCGAGGAGCAACTCCCTTCCCCTGTCATTCCGAGGAGCAACTCCCTTCCCCTGTCATTCCGAGGAGCAACTCCCTTCCCCTGTCATTCCGAGGAGCAATTCCCTCCCATTGTCATTCCGAGGAGCGAAGCGACGTGGGAATCTTTTCTTTTAGGTTTAAAATAAAGATTGCCACGCCGGTGTAAACACCGGCTCGCAATGACAGATTTATATTTTTTGAAAGTCTGAATAAAAAACGCCCTCTGGAGGGCGTTTTTTTACTATCTTCTTCGTCTTGAAGTGCGTTTTTCAGTGTAAAGACCGGAGATCTTGCTGTCGGAATCCTGCATAAATCTCTTGAGCTTATCCTCAAAGGACACCTCGACCTTTTTATGGACCTGAGGCTCCACATTCTGGCGAGCCTGTCTCTGAGCCTGGGTATCGTTCATGGGACGCGGCTGATTATTGCGTGGCTGACACTCCGGCAGGGGTAAAGTCTGCTTTATGGACAGATTGATGCGTCCGCTGTTGTCAAAGCTCAGTACCTTAACATTGACCTCCTGCCCTATGGTGAGATGCTTGCTGACATCGTCAACATAGGCATGGGCAATCTCGGAAATATGTACAAGACCTGATTTGCCGTTTGCGATAGCAACAAAAGCACCGAATTTTGTGATACCGGTAACCTTACCGGTCATGACTGCTCCCACTTCAAGCTCCATTATATTGAAGTCCTCTCTATAAGTTTAAAAGGCTTACGACTAATCCTCGGAGAAAATTTCCTCTTCCGGATAAGCCATGCCCAATTTATCCCTTGCGATACCGGCAATAACCTCATCATCCTGGCTGTTTTCCAGAGAATATTCCATTTCAGCGTTGGTGGTTTCCATTTCCTCAGCTCTTTCGCTGAGCTCATCCCGAATTTCCGTTGCTTCCTGCAGCTGGGCGTGAACGCTTATGAGTCTTGCGGCTGCGTATACCACCAGTATTATAACTACGATCTTTGTTATCAGACCGGCTTTTTTCAGCTTCATTCGTATAGACCTCCCCGAGAGCAAATGAGCCAAGTACACTTTTATAACTCCGTATTGTACACCATTTTTTAAGATAAGAAAAGACATTTTTTATAAAAAATAATAATTTTTTTGTATACCTTAATATAAATATAAACGGTGCAGACACACAAATTGCCATAAAACGGAAAAGCTCCAAAATTGACTCACAAAGGAAAAGCGCATATCTGCTGAGGGTGACAAAATATAGCCATCCTCCCAAAAATGCCAGCACCACAACGAATATCCGCTGTTCCCCTCCGCCGAGGGTAAGACCGAACAGAATAAGTGCAGCTCCGCACACCACCCAGAAAAGAGCATCCAGAAGCATGGTTATGAGAATTCCCCGGCTTCTTCTGCGTATTGCTCTGAGAATGTCGTAGTAAAAGCCGCTGAGAAGCCCCAGCCCAAGGGCGGCGGCAGATTCTATTATCTGTCCCGATATGGATATTTCCATATTCAGCTGAAAAGTCTGGCGAAAAATCCGCCTGACTCATGAGTGCTTTCGCTGTCGTATTCAAGGCTGTCGATCTTGCCGCAGGCAATTATCTCCCCTGTGTCAAGACTCAGCTTTTCAAGCTTCAGAGCTTCTCCCCGAATGATCATTCTGCCTCTTACGGTTTTGACCGTTACCTCGCTTTCATCAAAGCTGTCCACATCCTCAACCCCCGAAACCGTCAGCTTTTCCCGACCCTCCATTATCACGTTGTGTGCCGCCTCAGGAAGATTTCCCCTGTAATCATATGCCATAATACCACGTTCCTTTCAATGGCTTTTTATAAATATATTCTCCTGACCCTGTGGTTATGCTTTGTCAAAGGGAGGGGGAAAATATTGAAAAATGGCATAAAGTGGTGCGTGATGTCAGTATTTTGGTTGCGAAAGTTCGTAAATAGCCTTGACAGTGGTGAATGAGTGGTGATAATATACTATTGTAATCAATTTGTTACTATTTCATATTATTTGTAACCACTAAGTATATGCGAACAGGAGGCGAATATGAGAATTATATCTAAGAGGTTTTTGGCAGGGGCTTTGGCGGTTATGAGTGCCGTCAGCGTATCAGGCGTTATAGGCGTTCTTTTCAACACGGAGGTAACGGCGGTCTTTGCGGAGAAGGAGCAGATGTGGGCAGTAAGCGTTGACGGAGAGACAGTTGGAGCCTGCTCCACCATGGAAGAGGCAAGCGAGGTTTTACAGGAGTTTCTGGACAGATACACCACCACGGATGCAGAGTCCGTTGCCTTTTTACAGGATGTGGAGTTATTTGAAATGAATATGGATGAAGATATTCTCACAACCGCCGATGATTTGAGCCGCATACTTGACCCGGAAAGTGAGAATTCCGAATATGCTCTGGACGTTCTCACCGAAAGAGAGGTTACGGAGCATCGGGTAACGGAGTGTGAGGTGGAGTATTACGACACCGTGGAGCTTTACAGGGGCGAGCTTCAGGTCACAAGAGAAGGCACAGACCGGGAAGAGGATGTAACGATGAGAATTGAGTATCTTAACGGCGGCGAGATACTCAGAACCGACCTTTACAGCACCGTAACCGTAGAGGGGGAGGCCCAGCTTGTTGCAAGAGGAATAACCGAGAAGCCTGTTACCGCATCCTATGGAGAATATATCTGGCCTGCTGAGGGTGTAATAACCTCTGATTTCGGATATCGCACCGTAAGCGTTGGGTCAAGCAATCACAAGGGCATCGACATTGCAGGTGAGTTCAATTCCGATATTATAGCCGCAGACGGCGGTGAGGTAATTTTTGCGGGAGTTAACGGCGGTTACGGAAATATGGTAAAAATACGCCATGATAACGGAACGGTTACCTTTTATGCCCACTGCAATTCCCTGTGCGTTTCAGAGGGAGAGCGTGTGGCAAGGGGACAGACCATAGCCCGTATGGGCTCCACAGGCGTTTCAACAGGCACACACCTGCATTTTGAAGTGCGAGTTAATGACGTAGCACAAGACCCGGTGGACTATTTGCCATAAAAAATAACTACCATTTTTATGGTAGTTATTTTTTGTTGATATATTTGTAAGAGTATTGACAGACAGAAAAAAGTTATGTATTATTATATTGTAACTAAATTTCAGTTGCAAAGGCGGTGAAGGCTTGGGCGGAAAACTGGATAAAGCAAAATTGAGACTAAAATCTGTACCCAGTGACTATACTTTTTCTGAAGCTAAGAGCTTAATGGAAGGTATAGGCTTTGTTGAATATAATAAAGGCAAAAGCTCCGGGTCTCGAGTAATGTTTGTTAAAGACGGAATAAAGATATTACTACATAAACCTCACCCTAAAAATGAGATGAAGAAATATGCAGTTCGCCAACTTAAAGAACAGCTTGAATCTATGGGGGAATTGTAATGAATAACATATTAAAGTATAAAGGATATCTTGCGAGAATTGAATTTAGCGTTGAAGATATGGTTCTTTATGGAAAAATTGAAGGAATAAAAGATCTTGTCAATTTTGAAAGTGATTCAATAGATAAAATAGAGGAAGAATTTCATAATGCTGTTGATGAGTATCTGCAGATGTGTGAAGAATTGGGAGAAAATCCTGACAAAGCATATAGTGGAACTTTTAATGTGAGAATTAGTCCTGCTTTACATCGCAAGCTTGCGATGAAAGCTTATAAAACTGGCATGACACTTAACAGTGCGGTTGAAACGGCAATTGAGGCTTATACCGATAATACTGCTAACTGGAAAATAGAACAACTTTACAATGAAGTGGGTCAATATAGTCAGTATTTTAAAAATTTAAGTTATGCAAATGCAAGTCCTTTTGTAAATGGAATTAATAGATGGGGGAAAATAGTAAATGCTTGATTTCAATAAGTATTTTAATGAACAGTATCAATTTACATTGAAAAATGTATCATTTTCTTGGGTTAAAAATGACAGTACTGAAACAAATTTTGAAATTAAAATTAGCGATAGTATTAATACAGAGATTCAGAATCGTCATTTAGAGGTAGTTTTCAAGAGAAAAGTTTACTTTGTTCCGGAGGCTTTGTTTAATCTTAGCGTGTCTTTTGCATTTACACTTACTTTCAGGGATTCCATTTGTGAGGAAGAAATGAATAGTGTTAATTGGAGCGAAGCGTTTACACAGAGCGAAAGTCCTTATTTAGCAAATATAATTAGCAGAACCTCGGGTTTGATTTCGTCAATTACATCTTCATTTGGACAGCAGCCATTGGTTACTCCTCCAAACATTATTGTCAAAGAATCTGATTTTTAATATTTTCAGGTTCTATAATAAATGTTGGGGTCAGGCGCTGAGCCTGACCCCAAAGTCATAAAAAAGTTGAGCATAGAGAGAAAATCCTTTACAATGAAAGTACCCCTACCGCACCGAAAAGGAGATCACTA
>SVLU01000001.1 GCA_015067795.1 Oscillospiraceae bacterium
TCTCATATTAACCTCCGTGTTATTGTTTGTTGTGGTGACTACATTTTACACCCTGGTTAATATGAGGTCTATATTATTTTTGTGTTGCACTTAATATTATAATCTGCCCTCCCTTGTGTAAAGGGAGCTGTCAGCCGTAAGGCTGACTGAGGGATTGTCAACGAAAACGTTGCGAAATTGCCAATATCTAATGTAAATAGAACATATTGTACTATACAATCCCTCCGAGCCGCCCAAAGGCGGCCCACCTCCCTTTGCACAAGGGAGGCATTGGTGCGTTGCATACTTCAAGATTCGTTTTAAAGTTTTAAATGTACAAGATACTACGAACAACGAATAAAAACGGCTGTTTTGCGAAATAATCATCGCAAAACAGCCGTTATTTTACTTTTTGGAAAATACATGAAGCTTAATGAACTGACGTCCCTTGCGGCTCATACCGCCAAGCTCAGCAAGTTTTGCTCTGCCGTAGCCTCGGAGAGAAAGGAGATTTCCGACTTCAATTTCCCTTGAGGTACTCAGCTCTTCAAGGTGGTTTAGCGAAAGTCTGCCTTCCTTTATAAGCTCTGCCGCCGTGGTTCTGGAGATGTTGAATGCAACGGCGGTCACCGCATCAGCTCTCAGCGAAGCCACCGTTCCTGTGACCGCATCAAATACAGGCTCGGGAGCCTTTACCTGAGACAGCTCGCAAAGCTCGCATTTTACCCCGAATTTTCCGACCTTGATGAGGTTATCTGCAATGAAAGAAGCAATGGTCGGTGTACATATTATATATGTGTAGCCGTTAAAAACGAGAATATCGCCTATGGTTTCACGCTTAATGCCCAGTCCCATAAGAGACCCAAGATAATCACGGTGAGTGGGAGATCCATAGGGACATTTTACAAGAATTGCGGAAAGATATTCATCATAGGGGAAGAATTCCTCATCCAGATAATCCGGCAGGAAGAAAAGTCTCATTCGCTCAGCACCCTCATAGCCGCCGTAAAAAAGTGCATTTACCCCGGTCAGGTGACGGATAACTATTTTCGCCTGTGCTGTCTCCGCAGGGTCAAGGAATGATGTTGCGGTAAGCTGATTTGTGCGGTGAGAACGGCTGTAAAGATCTTCGATACGTTTTCTGAGTTCAAGCTCCATAATGCAAAAGCTCCTGTATTTAATATTATTATTCTATCAGAAAGCTGTTGGTTTGGCAATGAACCTGTTGATTATAAAGCTGCACCGGTATGCAAATGTTGACATTCGGGCTGTATTGGACTATACTAATACAATATTTTATTATGGAGGTTTTCCGAAATGAAGAAAATACTTTGCGGTATTCTTGCAGTTGCTATGGCTTTTTCCTGTGCAGCTTGCTCCGGCAGTAATTACTCCGATTATGACACAGCTGTTCTCGAACTCGAAAGTGTAAGTGCAAAAGCAGGCTCTGAGATCGATGTGGAAGTTTATCTTGGCAATAACCCGGGCACAGCTTGTGTTGACGTTGAACTTGAATATGACTCCAGTGTTTTCACCGCTGTTGGTGCAAAGGTTGCAGGCGACCTGAAGGGCAACGGCCTGTTCTCCTCCAATGTTACAGAGGACGAATATGAAATGGTTGCTGATGGCGGCAATTTACACGCTATGTGGTTTAACGGCTTCAACACCGATGCAACCGGCGAGGTTATGGTACTTACATTTGAGGTTGCAGAAGATGCTCCTGCAGGTGAATATACTATCTCCTTCGTTCAGGGCGAGGATGACCTTGTTTCCGTTGTTGAAACAGGCTCCGGCGTTGACGATGTTGATTATGTAAATCTTGACGTAACCTATATTGATGGTGTTATCACAGTTTCCTGATAAAACCATTTCCTAAAAGGAACGGTACTTATGAGAAAGCTTATTGTACTGCTTTTAGCTTTTGTGCTGGTATTCTCTCTTTGTTGCTGTGATAACAACACTGCCGATGAGGTATCTGCCGAGGAAGAAGCGGTGGTATTGTCCCCTGAGGAACAGCGGAAGGTGTATCATGATGCCGCGGAAAAGACCGTCAATATTGACAGTGTCGGATATGATGTGTCCATGTGGGAGACAGTCACATATCTGACTTATCAGGACAGCAATTCGGTAACAGTCCATGCCGGAGAAAACGGCAATGACTGGTATGGTGAGTATACTGAAAACGATGTCAGCTTTGACTGCTTCTATGTTGATGGCTATATCCATACCAATGAAAGCGGCAGTGATTACAAAGCTCCAATGACTGAGGCTGAGTTTGCCGATTACACCAAAACTCGTGTCTATCCTGCTGTTGGTGATGAGTATGCGGCTGTCAATGCTGTTCTCAACGATGACGGAACATATACCGTGAGCCTTAACGGTATGCTCAGCGTACCTGAGGCTTTGGCGAAGCATTTTCAAAAATTGGGAATGACGGATATCGCCGTAACGAGAGCTGCGGGTTTTGCGGAAATCAACGAGGACTCGTTTATCACACATCAGACTGCGGCGTTTGAGCTTTCGATGAGCCATAACGGTGAGCCGATTACCGCGGAATATTCTGTGGAGATCACCTATACTGTTGATGGCGACCATACGGTTAAGCTTCCGCCGGACAGGGAATATATGGAGCTTGAAAATATCAGTATTCCGTTTCTTGTGGGCGGAGCCTATGATAATGTTATGGGAAGCTCCTATTATGCAAATTATCGCACGTTTTATGACTATATAAATGACGATACTGAGTATTCCATGGAGCTTAACTACGGCCTTATGGCTGTTGAAAACTATAATGGCTTTGAGGCATCCGATCAGACAACGATCATCTATAACACCGTGAACAGCGGTAAAACCGTTGAAAAAAGCTCCAAATACAGCTCAGGCAAATATAAAAGCAAGACAGGCTCTTCGTCCTCTGATAAAGAGAAAATGACTGATGAGTATGCCAGAAATATGTATTTCCGAATGCTTCTGGATTACGAGCCGCAGCTTGAGGATTTCAAGTCCATAAGTGTAAATGAAACTGAGAATTCCTATGAATTACGCTATGAATACTCTGAGTACGGCACTCTGCTATACTGCCAGAATGTTCTCACCGCCCTTATCGGTGAGCAGGAGGGTATAGCCGTCAATTCTGATGACTATACTATAACTGCAAGCGGCGGTACGATCAGAATGGATAAGGACTCTAAGGCTCTTACAAGTCATGAAATATATATCGAAACTCAGTTCGATGACGGTGACGACAGCTATACCGTTGTTTTTGAGCATATCCTGACCTTCTACTACCGGCCGACACTTGTTGTAGGAAATGCAGAAGCGGCGGCAGGCGAAGCTGTGGAGGTTAGTGTATACCTTTACGGCAATACCGGTACGGCTTGCCTGGATGTTGAGCCAAGCTGTGATACAAATGTCCTGTCATTTGTATCGGCGGAATTGTGCAAAGAGCTGTCCGGTGAAGGCGTTTTTGAAACATCCCCCGAAGATGCTGAGATACTAACTGAAGCTGTGTGGGCTGATTCATCCAATTATTACGGAAACGGTCTTGTTATGACCGTTACCTTCCAGGTGGCTGAAGATGCCCCACCGGGTGATTATACTGTAAGCCTTGTGGAACACGATGATGATATCGTTAAAGCTGAAGGCGAAGATACCATTATAATCGAAGCCGGCTATGTATCGGGTACGATTAAAGTTTTCTGATAAAAGCAAATAAGAAAAATCTATCAGCCTCACGGCTTGTACTGTGGGGAGAAGGGAAAAACGTTATGAAAATTGCAATTTGTGGTTACGGAAACCTTGGCCGCGGCATTGAAAGTGCTGTGCGCCAGAATAAGGATATGGAGCTTGCGGGCATTTTCACACGCCGTGCTCCTGAAACGGTCAAAACCTGTACACCTGACCTTCCTGTATGGCATATTGATGATATCCTGAACCATAAGGATGATATTGATGTACTCATCATCTGCGGAGGAAGTGCCACAGATCTGCCTAAGATGACACCTGAGCTTGCCAAGAACTTTAACGTTCTGGACAGCTTTGATACTCACGCAACTATCCCACAGCACTTTGCAAACGTCGATGCTGCCGCTAAGGAAAATGGCAATATCGCTCTTATTTCCGGCGGCTGGGATCCTGGTATGTTCTCGCTGAACCGTCTTTACGCTTCCGCTATCCTTCCAGACGGCAAGGATTACACCTTTTGGGGCAAGGGTATCAGCCAGGGTCACTCTGATGCTATCCGCCGCATTGAAGGCGTTGTGGATGCACGTCAGTATACAATTCCAATTCAGGAAGCTCTTGACGCTGTTCGCAGCGGCTCCAATCCTGAACTGACAACAGGTGAGAAGCACCTTCGTGAGTGTTTCGTTGTTGCGGAAGATGGTGCTGATCTTGTCCGTATTGAAAACGAGATCAAGACAATGCCGAACTATTTTGCGGATTATACAACCATCGTTCACTTTATCAGCCTTGAAGAGCTGAAAAGAGATCACGGTGAAATTCCACACGGCGGTTTCGTTATCAGAACAGGTAAGACAGGCTTTAAGGGTGAGCATAATCACGTTATCGAATACAGCCTTAAGCTGGACTCTAACCCGGAATTTACTTCCAGCGTTCTGGTTGCCTATGCCAGAGCGATTTACAAGATGCACAAGCGTGGTGTCACAGGCTGTAAAACAGTTTTCGATGTTGCTCCTGCTGACCTTTCTCCACTTTCGGGTGAAGAACTGAGAGCGCATATGCTGTAATAATTTTCAAAGGGAGTTGCTTTTGTAACTCCCTTTGAGCTTGTCGAAAAACTTACTAATTTTAATAATACTAAAAGCTCCCTCTGATGAGGGAGCTGTCAGCGAAGCTGACTGAGGGAGAGAAAATTATAAATTATTGCCATTTTCATACAATAATGAGATTTTTTAAAGTTCTCTCCCTCCGTCAAAATCTTCGATTTTGCCACCTCCCTCGTCAGAGGGAGGTTTTTTTGACAGTCTGAGGACACGAAGCTCGCTTCGTGTCCTTTGGCGCTTTATATCAGCTTTTGGTTAAAATTAACATCAACCCATTAATTTGCTTGAAATTTTTTGCAAAAAAATTTAAAAAATTCACTTTCACCCCTTGCATTTTTGTGAGTACTATTTTATAATAAGAACACCTAAGTGGTGTAAAGTGGAGCGTTTGTGTAGAAAGGTGGGGGAAGATTTGATAGGCATGACCGGAATATACCAGCATAGTCTCGATGCCAAGGGCAGAATCTTTGTCCCTGCAAAGCTGCGCGAAGAGCTGGGCGACATTTTTGTCGTAACGATCTCCATGGAAAAATGCCTTTGTGCTTACTCTGCCGAAAGTTGGGGCAGGGTAATGGACAAGATAAAGGGTATGTCCAGAGCCAATCAAATCAAAATGAGACCGCTTTTTGCTCATGCTGCAAAGTGCGAACTGGACAGCCAGGGCAGAATTCTTCTTCCACAGGGTCTCAGAGATTTTGCGGGTCTTACAAAGAACGTTGCCGTTGTCGGTAATGGTGACTGTGCTGAATTCTGGGATGCTGAAACCTGGGCACAGATCGACAATGTTGAGACAACACCTGAAAACATTGCTGAAGTATTTATGGAGCTTGATTTCTGATGGAATTTACACACGCACCTGTGCTTCTGAATGAAAGTATAGACGGACTTAATATAAAACCAAACGGAATATATGTGGACGGCACTCTTGGCAGAGCAGGCCATTCCATCGAGATAGTAAAGCGTCTTGAGGGCGGCAGACTCATCGCCATTGACCGTGACATGACCGCCATCCGCGAGGCAGGGGAGAGACTTAAGGACTATGAAGGTAAGTTCACCCTTGTTCACGGCAATTTCAGTCAGCTCAAGGAAATTTTAACTGACCTTGGAATTGAAAAGGTGGACGGTATGCTTTTTGACCTGGGTGTTTCCTCACCTCAGCTGGATGATGCTGAAAGAGGCTTTTCCTATATGAATGATGCTCCTCTGGATATGAGAATGGACAGGGGACAGAGCTTTTCCGCCTGGGATATAGTAAATCAGTGGGACGAAAGTGAGCTTCGCCGCATCATATTTGAATACGGTGAAGAGCGTTACGGTTCAAGAATTGCTTCTGCCATCGTAAAGCGGAGAGAGAGCAGTCCTATCAACACCACCTTTGAACTGGTGGACACAATAAGATCAGCGATGCCGGCGGCGGCTCTCAGGGAAAAGCAGCATCCGGCTAAAAGAACATTCCAGGCTGTAAGAATTGCCGTAAACGACGAGCTTGATTCAATTTCACGAATGTTGAGTACGGCGGCAGATATGCTGAATGTGGGCGGAAGGCTTTGTGTAATCAGCTTCCACTCCCTGGAGGACAGACTTGTGAAGAACGCGATCCATTCAAAGGAGAACGGATGCACCTGTCCGCCGGGTTTTCCGATATGTGTATGCGGATTTAAACAGACATTGAAGTCGGTATACCGCAAGCCTGTCGTTGCAGGCAAAGATGAACTCGAGGCAAATCCCCGGGCACGAAGTGCAAAGCTCAGAGTTGCAGAACGAATCTAAGAAGGTGCTTTTTAATGGCTTCCCAAAACTTTAAAGTTTATAAGGACAACAGCGAGATCCCGGAATATGCAAACAGCAGTATTGTATACGGCAGTGTTGCTTATGACCTGAACGCCCTCCCGAAAAGAAAGCAGGAGGAGCAGGTTTGGGAAAGAGAGCAGGTCAGAACCGAAACCTACAAGGCTGCAAGACCTCAGAGACAGGGTGTCTCTCTGTTTGCGGTGTTGGGCATCGGTGCTTTTGTTGTTATGATGCTGATGGTGCTTCTTGCAAACGTAAGACTCACAGAGGTCATCGACGAAACAGCAAAGCTTGAGTCAAAAATAGTAGCCCTCTCCGACCAGGAAGCCAGACTCAGAATTGAGTACGAAAGTGCGTTCAACCTTACAGAAATTGAAGAATACGCAACCAAGAAGCTGGGTATGGTACGCAAAACCTCCGAAAACGTGGTGCTTCTTCAGGCGGCAAGCGTTGACAGAGCGGTGATACTTGAGACAGACGGCAGCGATGAGGAAAACTTCTTCACGGGGCTAAAGGATTTCTTCAGTTCAATTCTGTCATATTGAGCATAATCAATTCATAACTATATAATGTGATTTAGAATAGAAGACAGCAATTTTCAGCATTTCCAAGCGAGGTTTAAAAAATGGCGAATTCTGATCGCAGAGCGTCCGGCAGACGCACAAATAAAATGATTCTTAGCCGCACACTTTTTCTGATGATAGTGTGCGGCGTAGTTGCATTTTTACTTCTGATTGTACAGCTGTTCAGTATACAGATTTTGCAGCATGATAAGTACGAACAGATGGCAGTTGAGCAGCAGACAAGGGAGACTACCGTATCTGCCACAAGAGGCAGTATTATGGATAGAAACGGTAATATTCTGGCACAAAACGCTACTGCTTATAACATTTATATCAGTCCTGCTGAAATCGTGAAATATGAAGAGGACGTTAATCTCATAGCAAGAGAGCTTTCGAGAATTCTTGAGGTTTCCGAAACGTCAGTCCTTGAAAAGGCAAAGGACGTAAACAGCTGGTATAAGACCATAAAAACTAAGGTTGAACCTGATGTTGCCGATGAGGTGCGGGAATTAATAAGCAAGCATAAGCTTCTCGGTGTTCGTATTGAAAATGATACAAAGCGTTACTATCCATACGGCAGTCTGGCTTGTCATATAATCGGTTTTGTTGGCACAGATGGCTACGGCCTTGAGGGTATTGAAGCCAAGTACAATGAGTACCTTGAGGGTACTGACGGCAGCATAGCAAGACTTGCTGCCGCAGACGGTACCGACATTCTCTATACCAACTACGAGGATTATTACGATGCGGTTGACGGCAGTGACCTTAATCTCACCATTGACGTAACCGTACAGCATATTGCGGAAAAGTATCTTGAACAGGCTATCGCGGACTATGACGTTCAGGACGGCGGTTGCTGTATCGTAATGAACGTAAATACAGGTGAAATTCTTGCAATGGCAAGCTATGACAATTATGACCTGAACAATTATCTTGCTGTTAGTGATGAAACTCAGGCGAAGATAGATGCTATGGAGAATGAGGAGGAACGCGCAGAAGCTCTCCGTGAAGCACAGCTTGCCCAGTGGCGTAACATGGCAATCAGTGATACATACGAGCCGGGCTCAGTTTTCAAGATAATCACAATGGCAATGGCTCTTGAGGAGGGAACGGCTTCTTTGGGCAGCTCATATTATTGCCCCGGTTCAATGAGAGTTTTGGGCAGAACATCCGAGCTGAACTGCTGGAAAACATCCGGCCATGATACACAGAGCCTTACAGAAGCGGCAATGCACTCCTGCAATATTGCCTTTGTAAATATCGGTTTAGGCGTTGGTGCTGAGAGATTTTACGACTATATCGACGCTTTCGGTCTTTTCGAGCCCACAGGCATCGACCTTTCGGGTGAGGAATCAAGCGTTTGGTGGACGGAGGACATTTTCTATGACAAGAATAATCTCTCCCAGCTTGCGGCTGCATCCTTCGGTCAGACATTTAATATCACTCCGATACAGATGATCACAGCGGTAGCCGCTGCCTGCAACGGCGGATATCTTCTTGAACCATACGTTGTAAGCTCTATTACCAACGGTGACGGTCAGAGTGTTTACTCCAAAGACAGAACCGTTGTAAGACAGGTGGTAAGTGAAGAGACATCCAAAATTGTAAGCCAGGTACTGAACCACGTTGTATGCGACAGCGGCGGTACAGGTAAGAACGCTTATGTAGCCGGTTACAGCATCGGCGGCAAGACAGGTACTTCCGAAAAGGTTGCACAGGATGCGGCAGGCGGTGCAAAGGAATACATGGTTTCCTTCTGCGGTATCGCTCCTACTGAAAATCCTGAAATAGCAGTTCTTGTAATCCTTGACAACCCAAGCAATGAAACCGGCATTTATGTCAGCGGTGGTGTTATGGCGGCTCCGGTAGTCGGCAATATATTCTCTGAAATTCTGCCGTATATGGACATTGAAGCTGAATATACTGAGGAAGAAGCAAAGTATATCGACGTTACAATGCCAAAGCTCAAGGGCGAAACAGTTGCCGATGCGGTTATAAAGCTTGAAGAGCTTGGTTTAAAGGTAACGGTAGTAGGCGATGGTACTGAGGTTACAGACCAGCTTCCGATTAACAATGCGGAGGTCGCCGCAGGTACAACGGTTATTATCTACACCGAGGGTTCGAAGGAAACAGGTGAGGTAACGGTACCGAATATTCATAACATGACAGTGAGCGAGGCGAGAAGAGAGCTTGCGGAAGTGGGCTTATATCTCGATACCTCAGGTGCATCACCAACAAACACAAGCGTTGTAGTTTCCAGCCAGTCTGTTGAAGCAGGTTCCACGGTGGAATACGGCACGGTGATCGAAGCTACACTTGCAGATAATTCAAACCTTGGCAGATATTGATTTATGCGGATACTAATGAGAAAGGCGGTTAAAAATGAGACTTTCTGAACTTCTTAAGGGTATTGATATTATAAAAACCACGGCTGATCTTAATATGGAAATCAGCGGCATTTGCTACGACTCAAGAAAGGCAAAGCAGGGCAATATATTCGTTGCCGTTGTGGGCTACGAAAGTGACGGACACAACTATATAAATTCTGCTGTAAGCCTTGGCGCGGGCTGTGTTCTCTGTGAGAAAGAGCCTGAGGCTGATATTCCCTATATCCTCATAGAAAACACAAGACGTGGTCTTGCTGTGGTTTCTGCCAACTGGTTCGACAATCCGGCTTCCAAGATGAAGATGATCGGCGTAACAGGCACAAACGGCAAGACTACCACCACAAATCTCATTAAGACAATGCTTGAAGAGGTGTTTAAGTGTAAGGTGGGTCTTATCGGCACAAACTGCAATATGATCGGTGATGTTGTGATGGAGGCTGAACGCACAACTCCCGAATCCTACGAAATTCAGGCACTTTTTGCAGAAATGGTCAACGCAGGCTGTGAGTATGTGGTTATGGAGGTTTCCTCCCATGCGTTGTATCTCGACAGAGTTGCAGGCATTGAATTTGAAATTGGCATCTTCTCCAATCTCACAAGAGATCATCTTGACTTCCATAAGACTATGGAAGAATACGGCAGGGCAAAGGCTTTGCTTTTCAGACAGAGCAGGATCGGCATAGTAAATCTTGATGATGAATACTGTGGTCTTATGACCGAAAACGCAACCGCAAAGATATTCACGTATTCCATCGACAAGACTGAAGCAGACCTGTCTGCCAAGAACGTAGTATTAAAGCCTGACGGCATCAGCTTTGCGGCACTTATGACCGCAAGACTTGAAAAGGTAAAGCTTGCAATTCCAGGTCAGTTCTCTGTATATAACGGTCTCACAGCTCTTGCCGCTCTTGTAAACCTGGGTGTTGACCTCCGTGACGCGGCACAGGCACTCAGCCGCTGTCAGGGTGTAAAGGGCAGGGTAGAGGTCGTTCCCACAAACAGCGACTTTACAGTTATAATCGACTATGCCCACACTCCGGATGCTCTTGAAAATGTTCTGAATACTGTCAACGGCTTTGCAACAGGCCGTGTGGTCGTTCTTGTTGGCTGTGGCGGTGACAGAGATAAGACAAAGCGTCCTGTCATGGGCAAGACGGCTGTTGATATGGCTGACTTTGCAATTATTACCTCGGATAATCCAAGAACCGAAGAGCCAATGGCAATTATTGAGGACATTCTCGAAGGCGTTAAGGGTACAAAGACACCTTATAAGGTCATCGAAAACCGCCGTGAAGCCATCGGCTGGGCTATCAAAAATCATAAGCCTGATGATATCATCATCCTTGCAGGCAAGGGACACGAGACCTATCAGATCATCGGGAAAACAAAAAATCACTTCGATGAAAGGGAAGTTGTACGGGAATTCCTTGAAAATTAGAGATTATTGTGCATTTTTGCCATTGATTTATCAAAATAATCCTGTATAATATCAGACTGAATTTTATATAAAGAGTAGGTATAACAAATGATTATTAATGTACTTCTGGCATTTGCCCTCTCCTTTGGGGTAACAGCCGGCGTTGGTGCGATACTTGTTCCTGCCCTGAGAAGAATGAAGGCAGGGCAGTCAATACGTGAGGACGGTCCCGTTTGGCATATGACAAAGCAGGGGACTCCCACAATGGGCGGTCTTATGTTCATCTGCGGTATCGTTGCCGCTGTGGTGTTTGCGATCCGTGACTTCGGTGAAGGTAATTTCATTTATCTGATTATCTTAGGCTTTGCTCTTATCTACGGCTTTGTGGGCTTTCTTGATGACTATCAGAAGCTTAAGAAAAAGCAGAATTTGGGCCTTACAGCTTTGCAGAAGTTCCTTCTCCAGCTTGTTGTTGCCGTAGTGCTTATTCTTATTCTTCGCAAGAGTGGTCATATCAGCCCAAATCTGTACATACCATTCTTTGATACAACTATTCTCATGCCTGAATGGCTGTACTACATCTTTGCCGCTTTCATTATCGTTGGTACTGTTAATGCGGTAAATATCACAGACGGCGTTGACGGCCTTGTAACAGGCGTTTCCATTCCTGTTGCGATATGCTGTACAGCGGTAGCCTGCGTTTGGGGATATCTCTCCGTTGGTGTTTATGCGGCAGCACTTGCAGGCGGTCTTATGGCATTCCTTATCTTCAATTTCCACCCTGCAAAGGTCTTTATGGGCGACACTGGCTCCCTGTTCCTGGGCGGTGCGATTTGTGCCCTTGCCTTTGCCCTTGATGCTCCTCTTATTCTTATTCCGCTGGGCATCGTTTACATCATTGAGACTCTTTCCGATATTATTCAGGTAGGCTATTTCAAGCTGACACACGGTAAGAGAATTTTCAAGATGGCTCCTCTCCACCACCATTTTGAAATGTGCGGATGGAGCGAATATAAGCTTTTCGCTGTATTCACAAGCGTTTCCGCAATCTTTGCGGTGATTTCATATCTCGGTCTGTTTGACCGCTATATGATCTGATTTTATTAGAATTTGTAATGTGAGGTGAGAATAAATGGCACAGAGCCGCACACATAATCAAATAAGGCAGAAAAAGCTCAAAGATTACAGAGGCTCCAACGACGGCAGAGGCTCGATAGATTTGCCTTTCCTTATTCTCACCATAATTATTCTCGTTATGGGCGTTATCATGGTACTTTCTGCAAGCTATGCAAGAGCGTACAATGACCCGGATAAAACACCGGTATTCTATTTTCTGAAGCACGCCGGTTTTGCGGTGAGCGGTCTTGTGCTGATGTTTATGGCATCAAGACTGAATACCAGATTTTATAGGGGTATTTCCATTTATGTCCTTCTGGCAGCTATTTTTCTCCTTGTACTTGTTCCTTTTATCGGTATCGAAGAAAATGGTGCAAGAAGATGGATAAACATTTTGGGTTTGACCACATTCCAGCCCTCGGAAGCCGCAAAGCTTGCTGTTATCATGGGCTTTGCCGCCATGATATGCTCGTTCAAGGAAAAAATGCAGACCTTTAAATACGGCGTTCTTCCTTTTGCAGGTGTGCTTGTTGTTATTGTAGGTCTCCTGCTTCTTGAACCGCATCTTTCCGCTTCCATTATCATTATCGCTATTGGTGCTATTATGATGTTTGTTGGCGGCACAAAGATCAGATGGTTTGTAGCAGTAGGTATAACTGTAGCACTTGCAGGTGCGATCATCGTTGGCAAGATGGGTTATGCCATGGACCGAATACAGTCCTGGCGGGATCCTTTCTCTGACCTTACAGGTAACGGCTGGCAGATCGTTCAGTCGTTATATGCGGTAGGCTCGGGTGGCTTTATGGGTCTTGGCCTTGGTCAGGGCAGACAGAAATTCCTGTATCTCCCAGAAGAACACAATGACTTTATCTTCGCTGTTATATGCGAAGAGCTGGGCTTTGTGGGTGCTGTTCTTATTCTCATCCTCTTTGCGCTTCTCGTAATAAGAGGCTTCTGGATCGCTCTTCATGCAAAGAACAGATACAGCTCTCTTCTTGCAACAGGCATTTCAAGTCTTTTGGCTATTCAGGTTTTTCTGAATGTTGCTGTTGTTACAAATTTTATACCATGTACCGGTATTTCTCTGCCGTTCTTCAGCTACGGCGGTACTGCACTCTGGATTCAGCTTGTTGAAATGGGGATGGTTCTCTCGGTATCCCGTGAGATACCTGTAAAAAACTCCAGAGAAAAGCTGAAAAAGTCCACAAAAGAGTTAAATAATGTTGGGAAGGAAGTAGAATAATATGCGGTTTTTACTTGTTTGCGGTGGAACCGCCGGACATATAAATCCAGCTCTTGCCATTGCGGGTGAGCTTGGAAAGGCGCTTGAGGGCTCTGAGTTTCTGTTTGTCGGCGGCGGCCGTGAAATGGAAAAGCGTCTTATCCCAAAAGCAGGCTATGACCTTAAGAATGTAACCATTTCAGGCTTTGCAAGAGGTATAAGCCCAAGGCATATTAAGGCGAATTTCAAAACTCTTAAAAATCTGATAGTCTCCGCAAAGGAATCTGAGAATATCATCAGGGAATTCAAGCCTGATGCTGTTATCGGTACAGGCGGATATGTATGCTATCCTGTTCTCAAGAAGGCTGCACAGATGGGTATTCCAACAATTCTTCATGAATCAAACGCAGTACCGGGCATCACAACAAAGATGCTTTCGGGAAAGGTTGACAAAATTATGGTGGCATTCCCTGACGTTAAGAAGTATTACAAGAAGCCTGAAAATGTCCTTGTCACAGGTACTCCTGTAAGACAGGATTTTGCCGCGATGACAAAGGCTGAGGCAAGAAAGCGGCTTGGTATCGACAACAGACCGCTTATCGTTTCATTCTGGGGTTCTCTTGGTGCTTCCGTTATGAACGGATACATGGTGGATTTTATTGCTGAAAACTGCCGCAGCGGAGCTTTAAATCATATCCACGCAACAGGCGGCGGTGAAGCCGGTCTTAAGAAGCTTAAGGACGCACTCCAGGAAAGAGGTATTACAAACATTCCGAAGAATGTTGATTTAAGACCTTATATCGACAACATGGGTACAGTTATGACTGCCGCTGATGTTGTCATGTGCAGAGCAGGTGCGTCCACCATTGCCGAACTGACCATGATGGGCAAGCCTTCTATTCTCGTCCCGTCTCCGAATGTAACCAATAACCATCAGGAGAAGAATGCACGTGCCGTTGAAAGAAGCGGCGGTGCAAAGGTATTTCTTGAGCCTGATTGCAGCGGTGAAATTCTGTATAAAGCTGCGGTTGAGCTGACAGGGGACAGAGAAAGCCTGGCTAAGATGAACGAAGGTGCGGCAAGTCTGGGATTTAAGGACTGCACATCCAAAATTGCGGAAATTATAATTTCCCTTATTAACTAACCTTTATGATTTAGCATAGTATACCAATGTAAAACAGACATTGGGGGAATACTATGAGTATACTGCGTATAAACGGCGGGAAAGCTCTGGACGGTGTTATTCAGGTCCACGGCTCAAAAAACAGCGTACTGCCGATTTTAGCGGCATCAATTCTCAGTCAGGGCGAAACGGTTATCCACAACTGCCCTGACCTTACTGATGTTAATGCTGCTGTAAAGATACTTGAGCGTCTTGGCTGTAAGGTCAGGAAAGAGCAGAATTCGGTCTGGATAGACTCGAAAACCATGATAAAGTGCGATATTCCCGATTCGCTGATGAGGGAAATGCGTTCATCCGTGATATTCTTAGGTGCGATTTTGGCCAGAACAGGGGAGGCGATACTGTCACTTCCCGGTGGCTGTGAGCTTGGCCCGAGACCGATAGATATGCACTTATCGGCTCTGAAAGCACTTGGGGCTGAGATATCCGAGCAGAATGGAAACATAATCTGCAGGGCACGGGAGCTGAAGGGCTGTCGGATTGACCTTGCCACACCAAGCGTTGGTGCTACGGAAAACAGTATGCTTGCCGCCAGCAGATGCCGTGGAACAACGGTGATAACAAATGCCGCCAGAGAGCCTGAGATTTGGGATCTCCAGCGGTATCTTAATAAAATAGGTGCAAGGGTATACGGTGCGGGCTCGTCTATAATAACCGTTGAGGGCTGCAACTTCGGATGCTCCGCAGAACACAGGATCATCCCTGACAGGATAGTTTCCTCTACATATTTGTGCTGTGCTGCCTCGGCTGGCGGCAGAGTCAAGGTCACAGGTGTTGTACCAAGACATTTGCAGACTGTGACAGATGCTCTTTCAGCAATGGGATGCACCGTAATAACAGGTGACAACGATATTTACATACGGGCTGAAAATAAGCTCAAGGCAATAAGACCAATAATCACAAGACCGTATCCCGGTTTTCCAACCGATGCCCAGCCACCACTTATGGCTGCCTGCCTAAAAGCGGAGGGAACAACGGTTTTTGTGGAAAACATTTTCCAAAACCGCTACCGTCATGTAAGTGAGCTTATTAGAATGGGTGCTGATATAAGAGTTGAAGGCAGAGTGGCGATGGTAACAGGAGTTAAAAAGCTGTGCTCTGCTCCTGTGACAAGTACCGACCTTCGCGGCGGTGTTTCGCTTGTTGTTGCGGCGTTGGGTGCAGAGGGCGTAAGCGAGATTTCAGCCTTATGGCACATCGACAGAGGATATGAGAGGATAGATAAGGCACTGAATTCGATTGGTGCTGAGATAATTCGTACAGATTAGAGAAAGGAGCCCGGACATGGCTGAACGTTCAAATCGCAGGAGAAATAAGCACAGCAGCGGAGCTATGAAATACGTTCCGCTTACAATGCTGCTTTTTGCTGTGGCATTATTCATAGGTGTTGCAGGCTTTTTCAGAGTGTCCGACATTCTTGTAACAGGTGCTGATCTCTATTCGGTTGAGGAAATAATCTCAGCTTCGGGTATCAAAAAGGGTGATAACCTTCTGTTTTTCAGTAAATCAGAGGCTGAAAATGCAATAAGCACAGCATTTTCCTATGCAGGTGATGTTAATGTGGTTGTGAAATATCCGTCTACCGTTGAAATTCAGCTTCAGGAAAGTACGGATATAGCTTCCGTATCAGCAGGCGGCTATTACTGGATAATTGACATAAACGGAAAAATTCTGGAACAGACCGACCTTGCCGGTGCGGCTGATACTATTTCGATAACAGGCTTAAACCTTGTTATGCCTGAGGTGGGAAATAATATCACAGACATCCCCGAGAAGGACGAGGATGGAAACAAAATCGAAACCGAACCTCATTATGAAACACAGCTCATGTACCTTATCGATATTCTCAAGGTAATTCATGCATATGATGCGGAGGATAAGATAAACCAGCTTGATATCACAAGCATCGCAAATATCAGCTTCGATTACGAGGGGAGATTTACCGTAAATTACGGTGAAGGCGGTGACGGAGGCTTGAAGTTTGCCAAAATGGTAGGCATTATTGAAAGCCAGATTGATGAAACAACAGGCGGAACGATTGAATTTGATGCCGAGGGCGGCGTTCACTTCATTCCCAATTAATGAATAATTACCATAAATTGGATAAAATCTGTTCCAAAATGGATAAATACAGAGAAAATTAAAAAATTTGAGAATTTCTATTGACCTGCGAGAAAAATAGAGATAAAATAACGATGTGTAAGTATGGAGTACTATGAGCCGTCATACGGCGGCTCAAGATAATACAGGAGGAAGATATATGTCTTTTACAGTTGAAACAGGACCAGACAATGTTGTAACAATAAAGGTCATCGGTATCGGTGGCGCAGGTAATAACGTAGTTAACAGAATGGTTAAGGCAGGCACACAGGGCGTTGAATTCATCGCAGTTAATACGGACAAGCCGGCTCTTTCCATTTCCAATGCAGGCCAGAAGATCCAGATCGGTGAAAAGCTCACTCACGGTCAGGGTGCAGGCTCCAATCCGGATGTTGGTAAGAAGGCTGCTGAAGAAAGCAGAAACAATATTGCCAAGGCTCTTGAAAATGCTGACATGGTATTCCTTGCAGCAGGTATGGGCGGCGGCACAGGTACAGGTGCATCTCCTGTTGTTGCTGACATTGCAAGAGAAACCGGCGTTCTCACAGTTGGTGTTGTAACAAAGCCTTTCAGCTTTGAAGGCAGAAGAAGAATGGAACAGGCTGAAGAAGGTATTGCTAACCTCCTCGGCAAGGTTGACTCTCTTCTTATCATCCCTAACGACCGCTTAAAGCACGCAACTGATCAGAAGCTTACATTTGCAAACGCATTTGAAATCGCTGACGACGTTCTGCTCCAGGCTGTTAACAGCATTGCAGAGCTTATCAAGAACACAGGCTTCATCAATCTCGACTTTGCTGACGTTACATCCATCATGAAGGATGCAGGCTATGCTCACATGGGCGTTGGCCACGCTGCAGGCAAGGGCAAGGCAGAAGAGGCTGCAAAGGCTGCAGTTTCCAGCCCACTGATGGAAACCTCCATCAACGGTGCAAAGGGTGTTCTCGTAAACATCACCGGTTCTTACGATATCGGTCTTGATGACGTTGAAGCTGCTGCAAGCCTCGTTCAGCAGGCAGCTCATCCTGATGCAAATATCATATTCGGTGCTACATTTGACGATACTATGGATGATGAAATCCGCGTAACAGTTATCGCAACAAGATTTGACGAAAAGCCTGCTGCAAAGAAGGCAGAGCCAATGAAGAGAAAAACTCTCGGTATGTACTCCGAGGCATCCACAAAGAAGGCAGCTCCTGCTCCTTCCTTTGAACCACTTGAATCTGTATCCGCTTCTGCTCCACAGGCTCCGGAAAAGACAGATGAAGAAGATCCATTCGACACAATCTTTAAGATCTTCAATTCCAAATAATCAGAAATTTGCATTAAATCAAACGTATTGACAGACCAAGTCTGTCAATACGTTTGAAAATTTTATCAATAACTGATCGCGGTCATCAATTTCCCATTGAAATGAGTTTGATATATGAATTATACTGTCAGAAGCTCTCTCAGAGAGCTTTATGATATTTATTCCCAAAACCGTGTGCACAGATATGCTGCTGCATTTTCCTATTACGTTACCCTTTCGATTTTTCCATTTATTATTATCGTCAGTATCATGATCGCTCCGCTTCATGTGGACCTTATTGAACTGGCGGATGTTATCGGCAGAGTCGTTCCCGACAGTGTTATTGAGATACTCTTGAACCACTTGCAATATGTCAGTAATAATAACAGTGGTCTGATGCTTTGGTCAGCGATCGTCGTTTTGTGTACCACAGCTTCCGGCGCTTTCAGGGTGCTTATGGATATCATGAAGGATATTCATGGCGAGTCCCGTTTTTCGGGCTTTTTCGGTTTTATTTTCAGCTTTGTTTTGGCCATCGGTGTTCTGGTCTTTATTTATATCACCTCCCTTTTGATGGTCACAGGCGGCTGGGTAATGAATTTGCTGGAAGTCCATTTTGGATTTAGTATTCTCACAAGTATCTGGATGTGGCTGAGATACTTGCTGCTGTTTCCGCTGGCGTTCATTTTTCTGCAGTTTGTCTATTCCATCACACTGCCGAAAGGAAATCACAAGCACTCAAGAACGATCGGTGCCATTGTTGCAACTGTATTTATTGTAATTGTAAGTATTGTGTTCTCTGCTATTATGAGCATGACGAACAGATATACCCTTATTTACGGTTCTCTTGCTTCCGTTGCGATTATGATGATCTGGCTGTATTTCTGCGGTATCGTTATTATTATGGGTAACGCATTGAATGTTATCATCGAGCGGCACAGAACGGAAAAAGAAGCTTTGAAGAATAAGTATAAAACTCAAAAGTGAAGATAAAGTTAATTAGCAGAGTAGGATATGGTGCGTTTGAGCGTACTCAGCAGTGCCGAGGGGACGGGGAGTTGTCCTTCGGACGAAATTTCGATATCATATCCGCATCCCGCTGCTGCATTAGGAATTATACCTTCTTTGCAGTATGTGAAAGAATTCTGCTCAAAGGAGGTTATTTTTATGTCGAAAAGCAAAACAGAAAAACGTATGACAACAAAAAGTCTTGTGATACTTGCCCTTTTGTCGGCGATAAGTATTATATTATCCCGCTTCTGCGTGATATATTTTACAGAGTCTCTCCGCCTGAGCTTCGGTAATATACCTGTTATTATTGCGGGTATTATGTTCGGACCAATTGGCGGTGCTGTTATGGGGGGAGTTACCGATGTTTTAGGTTCCACCCTTATGTCCGGTCTTGGGTGGTATCCTCCGCTGACGCTGACGCCAATTCTGATGGGGCTTATTGCCGGACTTTTGAAGCAGTTCGTGAGAAAGAATACAAAGTTCTATAAGGTGCTGATTTTGACTCTTGCCGCAAATGGGGCAGGCACAATGGTATGGTCTACCCTGAGCCTTTCCTGGCTTTACGGTATTCCTTTTATGACTCAGGCAGTATACAGATTTCCGTTCTACGCAGGTGTTGCAGTGCTGGAAGCCGTAATCATTTTTGCCCTGATAAAGTCAGGTGCGTTTAAAAGTCAGCTTTTTGATAAGAATTTGAGGTGAGACTGATGAGCATTGACTCCACATTGGAATATATCCACAGCGTGTGCTGGAAGGGAAGCGTTCTTGGCCTTGACAGAATAAGGGAGCTTATGGCACGTCTTGGCAATCCTGAGAGAGAACTGAAATTTGTCCACGTTGCAGGGACAAACGGTAAGGGTTCAACCTGTGCCTGTGTATCATCTGTTCTCAGGGAGGCTGGGTACAGGACAGGACTTTTCACCTCGCCGTATATCATTAAATTCAATGAGCGTATTCAGATAGATGGCGAGTACATCTCCGATGACGACCTTGAGGAGATTACGGCCTGTGTACGTCCTCATGCTGAGGCGATGAAGGACAGCCCGACGGAGTTTGAGCTTATAACAGGCATCGCCCTTGAATACTTCCGACGCAAAAAATGCGATATCGTTGTGCTTGAGGTTGGCCTTGGCGGTGAGCTGGACTCCACAAATGTTATTCCAACGGCTGAGGTTGAGGTAATAACCTCTATCGGTCTTGACCACACCCAGCAGCTTGGTGATACCGTTGAAGCTGTTGCGGCAGCAAAGGCGGGAATTATAAAGCCGAATACTGATGTTGTTATCAGCGGAGGTGATGAAAGGGCAAATGCCGTGATCCGGCAGGTCTGCGAAAGACAGAACAGCAGTCTCAAAATAGTTGACAGAGACAGGCTTGCCGTAAAAAGCGAAAGTCTTGAGGGCATAGCCTTCGATTACGATACTCATACTGATCTTAATATCTCACTTGCGGGAACATATCAGCCTGTAAATGCGGCAACTGCAATTCTTGCAATCGAGGTTTTACAAAAAAGAGGCTGGAAGATTTCCGAAGCAGATATTAAGAACGGTATTTCAAAGGTTAAATGGCCCGGAAGATTTGAAATTCTCCACAAAAATCCGTATCTTATTCTTGATGGTGCCCATAATCCCCATGGCATGAAGGCAACTGTGGAAAGCATGAAAACCCATTTTAAAGGTGAAAAGGGCGTTATTATTATGGGTGCGATGGCGGATAAGGATATCGTGGCAATGGTTGAGCTTCTTAGGCCCATTGCAGGAAAGGTGATAACCGTCACTCCTGATAACCCGAGAGCCATGACCTCGGACAAGCTTGCCAAGGTTATAAACAGCCTGGGCTGTGAAGCTGAATCAGCAGAGGACATTGACTCCGCTCTCAAAAGAGGCTTTGAGCTTTCCGAGGATTATGCCTTTATTTGTGCCTTGGGTTCACTGTATTTCTCAGCCGATGTACGCAATGGGGCTGAAAAGCTGTTTAGTCTTGTTTAAAAATCATCATCTGCTTCGGGGCTTTATGCCCCGGAGCTGAGTGTGTCGAAAACCAACATCTGTCATTCCGAGGAGCGAAGCAACGTGGGAATCTTATTAAATTGGCTGCAGAAACTCGATGTTTAGATATTATGTTAAGATTGCCACGATCCCTTCGGGATCTCGCAATGACAAATTTTATACTTTTTTGCAAGTCTGAGCTCCGGGGCTTTATGCCCCGGAGCTTTTTATTACAAGAAAACATTATAATTTATGATGAAATACTCCATAATAAAAGTAAGGAAGCCTTAAAAAGAGGATAAAAACCCTGTATGTGGGGGAAGTCTGAGTTATGAAAAATAAAATTGTTTATAATAATGATTAGAAAGCAATTATAAGTACAAATTTTGGCAAAATTTTATTTGTGTTTTAAATAATTATACTTGAAAAATCTTGCCAAAGGTTGTAAAATACTGTTTGGCAAGTGAATTGCCCAACTTTTGTTTATAAAATAAGTTAAATATATTACACAGGAGGAAATGAAATGAATTACAACAAGAAATCCGTTAAGGACATCGATGTTAAGGGTAAGAAAGTTCTTCTCCGCTGCGACTTTAATGTTCCACTCGATAAGGAAACAGGTGAAATCACCGATAACAAGAGAATTATTGCTTCTCTCCCAACAATTAAGTATCTGCTTGAAAACGGTGCAGCAGTTATTGCTTGCTCCCACCTTGGCAGACCAAAGGGTGAATTCAAGCCTGAACTGTCCCTCGCTCCTGTAGCAGCTCGTCTTTCCGAGCTTCTTGGTATTCCGGTAAAGTGTGCTAAGGACGTTATCGGCGAAGATGCAAAGGCTCTTGCAGCAGACCTTAAGCCAGGCGAAATCATGCTTCTCGAAAACGTACGTTACCACAAGGAAGAAACAAAGAACGTTCCGGAATTTGCACAGGAACTGGCTTCCATGGCTGAAATCTTTGTTTCCGATGCATTCGGCACAGTTCACAGAGCACACGCTTCCACAGAAGGCGTTTCCCACTATCTGCCAGCAGTATCCGGCTTCCTGGTAGCAAAGGAACTTGAAGTTCTTGGCGGCGCTCTTGACGAGCCAAAGCGTCCATTCGTAGCTATCCTCGGCGGCTCCAAAGTTTCCGATAAGCTGGGCGTTATCTCCAACCTTCTCGAAAAGGCAGACGCTCTCCTCATCGGCGGCGGCATGGCTTATACATTCGTAAAGGCTCAGGGCGGCAACATCGGTCAGTCCCTCTGCGAAGATGACAAGCTTGACTACGCTCTCGAAATGATCGAAAAGGCAAAGAAGAACGGCGTAAAGCTCCTTCTGCCTACCGACACAATCGCAGCAGCAGAATTCTCCCCAGATGCAGAACCTGTTGTAGTTCCAACAAATGCTATCGGCGATGACCTTATGGGTCTCGATATCGGTCCTGACACCCGTGCAGCTTATGCAGAAGAAATCAAGAACGCTGCAACAGTAGTTTGGAACGGACCTATGGGCGTATTTGAATTCGCTAACTTTGCAAACGGCACAATCGAAGTAGCTAAGGCTCTCGCAGCAAGTGATGCATTCTCCATCATCGGCGGTGGCGACTCTGCAGCAGCTGCTAAGAAGTTCGGCCTTGCAGATCAGATCAGCCACATTTCCACCGGCGGCGGTGCTTCCCTCGAATTCCTTGAAGGTAAGGAACTCCCAGGCGTAGCTTGCCTTCTTGACTAATTAGAAAAATTTATAGATTACAGACATATAGGAGATTCACAATGAACAGAAAATACCGTAAGACAATTATCGCAGGCAACTGGAAGATGAACATGACCGCTTCCCAGGTTAAGCCTTTCGCTGACGAACTTAAGGCTCTTAACCCACGTCCAAAGTGGTGTGAAACCGTTGTTTGCGTTCCTTTCGTAAACATTCCTGCTGCTATCAAGGCATTCAAGGATTCCAGAGTTGCTATCGGCGCTGAAAACCTCAACGAAAATGCCAAGGGTGCATACACAGGTGAAGTTAGTGCAGATATGCTGGCTGACCTGGGCGTAAAGTACGTTATCATCGGTCACTCCGAAAGAAGACAGTACTACGGCGAAACTGATATCAGCGTTAACAAGAAGGTTCACGCAGCCCTGGGCGCAGGCCTCCAGCCAATCGTTTGCGTTGGTGAAAGCCTTGAACAGAGAGAACTTGGTATCACAATCGAACTCATCACTCTCCAGGTAAAGACCGCTCTGGCAAACGTACCTGCTGAAAAGATGAGAAAGATCGTTATCGCTTACGAACCAATCTGGGCTATCGGCACAGGTAAGACAGCTACAGCTGAACAGGCAAACGAAGTTTGCTCCGCTATCAGAGCTGTTATCCGTGGTCTCTACGGTGCAAGAATCGCAAGAGCTGTTACAATCCAGTACGGCGGTTCCATGAACGAAAAGAACGCAGAAGAACTTCTTGCTCAGCCAGACATCGACGGCGGCCTCATCGGCGGCGCATCCCTGGTACCAGAAAAGTTCTCCGCTATCATCAATGCTGCAAATCAGGAACAGTAAGCTATGAAAACACCTACAACATTAATTATTATGGACGGCTACGGCCTTGCTCCTCTTCTTGACAGCAATGCCGTACACATGGCAAAGACTCCTAACCTTGACAAGATATTTGCTTCCAATCCTCATACAGAGCTTTTAGCTTCCGGCGAAGACGTAGGTCTTCCTGCAGGTCAGATCGGTAACTCCGAAGTTGGTCATACAAACATCGGCGCAGGTCGTGTTGTATTCCAGGAGCTGCCAAAGATCTCCAGAGCTATTAAGAACGGCAAGTTCTTTGAAAACGAAGCTTATAACTGGGCTATCGACCAGTGTATCGAAAACGGTACAGCACTCCATCTGATGGGTCTCATGTCCGACGGCGGCGTTCACAGCCACAATACCCATACTTGGGCATTCCTTGAGCTGGCAAAGCGCAAGGGTCTGGATAAGGTTTATATCCACTGCTTCATGGACGGTCGTGACGTTCCACCTTCCTCCGGTATTAACTTCATCGAAGAATGTGTTGCAAAGTGCAATGAAATCGGTGTTGGTAAGATCGCTGTTATTTCCGGTCGTTTCTACGCTATGGACAGAGACAACCGTTGGGAACGTGTTGAAAAGGCATATAATGCTATCGTTATGGGTGAAGGCGAACAGAACAGTGACCCTGTTGATGTTATGCGTAAGTCCTACGAAGCAGGTGTAACTGACGAGTTCGTTCTCCCAACTGTTTGCGATCCTGAAGGCATGGTAAAGGAAGGCGACTCCATTATCTTTACAAACTTCAGACCTGACAGAGCAAGAGAAATTACACGTACATTCGTTGATCCAGCTTTCGATGGTTTTGAACGCAAGAAGGGCTTCTTCAAAGTAAATTACGTCTGCACAACTCAGTATGACGCTAAGATGCCTAATGTCCGTGTTGCATATCCACCTGAAAGACTTGCAAACAACTTTGGCGAGATCATCAGTAAGCTGGGTATGACTCAGCTGAGAATTGCTGAAACCGAAAAGTACGCTCATGTAACCTTCTTCTTCAACGGCGGTGTTGAACAGCCTTACGAAGGTGAAGACAGAGTTCTGATCCCATCTCCAAAGGAATTCCCAACTTATGACCTCATTCCTGAAATGAGTGCTTATGCTGTAACAGACGCTGTTTGCGAAAGAATTGAAAGCGGCAAGTATGACGTTATCATTCTCAACTTTGCAAACTGCGACATGGTTGGTCACACAGGCGTATTTGAAGCTGCTGTTAAGGCTGTTGAGACTGTTGACACCTGCGTTGGCAGAGTTGTTGAATCCACAGCTAAGATGGGCGGTGTAAGCCTTATCACTGCTGACCACGGCAACGCTGACCAGATGCTGGACGAAAAGGGCGAAGAGCCACATACAGCTCACACAACAAACCCGGTTCCATTCATCATCTGCGGTGCTGACGTAAGACTTAAGCCAGGCAGACTTGCTGACATTTGCCCAACAATGCTCGACCTTATGGGTATCCAGCAGCCTGAAGAAATGACAGGCGAAAGCCTTATCATTCACTAAAATGTATTTTAAAGAGCTTGAAAGCCATTGGTTTTCAAGCTCTTTTTTTGAGTATGCCGAAAAACTACATTTCAAAGGCCCCCTTGTGTAAAGGGGGCTGTCAGCCGTAAGGCTGACTGGGGGATTGTCTGCGAAAATGTTGCAAATACGCCGTAGTGCAATGGAAACTTATAACAGTTTTCGCAACAACCTCTCCTTCAAAATCTTCGATTTTGCCACCTCCCTCGTCAGAGGGAGGTTTTAAGAGCTTGAAAGTCGTGTGCTTTCAAGCTCTTTTTTGCGTAAAATCTTGTAAATCTGGATAAACTATTCCTATTACATCACGAAAGGAATGTTGATCCACTTATGAAGATAAAATGTGTACATGGTCGCGAGATACTTGACTCCAGAGGCAATCCCACCGTTGAAGCAAAGGTCGTGTTAGAAAATGGCATAATTGGTGTTGGTGCTGTGCCGTCGGGTGCTTCCACAGGCAGCTTTGAAGCCTGTGAGCTTCGTGACGGAGATAAGGCACGCTACTGCGGTAAGGGTGTCTTAAGGGCTGTTGACAACATTAACAGTACCATCAACAAGGCACTTGCAGGTATTGAGGTGTGCAGTCAGACGGAGATAGACAAAATGCTCTGTGATATGGACGGCACAAAGAATAAGTCTAAGCTGGGTGCAAATGCCATCTTAGCTGTGTCCATCGCCTGTGCAAGAGCGACAGCGAATAGTCTTGGTATTCCACTTTACAGCTATCTTGGCGGTATAAGAGCCAAAACCCTGCCAACTCCAATGATGAACGTGTTAAACGGCGGTGCTCATGCTTCAAACAGCGTGGATATTCAGGAGTTCATGATAGTACCTCTTTCTGCCTGCTGTTTTTCCGATGCAGTCAGAATGTGCGCTGAGGTATTTCATGCCCTTAAAAAGGAAGCTAAGTCATCGGGTGTTGGTGACGAGGGCGGTTATGCTCCCAATTTTGAATCTGATGAACACGCTCTTATGGCACTTATGAGAGGTATCGAAGCTGCGGGCTATCAGCCGGGTGAGGATTTCGGTATCGCTCTTGATGCGGCGGTAACGGAATGGTACGATAAGGAAACAGGTGTGTACGCACTGCCGAAGCGTGGTACAGTTATGACAGGAAGAGAGCTTGAATCCATGTGGAATGATCTTGCTGACCGTTATCCTATCGTTTCCATTGAGGACGGCATGGCGGAGGAGGATTGGGAAGGCTGGCAGAGAATTACAAAATCTCTTGGTAAGAAAATTCGTCTTGTTGGTGATGACCTTTTTGTCACAAATACCGCAAGACTTCAAAAGGGCATCGAGCTTGGCGTGGCAAATACCATTCTCATTAAGCCAAATCAGATCGGCACTCTTACAGAAACGATGGACACCATTGAGCTTGCTTATGAAAACGGCTATGGTGCTATCATTTCTCACCGCTCCGGTGAAACCGCTGATACTACAATAGCTGATATTGCGGTAGCCGTAAACTCCGGTCTTATAAAAACAGGTGCTCCGTCAAGAACTGACAGAGTTGCAAAGTATAACCGCCTTATGGAAATTGAAGGGCAGCTTAATGGCGGAAGGTATTTGAAGAACAGTATAAGAATGAAATAATGCAAAGAACTCCTCCAAAATGCTGATGATTTTGGGGGAGTTTCGTGGTTTAAACAGAATTGGGAGAATATTTATACAAATTATAGTCAAAATATGTAGTTTTATCCTTGCCAAAACACAGGTGATGATGTATAATATGCTTCACAAATAAAATATTGGAGGCTCAATATGAGAAAGTTTACTCGCATTATCACTCTTGCTCTGGCACTTATCATGATGCTTTGCATGGCATCCTGTGGTGCAGACGTTCAGCTCAAGATCCTTGATTCTGAATATGCTGTTGAAGATTACGCTATCTGCGTAGCAAAGGACAATGAAGAATTCCTGACCGAAGTAAATGCAGCTCTTGAAGAACTCATTGCTGACGGTACTGTTCAGAAGATCGTTGACAAGTACATAAACGGTGTTGAACATGATCTGGTATTCCAGGAAAACACCGATGGTCTTGAAGTAATCAAGATGGGCACAAACGCTGAATTCCCACCATACGAATTCTATACAAACAACGAAATCGTTGGTATCGATGCTGAAGTTGCAGCTGCTATCGCTGACAAGCTCGGCAAGAAGCTTGAAATCGAAGACATGGCATTCGACAGCATCATCACCGCTGTTCAGACCGGTAAGGTTGACTTCGGTATGGCTGGTATGACTGTTACCGAAGACCGTCTTGAAAATGTTAACTTCACAACAAGCTATGCACAGGGTGTTCAGGTTGTTATCGTAAGAGAAGACTCCGACATCACAAGTGTTGATGATCTGTTTGCAGGCGAAAAGATCTACAAGATCGGTGTTCAGACCGCTACAACAGGTGACCTGTATGCAACTTGGGATCTTGAAGACGAAGGTCTTGCAGAAGTAAGTCGATACAACAAGGGTGCTGACGCTGTTGCAGCTCTCGTTTCCGGCAAGGTTGACTGTGTTATCATCGACAATGAACCTGCTAAGGAATTTGTAGCAGTAAATAACGACTAATTTTTAACAAAAATGCTTACAGGGGCGACATAACTGCCGCCCCTGTTCACTTATTTTGAGAATAAGGGGGAAGAAAATTGGCTGAGTGGTTTGCCGATTTAAAATCCGATTTTATTAAAACTTTTATAGTTGAAGACAGATGGCGTTACCTTTGGGACGGCTTGGGAGTCACTCTGCAGATAGCTCTCTTTGCGGCTCTTCTTGGTATAGTTATTGGTATTGTGCTTGCGATAATTCGTGCTACCCACGATAAGAACATTGAAACAATGCACCCCGGATTAGGCAAATTCTTTTTGAAGCTTGCCAACGCTATTGCAAAGGTTTACCTGACTGTTATCAGAGGTACTCCTGTTATCATCCAGCTCATGATAATCTATTACGTTATCTTTGCTTCATCCGATAACGGCGTACTTATCGGTACTCTTGCATTTGGTATCAACTCCGGTGCTTACGTTGCGGAAATTGTAAGAGGCGGTATCATGTCCATTGATAATGGTCAGTTTGAAGCAGGCCGCAGTCTTGGCTTTAACTATGTTCAGACCATGTGGTATATTATCATTCCGCAGACCTTCAAGAATGTTCTGCCATCTCTTGCAAATGAGTTTATCGTTCTTCTCAAGGAAACCTCCGTTTCTGGTTACGTTGCGGTTAAAGACCTTACAAAGGGCGGCGATATCATCAGAGGTATTACATATCAGTCTTTTATGCCTCTTATTGCTGTTGCGATAATTTACCTTATTATGGTTATGTTCTTCACTAAGCTTGTAGGTATCCTGGAAAGGAGGCTGCGTAAAAATGAGCGATAACATTCTCATTAAAGCAGAAGGCATTAAGAAATACTTTGGCAAGTCAATCAAGGCACTTGACGGTGTTGACCTTGACATCAAAAAAGGCGAAGTAACGGTTATCATCGGACCTTCCGGTTCCGGTAAGTCCACATTCCTTCGCTGCCTTAATCTTCTTGAGATGCCTACCGGTGGACGAATTCTCTTTAACGGTAATGATATTACCGACAAAAACACCAATATCAACGTCCACAGAATGAAGATGGGTATGGTTTTCCAGCATTTTAATCTGTTCACAAATCTGACCGTTCTTAATAATATGACCCTCGGTCCAAGAAAGCTTCTTAAGGAGTCCAAGGAAAGTGCTGAAAAGCGTGCAATGGAGCTTCTTAAGCGTGTAGGTCTTGAGGACAGAGCGGAAGCTTATCCAAGCCAGCTTTCCGGCGGTCAGAAGCAGAGAATTGCTATCGTAAGAGCTCTTTGCATGAATCCTGAGGTAATGCTCTTTGACGAGCCTACCAGTGCTCTTGACCCTGAAATGGTTGGCGAAGTTCTGGAGGTTATGAAGCAGCTTGCCAAGGAAGGCACGACCATGGTTGTTGTTACCCATGAAATGGGCTTTGCTAAAGAAGTTGGCTCCCGTGTTATCTTCATGGACGGCGGCAAGATCGTTGAAGAGGGTACACCTGATGAAATCTTTGGAAACCCTAAGAGTGAGAGACTTAAAACTTTCCTTGCAAAAGTTATATAGTGATATTCAAACCACCACAGTTTTTGCTGTGGTGGTTTTGTGTTTGTAGATAAACTTACAATTTACAGTAACCTAATGGCTCCCTCTGACGAGGGAACTGTCAGCGAAGCTGACTGAGGGAGAGAAATACCTGCACATTTCTGCTATTATTGCACAAAAAGGAGACTATTTTAATTTTCTCTCCCTCCGTCATTTGCTACGCAAATGCCACCTCCCTCGTCAGAGGGAGGCTATTTGACGGTTTAAAACTAATACACTATCTAATGCATTAGTCTATATATAGAATGAATATTTGTGATATTATCTCTAAAAAACAGGAGGTAATTTTTGTGTACGTTTTAAATGATTTATGGCGAGGAAATATTTCACCTTGCGAAAGATATGTTTGTTCAGATTCTAAATATCAAGAGGTTTTTCAACAGTTTTGCAAAGAGAGTGATTTGTTTGCTAAAGATCTGTCGCCGGAAAAACAAAAGCGTTTTGAGGAAATACAGGAATTACAATTAAAACTGATTGATATAAGTGAAACAGATACTTTTATTGTGGGATTTCGTCTTGGTGCAAGGATGATTTTAGATGTGGTGGGGGAATACCGTGGGCAATTCAAAACTCCAACAGACAGTTAGTAGGGAAGGCAGCCTCTGCCTTCCGCTATTATGCACTTTAATATTTGGAAGGCAGAGGGCTGCCTTCCCTACACAATAAGACTAAAATAGCATGCAAATTTCCTGTTCCGTGATTTACAATTCACCAATAATATGGTAATATCTTTAGTTAGATTAATTATGGTGAGGACGAGAAAATGGTTAATAAATTAAAGGCAATCGAAGAAAAATATATAGAGCTTGAAAATGCAATGCAGCAGCCTGAGGTATATTCCGATCCTGCTGTTTACGCAAAATACGCAAAGGAACAGAAGGAAATTGCTCCTGTTGTAGAAGCTTTCCGTCAGTATCAGAAGTACATTTCCGATATGGAGGGTGCAAAGGAGCTTTTAAGTGATCCTGATTTCCGTGAAATGGCTCAGGAGGAATTTGAAGAGGCAAAGGAAAATATTGCCAGAATGGAAGAAGAGATAAAAATTCTTCTCCTGCCAAAAGACCCTAATGACTCCAAGAATGTTATCATTGAAATTCGTGGTGGTGCAGGCGGCGAAGAGGCTGCTCTCTTTGCATATAACCTTTACCGTATGTATTCCATGTACGCTGATTCCAAACGCTGGAAGTGCGAAATTGCTAACATTAACGAAACCGAACTTGGTGGTATTAAGGAAGTAAGCTTCGTTATTGAAGGCGAAGGCGCTTATTCCAGACTTAAGTTTGAAAGCGGTGTTCACCGTGTTCAGCGTGTTCCTGATACCGAGACCTCCGGCAGAATTCACACCTCTACCGTTACCGTTGCGGTTCTTCCTGAAATGGAAGAGGTTGACTTCCAGATAAATCCTGCTGATCTGCAGATTGATACTTTCCGTTCCTCCGGTGCAGGCGGTCAGCACGTTAATAAGACTGAGTCTGCTATCAGAATTACCCATCTGCCAACAGGTACTGTTGTTGAATGTCAGGATGAACGCAGCCAGCACAAGAACCGTGAACGTGCTATGAAGATTCTCGTTTCCAGACTTCTTGACGCTGAACGTGAAAAGCAGAACGCTGCCGTTGCCGCTGAAAGAAAGAGTCAGGTTGGTACTGGTGACCGTTCTGAGCGTATCAGAACCTACAACTATCCTCAGGGTCGTGTTACAGACCACCGTATCGGTCTTACCCTTTATAAGATCGAACAGGTATTAAACGGCGATATTGATGAGATCGTTGATGCTCTTGTAACCGCTGATCAGGCAGAGAAGCTTCAGGCATCTGCAGAGCTGTAAGATTATGGAAACTGTAATTATCAGAAATGAAAGCGGAATCGCTCCTGAGATAATCAAAAACGGCGGGCTTGTGGCTGTTCCTACCGAGACTGTCTATGGACTTGCCGCAAGCGGTCTTAACAGCGATGCTGTGTCCAAAATTTATGAAGTGAAAAACCGCCCTGAGGTAAAGCCTATAAGCCTTCTTGTTTCCGGCATGGAGGCTGTGGAGAAGTTTTGTAAGGATATTCCAAAGGAAGCATATACGATGGCTGAAAAATTTTGGCCGGGTCCTCTGACCATGATTTTATGGCGTAAACCAACCGTACCCTATATTGTTACATCAGGCGGTGAGACTGTTGGCGTCAGATGCCCTGACCATGAGGTTACTTTGGATATAATCAGAAAAGCCGGTGTACCTCTTGCCGCACCGTCTGCAAATCTCTCGGGCTGTCCGAGTCCGAAGAATATTGAACAGGTGCTAAAATATTTTGACGGAAAAATAGAATGTGCCGTTGACGGCGGTGAGTGCTCCGTTGGCATTGAATCCACCATTGTGGATATGACACGAAAGCCATTTAAAATACTTCGCATGGGCGGACTTTCAAGAGAAACCATTTTTGAAGAAGCAGGTATCGAAACCGTATGATTATTGGAATTACCGGCGGCACAGGTGCCGGAAAAACTACGGCTCTGAAAGTCTTGCGTTCCTATGGTGCTGTTGTTATTGACTGTGACAGGGTGTACCATGAGCTGCTTGAAACAAGCGAAGCCATGCTTGATGAGCTTTGCGAGAGCTTTCCCGATGCGTTTGAGGGTGAAGTGTTTGACAGGAAAAAATTGGGTTCAATCGTGTTTTCAGATGCGGATGCCCTTGAAAATCTGAATTCCATAACAGGGAAATACGTTGTTTGGCGTGTTGCAGAGCTTTCCAATAACGCGAAGCTTTCCGCTGTTGATGCCATACGCCTTGTGGAAAGCGGACTTTCCGATATATGCGACTGCACCGTCTGTGTTGTTGCTCCAAAAGAACTCCGTACTGAACGCATTATGCAGAGAGATGGACTTAGCCGCGAGTATGCGGAGCTTCGTATTAATGCTCAGAAGCCGGACGAGTTCTATATGTCGAATTGCAGCTATACGCTTGTAAACGACGGCGATGAGGGCATATTCAGAGAAAAATGTGAAAAGCTTTTCAGTGATATCATAGGAGGTATATGATGAGCGATTTGAGAAAAAAGCTGTTTTACAGTCAGAAAAACGGCTGGGATATAATTTCCAAGGAAGAAAAACAGGCAGTTTTGGCCTATTGTGAAGGCTACAAGAGCTTTTTGAATACAGCAAAGACTGAACGACTTGCGGTTAAGGAAAGCATACGCCTTGCGGAAGAAGCAGGCTTTGTGGCTTTTGAGAGAGGAATGGAGCTTACACCCGGAACAAAAGTGTATAAATCTGTTCGTGACAAGGCTCTTATGCTAACTGTTATCGGCAAAAAGCCCCTTAACGAGGGCGTTAATATTGCGGCAGGTCATGTGGATGCTCCACGTCTTGACCTGAAGCAGTCCCCAATGTATGAGGACAGCGAGATCGCATATTTCAAGACCCATTATTATGGCGGCATCAAGAAGTATCAGTGGGTCGCTATCCCTCTTGAGCTTCACGGTGTTGTTGTTCTTGCGGACGGCACAGCTGTTGAGGTTGCTGTCGGTGCAGACCCATCTGACCCTGTTCTCGTAATCACCGACCTGCTTCCGCATCTCGCAAAGGATCAGATCAAAAAGCCCATGGCTGAGGCCATTGCAGGTGAGGCTCTGAACCTTGTTGCAGGCAGTGTGCCTGATGATGAGGATGAGGAAGGCTCTGACAGAGTTAAGTATGCGGTTCTCAAGATTTTAAATGAGAAGTACGGTATCGTTGAGGAGGACTTCCTTTCCGCTGAGCTGGAAGTAATTCCATCCCTGCCGGCAAGAGATGCCGGTCTTGACCGCTCCATGATAGCAGGCTACGGCCATGATGACAGAGTTTGCTCCTATGCCGAGCTTAAGGCGATAATTGACATTGATACACCTGAAAAAACTGCTGTTTGCATCCTTGCTGATAAGGAAGAAATTGGCTCTGAGGGTGTTACAGGTATGCAGTCTCAGGCTTTTGAGTGCTTTATTTCTGACCTGTGTGACAGTCAGAATGTAAAGCTTCATCATTGCTTTGAAAACTCCTTCTGCATTTCTGCAGACGTTACAAACGCATTTGACCCTGTTTACCCGGAGGTCAGCGACAAGCGTAATAATGCGAAGGTTAACTACGGTGTTGCCCTTGCGAAGTTCACAGGCTCAAGAGGTAAGTCCGGCTCAAGTGATGCTTCTGCTGAGGTTGTAGGAAAGCTTCGTCGTCTGTTTAAGGATAATGGCGTTATCTGGCAGATGGGCGAGCTGGGCAAGGTTGACCAGGGCGGCGGCGGTACTGTTGCCATGTACATGGCTAACAGAAATATCGACACCATTGACGCAGGTGTTCCTGTTCTCAGTATGCATTCACCATACGAAATGGTTGCAAAGTTGGACTGCTATATGACCTACAAGGCAGTTAAGACTCTTTACGAAAACCGATAAATGAATAATGCCCTCTTTTGATGCAAACAATTTGTCAAAAGGGGGTTTTATTATGAGTGAAGAAAAACAGAATAATGAATCCATATATCAGAAGGAACAGATAGGGGACATGGGTTCGGTGACTACACGTTCCGAAAAGGGCGTCATACATTGTCTGACAATCGTAGGACAGATCGAAGGACACCAGACAGCACCCCAGGGAACAAAAGCCACCAAGTATGAACACGTGATGCCACAGATAGCGGCAATCGAGGAGTCGGACGAAATCGAAGGACTGCTTATTCTTCTCAACACCATGGGCGGTGATATTGAAGCAGGACTTGGCATTGCTGAAATGATAGCGGGTATGACAAAGCCCACCGTGAGCCTTGTGCTGGGTGGCGGTCACTCCATCGGAGTTCCTTTGGCTGTTGCAGCAGACCTGTCTATCATTGCACCGAGTGCGTCAATGACGATACATCCTGTGAGAATAACAGGTGTTGTCATCGGCGCACCTCAGACTTACAGCTATTTCAGCCGTATTCAGGAGCGGATAATGGGGTTTATAACAGCAAATTCCAATATTTCCCACGATAAGCTCAATGAGCTGATGATGAATCCCTGTGAGCTTTCCTCGGATATTGGTTCTGTCATCTATGGCGAGGAAGCTGTGGAGGTTGGTTTAATAGACCGTATTGGAGGGCTGTCAGATGCCCTTGATTACCTTCACGGTGAGATATCAAGGCGAAGAGAGAACAATAAATTACCGGAATAGGTGATAAACTGCCGATCAATGGATTTGGTCGGTTTTACATATTATAGTGGAAAACAGAATAATTCTGTGTTATAATGAGCTTTACGAATAAAGACAGAAACGTGGGAGTGATATGAGTTGTCGATTTTTGTGTCGATACTGTTAGGTCTTATACAGGGCGTAACTGAGTTTTTAGCCGTATCCAGTTCCGGCCATCTTGCCATCATTGAAAGTATTTTTAAACTGAATTACGATACAGGGAGCAACCTGTTTTTTAATGTAATGCTCCATTTCGGTACACTCATTGCAGTTGTTATTTATTATCGCAAAGACCTTAAGGTTATGGTCAGTGAGCTGTATTCCATACTTATCGGCAGGAATTATGAAGGACGCGACGAAAACGGACGCAAGCTTCCCAAGCTCCGTCTTACAGTTCTTATTCTAATAGGAACATTACCCCTTCTGCTGGCTGTGCCTTTCAGAAATCAGGTGGAGCAGCTTACAATCAGCCTTGGCTGGATTGGTGCTGCGTTCCTCGTGACAGGCTTACTGCTTTTCACTGCAGATAAGATAATACCCGGAAGCAAGAAGGAAAGAGGCATGAGCCTTTTGGATGCTCTGCTTATTGGTTTTGCTCAGGCGGTGGCTGTTATCCCGGGCTTATCCAGATGTGCTGTCACCATGGTTACAGGTCTTTCAAGAGGCTTTAAACGCAGTTTTGCTGTGAAATTCTCATTCCTGCTTTCAGTTCCTGCGGTGCTGGGTTCTTTTATTTTTGAATTTGGTACTGCCCTTAGTGAAGGCGTTGATTGGAGTCTGTTTCCGGCTTACATCGCAGGTATGGTGGCTGCAGCCGTTGCAGGTTATTTTGCAGTTGGATTTATCAATATGCTTGTTCGTAATGCCAAAACGAAAAAGCTTGCGTATTACTGCTGGGGTTTAGGCGGTATATCATTGATTGTTTCATTATTTATATAATTTGAGGTGAGTTTTTTTGGCACGTAAGAAGAATGACACCAATACTAAAAACACGAAAGCTTCTTCTTCCAAAAAGGGTAAGGCAGAGGATAAGATTATTGCATCTGCACCAAAGAAGAATTCAGCAACCACCAGAATAGTAACTGCCTGTGGGTTTGTTGTTGTGGGCATACTTTCTGTTTTGGGTTATTTTGATAACGAAGGTCTGTTTATCAGACTTCTGTGCGGTCTGTTTAAGGGTTTGTTCGGCTGGGGCTTCTATCTTATCCCGCCAATGCTTGTTGCGGCAGGTCTGGTTATGCTGTTTGGCTGGAAGAAGAATATGAAGCTGAAGGTTACAGCAATTCTGCTTCTGCCTGTTATCATGGGCGGATTGTATCAGCTTCTCTTTGCAAAGCCTGCATATAGTCTGTCCTGGGCTGCCTTTAAGTACCTTTGGATGGACGGTATTAACTGTATCTCCGGCGGTGTTTTCAGCGGTATGATAACCCTGCTTCTGAAGGTGCTTCTCAGCGGAATTGGTGCAGGTATTATACTGTTTGCTCTGTTTTTTGGCGCTCTGTTTGTGTGCCTGTACCCTTGGATCGCAAAGCTCGTTGCAAAGCACAAGGAACGCATGGCAAATATGCCTAAGGAAGAACCTGAAGAGATAATCGAAGAACCAAAGCCAAAAAGGGAACGTGCAAAGGTATCACGTCCTGAGAATAAAAGTGCCTCTGAAAAGGTCAGGTCCAGAATTGATATTGACATTGATGAGCCTGTTGATGTGGTCGGGAAATCGGCGAAAAGTGACATCAAGGTTGAAGGTGTTTTCGATAAGGATGTACCTTTTGAAGAACCTGTGAACCCACCGCCGCCGAAAAAGCGTGAGAGACTTGACAGGGAAGAGCTTATTCAGGAATTTACTGCCGGTATGGAAATTCAGGATGGTCCTGTTTCTTACCAGTTCCCGCCAATAGAGATGCTCTCCACCGACAACGGCAAAACAAAGCTTGAACCAAAGGGAGATATTCTGGCAAATCAGGAACGACTTGAGAATACTCTTGCAAGCTTTGGCGTTCGTGTAAATATCAATAACATCGTGCGTGGCCCTGCGGTTACTCGCTTTGAAATGGAGCTTGAAGCAGGCGTGAAGCTGAATAAGCTTACTAACCTTGCTGATGATATTGCTCTTTCCCTGGGGGTTGCAGGTGTTCGTATTGCCGCAATTCCAAATAAGATCTCCACAGTTGGTATCGAGGTTCCAAACCGCAATATCAGCACCGTTTATCTCAGGGACATCATCGACACTCCGGAGTTTAGAAATTCACCCTCCAAGCTGTCCTTTGCCATTGGTAAGAATATTGGCGGTGAAGCTATCGTCGGCAATATTGCAAAGCTTCCGCATCTGCTTGTTGCAGGTACAACAGGCTCAGGTAAGTCTGTTTGCCTGAATTCCCTTATTCTCAGTATTCTTTATAAGGCAACTCCCGATGAGGTCAAATTCATCATGATCGACCCTAAGATGGTTGAATTTAAAATCTACAACGGTATTCCGCATCTCCTTGTTCCTGTTGTTACAGAGGCCAAGAAGTCTGCCGGTGCTCTCCAGTGGGCTGTTACCGAGATGATGAAGCGTTACAGCATATTTGCAGACACAGGTGCAAGAGACCTCCAGTCCTATAACAAGATGATTGCAGACTCTGTTGACATCAAACCAATGCCTCAGATCGTTGTTGTTATCGACGAGCTTGCTGACCTTATGCTGGTTGCGGCGAAAGAGGTTGAAGAATCCATCTGTCGTGTTGCTCAGATGGGTCGTGCGGCAGGTGTGCATCTTGTAATCGCTACACAGAGCCCGAGAGCCGATGTTATCACAGGTCTTATGAAGGCTAATATTCCTTCCAGAATTGCCTTCAAGGTTGCTTCCAGCCTTGAATCGAGAATTATTCTTGATGCAGGCGGCAGTGCAGATAAGCTCATGGGCAACGGTGACCTGCTTTATGCTCCGATCGGTGCATCAAAGCCTATGAGAATTCAGGGTACATGGGTCACTGATGAAGAACGTGAAAACATACTGAACTTCATCAAGGAGGGCAGTAAGCCTGAATATTCAACAGAGGTTATCGAACATATCGAAAAGGCTGCTGAAGCCAAGAAGAATGGTAATGCTCCTGTTGAGCAGGAAGAGACAGCCTTTGATGACTGTGACGAATTATACGGTCAGGCTGTTGAGGCCATACTGGAATCGGGTCAGGCATCTGTCTCCTATCTCCAGAGGCGTTTAAAGGTCGGCTATGCGAGAGCGGCACGCCTTGTGGACCAGATGGAGGACAAGGGCGTTGTAGGTCCATTTGAAGGCTCCAAGCCACGTCAGATACTTATCGACAGACAGCAGTGGCAGGAAATGCAGTTTATTCATAAAACTGCTCCTGTTGTGGAGTATTCCCGGAAGGATACTGAGGTTGAACAGCAGACTTCCGTATTTGAAGAATGATGCAAACAGAGCCGATGAAGGACGACTTCATCGGCTCGCTAATTTTCGGTATATAAACTTATATTCGATTAATATAAATGGATTCGCCGCCCAGATATTCATCTGCAGCTCTCCATTTGACTTTATGTGCTTTTATCCATGTAACATCTGATAACTTATATAAATCGGTATAATCTTGGCTAAAATAATCACTGTCAAACCAAACATAAAGATCATCCTCAATGCACATATGAGCACCTAAAATTTCGGTAGTATATTCATCATTTACCGGTTGGAGATTTAGATGTTCCACACCTTCAAATACCAGTTCAACAGCAGAAGGATTTTTGAATTGCCTTTGGAAAATAACGGACACATTACGCTTGGAGTTTATCGGATACATTGCCAGATCGTTACCGACATATGCACCGGATTCGTAACGGAGTTCTTTAATACATCCGTCATGAAAATAACCGAACATATTCATGAATTGGTCGATATCTTCTTGCGTGTTTATATATGTCCATTTGTTATCCATGTAGTTCACCTCTAAAACATTATATCATGAAAAACAAGAACCGCAAGCTTGATGTGTTAAAGCAAAGCTTGCGGTTTGATATTATAGTGAAATATTTGCCTTGCGGCAAATGTGAAATAATTTGCTTACGCAAATTGTGAAATATTCGACTTCCAGCCGAATATGAAATATCATTTGTCCCGATAGGGGACAAATGATAATGAAAAAAGCAGGTTTCTTTTGAAACCTGCTTTTTTCTGGTGCGAGAGATGAGACTTGAACTCACACGCCATTTGACACACGCCCCTCAAACGTGCCTGTCTACCGATTCCAGCACTCTCGCGAACAAGCGTTATTATAAACGGTCATATCAGATTTGTCAACACCTTTTTTCAAAAAATCTCAAAATATTTTGAGATCAAAAATCGCTGTTAAATTTTGTTGAAAACGACGAAAAAATTTGTTGACATTTCCAATTGACAATGGTATAATAAGTTGCTATGTGTGAAAAGGGTAGAGACATCTCTCCACCCTTAACTTAGTTTCATTTTACCACATATCTCTGAAAAATCAATAGGCAACATAAAGAAAGTTATAATTTCTTACAACTTGCCCGTGTGTATCAAAATTATGCTGTACGGTATTTTTGTGCTGTACGACAGGAGAAGGAGTGACGCTGATGCCAAAGGATGTCTATTTCGGCAAAACGTTGAGAAAGAGTTTTGCTAAGTCACGAGAAATTCAGGAGATGCCAAATCTTCTGGAGATCCAGAAGAGTTCTTATGAGTGGTTCCTGGAAACCGGTCTTAAGGACGTTTTCAAGGATGTAGCTGCCATTACCGACTACACCGGTAATCTTGAGCTTACTTTCCTTGACTACAAGATGGACGAAAATCCAAAGTATTCCGTTGAAGAATGTAAGGCAAGAGACGCAACATACGCAGCACCTCTCAAGGTAAGTGTATGTCTGCGAAACAAGGAAACTGAGGAAATCAAGGAACAGGAAATCTTCATGGGTGACTTCCCACTCATGACAGAAGGCGGCACATTTGTTATCAACGGTGCTGAACGTGTTATTGTTTCCCAGATCATCCGTTCCCCAGGCGTTTACTTTGAAAAGAAGACCGACAAGACAGGTTCTTCCGTTTACGCTACAACCGTTATCCCATACCGTGGTGCATGGCTTGAATATGAAACCGATGCATCCGATGTATTCAATGTCAGAATTGACAAGAACAGAAAGCTCCCTATCACATGGCTGCTCCGTGCGGTAGGTAAGCGTACTGAAGAGCCTTACACATGGCTCTCCATCGACGGTTGTGACTTCACAGTTAATACTGCTGAACAGATCAAGGCTGTTTTCGGTGATGATGAACGCATCAACGCAACACTTGATAAGGACAGCTGCAAGACAAGAGATGACGCTCTTCTTGAAATTTACAGAAGACTGAGACCGGGCGATCCCCCGACGATCGATAGTGCTGAAACACTGCTCCACAATCTGTTCTTCGACCCAAGAAGATATGACATCTCCACAGCCGGTCGTTATAAGTTCAACAAGAAGCTTGCTATCTGGAGCCGTCTTAACGGTCAGACTCTGGCAATGCCAATCGCAGATCCAATGACAGGCGAGATCATTGCTGAAGCAGGCGAAGTTCTCACAAGAGAAAGAGCAGAAGAACTGGATGCAAAGGGCGTTATCGAAGCTTATGCTGACGTTGACGGCAAGATCGTAAAGATCTTCTCCAACGGCATGGTTCGCCTTGACAACTTCGTTGACTTCGATCCAATGGAACTTGGTATCAAGGAACGTGTACGTTTCATCATCCTTAAGGATCTTCTTGATAAGTTCTCCGGCGAAGAGCTTAAGGAAGCTATCAAGGAAAACATCGATCTTCTCATTCCAAAGCATATCATTCCTGATGATATTTTTGCTACTGTTAACTACCTGAACTGTCTGGCTCACGGTATCGGCACTCCGGACGACATCGACCATCTTGGCAATCGCCGTATGAGATGCGTTGGTGAACTGCTTCAGAACCAGTTCAGAGTTGGTTTCTCCAGAATGGAACGTGTTATTCGTGAAAGAATGACTCTCCAGGATCTGGATATTATCACTCCACAGTCTCTTATCAATATCAGACCGGTAACTGCTGCGATCAAGGAATTCTTCGGTTCCTCTCCACTGTCTCAGTTCATGGATCAGACAAACCCTCTGGCAGAACTGACACATAAGCGTCGTATGTCCGCTCTTGGCCCAGGCGGTCTTTCCAGAGAAAGAGCTTCCTTCGACGTTCGTGACGTTCATTACAGTCATTACGGTCGTATGTGCCCTGTTGAGACCCCGGAAGGTCCTAACATCGGCCTTATTTCCTACCTTGCTTCCTACGCAAAGGTAAACGAATACGGCTTCCTTATCGCTCCTTACCGCCGTGTTGACAAGGAAACTCAGAGAGTTACCGACGAAGTTGACTATCTCACAGCAGATATGGAAGACCAGTTCATCGTTGCTCAGGCTACTGAGCCTCTGGATGAAAACGGCTGCCTTATCAATAAGCGTATCACCTGCCGTCACAGAGATGAAATTATCGAAGTTGACAAGGAACGTGTTGACTATGTTGACATCAGCCCAAGAATGATGGTTTCCGTTGCTACCGCAATGATCCCATTCCTTGAAAACGACGACGCTAACCGTGCTCTCATGGGTGCTAATATGCAGCGTCAGGCTGTTCCGCTTCTCGTAACAGAAGCTCCTATCGTTGCAACAGGCATCGAACACAAGTGTGCTGTCGACTCCAAGGTTGTTGTTTGTGCTGAAGGCGATGGCGTTGTAACTGCTGTCGATGCAAACAAGGTCGTTGTTAAGTACGACGCAGGCGAAGTTAAGAACTACGCTCTTACAAAGTTCTCCCGCTCCAATCAGGGTACCTGCATTAATCAGCGTCCTGTTGTTAAGGTAGGCGAGAGAGTTGAAAATAAGACTGTCCTTGCTGACGGTCCATCCACCTCCAACGGTGAAATTTCCCTTGGTAAGAACATCCTGGTCGGCTTTATGACCTGGGAAGGCTATAACTACGAAGACGCTATCCTCCTCAATGAGCGTCTTGCAATGGAAGACGTATTTACTTCCGTTCATATTGAGGAATATGAAATTGATGCCCGTGACACAAAGTTAGGTCCTGAAGAGATCACAAGAGACATCCCGGGCGTTGGCGAAGATGCTCTCAAGTATCTTGACGAACGCGGCATCATCATGGTAGGTGCTGAGGTTCATGCAGGTGATATCCTTGTCGGTAAGGTAACACCAAAGGGCGAAACAGACCTGACTGCTGAAGAAAGACTCCTCAGAGCGATCTTCGGTGAAAAGGCTCGTGAAGTTCGTGACACCTCCCTGAAGGTACCACACGGTGAAAGCGGTATCGTTGTAGACGTTAAGGTTTTCACCAGAGAAAACGGCGATGAGCTGAACCCAAGTGTAAACATGGTAGTTCGCTGCTACATCGCACAGAAGCGTAAGATCTCCGTTGGCGACAAGATGGCTGGTCGTCACGGTAACAAGGGCGTTGTATCCAGAATTCTGCCTAAGGAAGATATGCCATATCTGCCGGACGGCACTCCACTGGACATCGTTCTGAACCCACTGGGTGTTCCTTCCCGAATGAACATCGGTCAGGTTCTTGAAGTTCACCTTGGTTATGCTGCACAGGCACTGGGCTGGAAGGTAGCAACTCCAATCTTCAACGGTGCAAACGAGCAGGAAATCAGAGAAACTCTTGAACAGGCAGGTCTCCGTTCCGACGGTAAGAGCATACTGTATGACGGCCGTACCGGCGAAGCTTTTGATAACCCTGTAACCGTTGGCTACGTTTACTTCCTTAAGCTCCATCACCTTGTTGATGATAAGATCCATGCACGCTCTACCGGCCCTTACAGCCTTGTTACCCAGCAGCCTCTGGGTGGTAAAGCTCAGTTCGGCGGTCAGCGTTTCGGTGAAATGGAAGTTTGGGCTCTGGAAGCTTACGGTGCAGCTTACACCCTGCAGGAAATCCTTACAGTCAAGTCCGACGACGTTACAGGTCGTGTACGCACCTACGAATCCATCGTTAAGAGTCACAATGTACCACAGCCTGGCGTTCCTGAATCCTTCAAGGTTCTTGTTAAGGAACTCCAGTCCCTCTGTCTTGATATCAGAGTTCTTGATGCCGACGGCAATGAAATTGAACTCAAGGAAGACGATGACGATGATTTCCAGAATGTTATGAAGGACAACTCTTACGCATCTGACGAAGAGATCGAGTCCTCCGGCTACTACATCGAAAACGTTGATGAGGAAGACCATGAGGAATCCGGCGCAGAATCTTTTATGAACGCTCTGCTTGCCGGCGGTGATGAATTTTTCGGCGAAGAGGAGGATGAATAATGAGTTACGCTCCATTTGACGCTATTCAGATAGGAATTGCTTCTCCTGATATGATCAGACAGTGGTCTTACGGCGAGGTTCTCAAGCCGGAAACCATTAACTATAGAACACTTAAGCCTGAACGTGACGGTCTTTTCTGCGAAAAGATCTTTGGACCTACAAAGGACTGGGAATGTCACTGCGGTAAGTACAAGAAGATCCGCTATAAGGGCAAGGTCTGCGACCGCTGCGGCGTTGAAGTTACAAAGTCCAAGGTAAGACGTGAAAGAATGGGTCACATTGAGCTTGCGGCTCCTGTTTCCCACATCTGGTACTTCAAGGGTATCCCATCCAGAATGGGTCTTATCCTTGACCTTACTCCGAGAATCCTGGAAAAGGTTCTGTACTTCGCTGCGTATATCGTAACAGATCCTGGTCTAACTCCCCTCATGAAGAACCAGATACTCACAGAAAAAGAGTATCGTGACATGAAGGAAAAGTATGAGGACGACTTCAAGGCAGGCATGGGTGCTGAAGCTATCAAGGCTCTCCTTGAGGATATCGACTGCGAAAAGCTGTCTGTTGAGCTCCAGAACGAGCTCCAGACCGCTTCCGGTCAGAAGAAGGCAAAGCTTGTTAAGAGACTTGAGGTTGTTGAAGCCTTCCATCAGTCCGGCAACAAGCCTTCCTGGATGATCATGGACGTTCTCCCTGTCATCCCACCTGAAATCAGACCTATGGTTCAGCTGGACGGCGGACGTTTCGCTACCAGTGACCTTAATGATCTGTACAGAAGAGTTATCAACAGAAACAACCGTCTTAAGAGACTTATCCAGCTCAACGCTCCTGACATCATTGTAAGAAACGAAAAGCGTATGCTTCAGGAAGCTGTTGACGCTCTTATTGACAACGGCAGACGCGGCAGAGCAGTTACAGGTGCTAACTCCAGAGCCCTTAAGTCCCTGTCCGATATGCTTAAGGGTAAGCAGGGCCGTTTCCGTCAGAACCTCCTCGGCAAGCGTGTTGACTATTCCGGTCGAAGCGTTATCGTTGTTGGCCCTGACCTTAAGATCTACCAGTGCGGTGTTCCGAAGGAAATGGCGATCGAACTCTTCCGCCCATTCGTTATGAAGAAGTTAGTGGAGGATGGTATTGCAAATAATATCAAATCCGCTAAGAAAATGGTGGATAGAGGTCGTACAGAGGTTTGGGACGCACTTGAAGTGGTTATTAAGGAACATCCTGTTCTCCTGAACCGTGCTCCTACCCTCCACAGACTTGGTATCCAGGCATTTGAGCCTATACTTGTTGAAGGCAGAGCTCTTAAGCTCCATCCTCTGGTATGTACAGCTTACAACGCCGACTTCGACGGTGACCAGATGGCTATTCACGTACCACTTTCCGCTGAAGCTCAGGCTGAAGCACGTATCCTGATGCTCTCCGCTAACAACCTGCTCCATCCTAAGGATGGTAAGCCTGTTACCGTTCCTACTCAGGATATGATCCTCGGTTCCTACTACCTCACCTATATCAGAATTGGTGAAAAGGGTTCCGAAAGACTTATCGTTGACAATCCGGGCGATACAGCTCTTGAAGCCGGTGCTGTTGTCTCTGCTGAAGATATCATCGCTGCAAATGCCGATATCAAGGCAAGACAGAAGGCAGGGGAAAAGGCTCTCCGCCTCTGCACCTATAAACCTACAAAGGCATACAGCTCTCCTGATGAAGCTATCATGGCTTATCAGACAGGCGATGTTGGTATTCACGCTCCAATCAGAGTACGTGTTACCAGGGAAATCAACGGCGAAGAGATCTCCGGCGTTGTTTCCACCACCGTTGGCCGTATCATATTCAATAACCCAATTCCACAGGATCTGGGCTATGTAGACAGAAACGATCCTGAAACCCGTCTTAATTATGAGATCGACTTCCAGGTCGGCAAGAAGGAACTTGGCAAGATCATTGACAAGTGTATTGAACGTCATGGCTTTGCAATTTCCGCTGAAGTTCTTGACAATATCAAGGCTCAGGGCTTCAAGTATTCCACAAGAGGCGCTATCACAATCTCCATCGCTGACATGACTATCCCTGCAGAAAAGAGAATCCTTATCGGCGAGTCTGAAGAGAAGGTTGTTGAGATCGAACGTATGTTCAAGCGCGGCTTTATCACAGACGACGAACGTTACCGTCTCGTTGTTGCTGAATGGGAAAAGACTACCAAGGACGTTACAAACGCACTTCAGAGTGGTCTTGACGAATTCAACCCAATCTATATGATGGCTAACTCCGGTGCCCGAGGCAGCATGAACCAGATCCGTCAGCTTGCAGGTATGCGTGGTCTGATGGCTAACACCTCCGGTAAGACCATCGAAATCCCAATCAAGGCTAACTTCCGTGAAGGCCTCAGCGTTCTTGAGTACTTCATCTCCTCCAGAGGTGCGAGAAAGGGCCTTGCTGATACCGCTCTCCGTACCGCTGACTCCGGTTACCTCACACGTCGTCTTGTTGACGTATCTCAGGAAGTTATCATCAGAGAACACGACTGCGGTACTCACGACGGCATCATTGCCTGCGAAATGCATGACGATAAGGGCAGCGTAGTACAGACCTTCAGCGGTGCAATCCACGGCAGATTCCCTGCTGATGACATCGTTGACCCAGCAACAGGTGAAATTCTCTTCACAAGAGATGATATGCTCACAAGCAAGGATGCTGTCAAGCTTGAAGCTCACGGCATTTCTTCCGTCAAGATTCGTTCCGTTCTTGACTGTGACGCAGCAAACGGTGTTTGTTCTAAGTGCTACGGCATGAACCTTGCATCCGCAGGTCCTGTAAACATCGGTGAAGCAGTTGGCGTTATCGCTGCTCAGTCCATCGGTGAACCTGGTACTCAGCTTACCATGCGTACCTTCCATACCGGCGGTATCGCAGGTGACGATATCACTCAGGGTCTTCCAAGAGTTGAAGAACTCTTTGAAGCACGTAAGCCTAAGAAAATGGCTGTCCTTTCCGAAATCGACGGTCATGTAACAGTTGAGGACTCCAAGAAGGGTACTATGCTCACAGTTACAGTTACAAATCCTGAGGACGGCGAGATTAGACAGTATCAGGTTCCACAGCCTACAAGAGAAAAGTACAAGTTCCAGAACGGTACTTTTGTGGAAAAGGGACAGATGCTTTCCGATGGTGCCCTTAACCCACACGACGTAATGCGTATCCTTGGTAAGGACGCAGCTCAGAACTATCTGATCCGTGAGGTTCAGAAGGTTTACGGTCAGCAGGGCGTTGATATCAACGATAAGCACATCGAGGTTATCGTACGTCAGATGATGCGTAAGGTTCGCGTTGAAGATCCGGGCGATACAGATATGCTCACCGGTACTATGGTCGATAAGATCGAGTTCCGCAGAAAGAACAGAGAAATTGCAGAACGCATCGCTAACGGTGAAACCGAACTCCGCGAAGCAACCTGCACTCTGCTTCTTATGGGTATCACAAAGGCTTCTCTGGCAACAGAATCCTTCCTGTCCGCAGCTTCCTTCCAGGAGACCACAAAGGTTCTCACAGAAGCCGCTATCAAGGGCAAGGTTGACCATCTCGTTGGTCTTAAGGAAAATGTTATCATTGGTAAGCTTATCCCAGCCGGCAGCGGTCTTTCCATGTACAGAGATTTCCAGCAGGTTGTTGAAGGCGAAGAAGCTCCTGTAAACGAAGAAGAACCTCAGGAACCAGTCGAGATCATTGAAGAAGAGGACGATGAACTTGACCTCTCCGTACTTCTCGGCACATCCAACGCTCTGTAAAATTTGAGTTGATTAAACAGCAGTGTATCGAAAGATGCACTGCTGTTTTGATGAGTAGGGAAGGCAGCCCTCTGCCTTCCGTAATAATGTACTAAATTTATTAAACGGCAGACAGAGGGCTGTCTGCCCTACATAAATGTCGTATGAATTTAAAAAAATATATACAAACAAGCAAATATGTTGTATAATCATGTGGCGGTAAATTATGTCACCACCCTATATTGGTATTAATTACCTATAATCGACGGATTTGTACGATATGTACTAAAAAAACTGAAAAAATTCTGGTAAATATAGCTTGAAAAACTGTTGACGGAATTGGAATTTTATATTATAATTTGACCTTGTGTGGAGTATGTAAAAAGTGCGTCTACACAAGGTCAATTTGGCTTCAACGGAGAAACTTCCGATGAAGATAAGAATTTTTGAGGAAAGGAGGAAAACAATGCCTACCATTAATCAGTTGGTCAGAAAGGGCAGACAGACTGGTGTTTACAAGTCCAATTCTCCTGCAATGCAGAAGGGTCTCAACACTCTGAAGAATAAGGAAACAGACCTGTCCTCCCCACAGAAGAGAGGCGTATGTACAGCCGTTAGAACTTCCACACCTAAGAAGCCTAACTCCGCTCTTCGTAAGATCGCCAGAGTACGTCTTACCAACGGATATGAAGTAACTGCTTACATTCCAGGTATCGGCCATAACCTTCAGGAGCACTCTGTAGTTATGATCAGAGGCGGCCGTGTAAAGGACCTTCCTGGTGTACGTTACCACATCATCAGAGGTACACTCGATGCTCAGGGCGTAGCAAACCGTATGCAGTCCCGTTCCAAGTATGGCGCAAAGAGACCAAAGGTAAAGAAGTAATACCTAAAACAACGCTGATTACGCTTTATGCGTAAGGCAAAGATGCCTTGCCATGAAGATTTATATATAGTCATGGGGACATATATAGCTTCAGGGAAGGCACCCACCGAGAGATGAATTTTCATCTCGGAGTACCTATGAAATCATTTTTATGAAGGAGGGAAGTATAGTGCCCAGAAGAGGAAACGTCCCCAAGAGAGAAATTCTGCCAGATCCAATGTATAATTCTGTTCTCGTAACAAAGCTTATCAACAGTATTATGCTCGATGGTAAGAAGGGTGTTGCACAGAAGGTCGTATACGGCGCTTTTGAAATCATCCAGAATAAGACAGAAAAGAATCCACTCGAAGTTTTTGCACAGGCTATGGAAAACATCATGCCTTCTCTGGAGGTTAAGGCTCGCCGTGTTGGTGGTGCAACCTACCAGGTGCCAATCGAGGTAAAACCAAACAGACGTCAGACACTCGGTCTTCGCTGGCTCACAAACTATTCCAGAGCAAGAAGCGAAAAGACTATGAAGGAACGTCTTGCTGGAGAAATCATGGACGCAGCTAACAATCTCGGTTCTTCCGTAAAGAAGAGAGAAGATACTCATAAGATGGCTGAATCCAACAAGGCATTCGCACACTTCCGCTGGTAATTGCCTGACAGTCTGTTCTCCGGTGAGATTTAGACTTTGGCAATTAGAGAGGAGTGAGTGCTATGCCAAGAGAGTATTCCCTTGAGAAAACACGTAATATCGGTATAATGGCTCACATTGATGCTGGTAAGACAACTACAACAGAACGTATCTTGTTCTACACCGGTGTCAACTACAAAATAGGCGAGACCCACGAGGGTACAGCCACCATGGACTGGATGGAGCAGGAACAGGAACGTGGTATCACAATCACTTCCGCTGCAACAACTTGTTCCTGGAAAGAGCACCGTATTAACATTATCGACACACCGGGTCACGTTGACTTTACAGTAGAGGTTGAAAGATCTCTCCGTGTTCTTGACGGCTCCGTTACCGTTATGTGTGCCAAGGGCGGCGTTGAACCACAGTCTGAAACTGTATGGCGTCAGGCCGACCACTACAACGTCCCAAGAATGATCTATATCAATAAGATGGACATTATGGGCGCAGACTTCTTTAATGTTCTGGATATGATCCATGACAGACTGAAGTGCAATGCAGTTCCTATCCAGCTTCCGATCGGAAGTGAGGCTTCTTTCAAAGGTATTGTAGACCTGGTTGAAATGAAGGCTGAAGTTTATTACGATGAACTTGGACAGGACGTACGTGTTGAACCTATCCCGGAAGATATGGTTGATCTTGCTGAGGAATATCGTCTGAAGCTTCTTGAAGCTGTCTCCGATTTCGATGACGAGATCATGGAAAAGTATCTTGAGGGTGATGAAATTTCATCAGATTCTATCAGAGCTGCTATCAGAAAGGCAACTGTCGCAGTTAAAATGATGCCGGTAGTTTGCGGCACCTCTTATAAAAATAAGGGTGTTCAGAAGCTCCTTGACGCAATCGTTGATTTCATGCCATCTCCGCTGGATGTTCCTGCTATCACAGGTATTGATCCGGATACGGATGAGGAAATCGAAAGACCTTCCAGTGACGAAGCTCCGTTCTCCGCACTGGCATTCAAGGTCATGACTGACCCATATGTGGGTAAGCTCACATTCATGAGAGTTTATTCCGGTACAGCCGAATCCGGCTCCACCGTGATCAACTCCACTAAAGGTCACCGTGAACGTCTTGGCAGAATTCTGCAGATGCACGCTAATCACAGAGAAGATATCCCAATGGTTTATGCCGGTGATATCGCAGCAGTTGTAGGTCTTAAGAACACTACAACAGGTGACTCACTCTGTGCTGACAAGAATCGCATTATTCTTGAATCCATGGAATTCCCGGAACCTGTTATCCGCGTAGCTATTGAGCCGCGTACAAAGGCAGGTCAGGAAAAGATGATGATCGCTCTGGCAAAGCTTGCCGAAGAGGATCCAACATTCAAGACCTATACCGACACCGAGACAGGTCAGACCATTATCGCAGGTATGGGTGAGCTCCATCTGGAGATCATTGTTGACAGACTTCTGCGGGAATTCAAGGTTGAGGCAAACGTAGGTAAGCCTCAGGTTTCCTATAAGGAAACAATCCGTAAGGAAGCTACCGTTGATCACAGATATGTCCGCCAGAGCGGCGGTAAGGGCCAGTACGCTCACATTAAGATCAAGGTTGAGCCTAACGAGTCCGGTAAGGGCTATGAATTTATCGACAAGACATTCGGCGGCTCCGTTCCTAAGGAATATATCCCTGCAGTAGATCAGGGTATCCGTGGTGCAATGAACGCCGGTTGTGTTGCAGGTTACCAGGTTGTTGACGTAAAGGTAACACTGTTTGACGGTTCATATCATGAAGTTGACTCTTCCGATATGGCGTTTAAGATCGCCGGTTCCCTTGCATTCAAGGAAGCTATGCAGAAGGCTGATCCGACTCTCCTTGAGCCGATCATGAAGGTCTCTGTAACTGCTCCTGACGATTACATGGGCGATGTTATCGGTGATATCAGCGGCAGAAGAGGTCAGATCACAGGTACTGATTCCAGAAACGGCACAGCAATGGTCAACAGCTTCGTACCACTTTCCACCATGTTTGGTTATGCTACCGACCTGAGAAGCAAAACTCAGGGCAGAGCAACCTATTCCATGGAACCAAGCCACTACGTTGAACTTCCGAAGTCACTTCAGGAAGAGATCGTAAATGGCAAAAGATATTATTAATCAATCAATAAATAACTTGCAATAATGCATTTAACATTCATTTAAGGAGGAAAACCTAAAATGGCAAAACAGAAATTCGAAAGAACCAAGCCCCATGTAAATATCGGCACAATCGGTCACGTTGACCATGGTAAGACAACCCTGACAGCTGCTATCACAAAGTATCTCGCTTTCTCCGGCAAGGCAAAGTACGAAGCATATGATGCTATCGACAAGGCTCCAGAAGAAAGAGAAAGAGGTATCACAATCAACACAGCTCACGTTGAGTATGAAACTGACAATCGTCACTACGCTCACGTTGACTGCCCAGGCCATGCTGACTATATTAAGAACATGATCACTGGTGCTGCTCAGATGGACGGTGCTATCCTTGTTATCGCTGCTTCCGACGGTCCTATGGCTCAGACTCGTGAACACATCCTTCTCGCTCGTCAGGTTGGCGTTCCAGCTATCGTTGTATACCTGAACAAGTGCGACCTCGTTGACGACGAAGAACTCCTCGAACTGGTTGAAATGGAAGTTCGTGAACTCCTCAGCACTTATGAATTCCCAGGCGATGATATTCCAATCATCAAGGGTGCTGCTGTTAAGGCTCTTATCTGCGAATCCGAAGATCCAGCTGACCCAGCTTATGCTTCCATTAAGGAACTCATGGATGCAGTTGACAGCTACATCCCAACTCCTGACAGAAAGGCTGACATGCCATTCCTTATGCCTGTTGAAGACGTTTTCACAATCACAGGCCGTGGCACAGTTGCAACTGGTAGAGTAGAACGTGGCCAGATTAAGCTGAACGAAAAGGTTCAGATCGTTGGTCTCGAAGACGAAATCCGCGACACAACAGTTACCGGTATCGAAATGTTCCGTAAGCTCCTCGACTACGCAGAAGCTGGCGACAACATCGGTACTCTTCTCCGTGGTATTGCAAAGACTGACATCGAAAGAGGTCAGGTTCTTGCAAAGCCAGGCTCCATTAAGCCTCTCAAGAAGTTTGTAGGTCAGGTTTACGTTCTGTCCAAGGACGAAGGCGGCCGTCATACTCCTTTCTTCAACAACTACAGACCACAGTTCTATTTCAGAACAACTGACGTTACCGGCGTTATCACTCTTCCAGAAGGCACAGAAATGTGCATGCCTGGTGACAACGTTGACATGAACGTTGAACTCATCACTCCTATCGCTATCGAAAACGGTCTCCGTTTCGCTATCCGTGAAGGCGGCCGTACTGTAGGTTCCGGCGTTGTTATCGCTTGCGAAGACTAATTTATACTGTTAATTTAATGAGCGTCGCATTTTATAATGCGACGCTCATTTTTCAGCTGTTTTCATTTGCACTGTCAGGAAAATCAAGTCCCGACATAAATCCGTCCATTACAGTAGACTGAATATCTCCTGCTATTATCCTGTTGCGATAAACGATTATATCCGCAACTACTTTGCCTGTGGTATCCGGGTGATTTTTGACCTCGTATGTATATCGTGTTGCTTCAAGTCCTGCATATTCCGTGAGATCAAATCCCTGACTTAGCTGAATTTCGTTATACTGTGTGTAAACATCGTCAAATTCCTTTGGTATTGTTATTACCTGCTCTTCAATGGGTTCTTCTGAAACTTCCCACCCCAATGAAGTAAGGAATAAGACCCTTTCCTCGTTTGTTTTGACAACAGATGTCAGCTCAGAACTGCTCCATGCTTCTTTGCTCATGGATGAAACGGCTATGATTATTACGATTATAGCTAATACGAATACTGCACCGGTAAGCAGTTTCTTTTTGTTGACCTTTGTTGTGAAAATGAACATTTACATCACCCCTTGTGATAATATCTATTCTTGGTCAATGTCATTTATGACAGCTTGTATTGAACTTTGGAGGCTTTTCCATGGCACTTATGCGTCTTGATAAGATCCTGTCGTCCACAGGTGAGTATTCCCGAAGCGAAGCAAAAAGTCTTATCCGTTCGGGCTTGGTTATGATAGGGGACAGGCAGGCTCGTTCCGGTGACGAGAAGGCTGACCCTGAGGTAACAGCTGTTACTGTTAAGGGTGTTCGCATCGGATACGCTGAGCATCACTATATCATGATGAACAAGCCTGGTGGTTATTTGTCCGCAACTGAGGACAGCCGGGACAAAACCGTCCTTGAGCTGATGGAGGCGAAATACAGAAGGTTAGGTCTTTTTCCGGCAGGCAGACTTGACAAGGATACCGAGGGATTGCTTATATTAACTGACGACGGCGATTTCTGTCACAACATAATAACACCTGGTAAAAAAGTGCCGAAAATTTACTATGCTGAAATTCTTGGTCAACTTGCCGATATTCATGTTGCTGCTTTTGAAGAGGGAATTGTACTTGGAGACGGCACGAAATGCCGCCCCGGAAAGCTTGAAATTTTGCCTGACTCTCAGGGTAAAAAATGCTATATTACCATTGAAGAGGGCAAATTTCATCAGGTAAAACGCATGATTACTGCTTGCGGTTGTCAGGTTGCATATCTGAAGAGGGTTAAAATTGGTGGACTTGCCATAGATGAGTCCTTAGCACTTGGAGAGTACCGTGAACTGACCGATGAGGAAAAAAATCTTGTTCTCACAGGCCGGCAGGTATAAAAGTATCAATTATTTACAAATCAATAAAAAATTAACAATAAAATTACAAAATTTCTATTGCAAAAACTGACGAAAATTGTTATTATGTAAATGTTTATGAGCAATTTAACGATAGTAGTTTTCAGATAAAAAAGTGGGAGGAACTTCAATGTCAAGCAGAACATTTCAAGGCGTAGTTGTTCAGATGAAAGAAGCCACAGACAGAAACATTGGCGTTATTGATTCTGAAGGTACAGTAATTGCAAGCACCGAGTTATCCCTTATTGGTTCCCAGATTGGCAGTATTTTTGCGCTTACCGAAACACCACAGGACAGACTTGCTATAATCGAAGGCAGAACCTTCAAAATTCTGGGTGGTTCTGATTCCTGGTTTGATTATGCAGTCTACGTAGAAGGCACAGATGATTTCTCAGCAAGCCTTTGCCATTTGGCCTGCGTTGCTATCAATGAAGCTAAGGTTTATTACGAGGAAAAGTTCGATAAGTCTGCTCTTGTTAAGAATATCATCACAGATAACATCCTGCCCGGTGATATTTATGTCCATGCAAAGGAGCTTCATTTTGTAACTGATATTCCAAGATGCGTGTTCCTTGTAAGACAGATCGACAAGGCTGACGTAGCTTCCGTTGAGATCCTCCAGAAGATGTTCCATGACAGACAGCGTGATTTCGTTATCTCTGTAAGCGAGACCGATATAGCTGTTATCAAGGAGATCTCCGCAAACGCAGAACCAAAGGATCTCTATAAGATCGCTCTTACAATCGAGCAGGCTATTGCTACCGAACTGTCCATTAAGACCGTTATCGGTATCGGTACTCCTGCACTCCACCTCCGTGAGCTTGCTGACAGATACAAGGAAGCTCAGGTAGCTATTGATGTGGGCAAGGTTTTTGAGACCGAAAAGACTATCATCAATTACGAAAACCTTGGTATCGGCAGACTTATTTATCAGCTGCCTACAACTCTTTGCGAAATGTTCCTTTCCGAGATTTTCAAGAAAAGTCCTATTGATTCTCTTGACAAGGAAACTCTTGACATTATCACAAAGTTCTTTGAGAACAACCTCAACATTTCCGAAACCTCCAGAAAGCTGTTCGTACATAGAAATACTCTCGTTTACAGACTTGGCAAGATCAAGAAGCTTACAGGTCTCGATCTGCGGGAATTCGATCAGGCTATCGTTTTCAAGGTTGCTCTCATGGTAAACAAGTACTTAAGTTCACAACAGCGTATTTAATTACAGAGAGGAAACACAATGGTTCAGATGACAGACGTTTTCAAGGTCTATGAAAACGGTACAAAGGCCTTGAAAGGCATTGATTTCACTATCAATGACGGAGAATTTGTATTTCTTGTAGGACCATCCGGTTCCGGTAAGTCCACAATCATCAAGCTTATCACAGGCGAGATTTTCCCAACAGACGGTACGGTTATAGTAAATGATTTTAATTTGAATAAGATCAAGTTTTCACAGCTTCCTTATTTACGCCGTTCTCTTGGTGTAATTTTCCAGGACTTCAGACTCCTTGAAAACAAGACAGTTTACGAAAACATTGCTTTTGCGATGCGTGTTATCGGTGCAAGCCATAAGGAAATCAAGCGCAGAGTGCCTTATATCCTTGAGCTTGTAGGTCTCAACGAATGTGCCCGCAGAAGGCCGATGGAGCTTTCCGGCGGTGAACAGCAGCGTGTTGCCATTGCAAGAGCTCTTATCAACAATCCAAAGCTTATTATTGCAGACGAGCCTACCGGCAACCTTGACCCTGCAAGAAGCCTTGAGATCATGACCCTGCTGCAGAAGATCAATACCCTTGGTACTACCGTTCTGGTGGTAACCCATGAAAAGGAATTGGTTAACCGCTTCTCAAAGCGTGTTATCACTCTTGACGGCGGCAGAATAATTAGCGACGGAATGGACGGATATTACAACTATGGGAACGAGAAAACTGAGATACTTTTTTAAAGAGGGTGTTAGCAGCATTTTTACCCACGGATTCATGTCCTTTGCATCTGTGTGTATCATTATTGCCTGCCTTATCATAATGGGAAGCTTTTCCCTTCTTGCCCTGAATGTGGACTCAATCATTGAGACACTTGAAAACGAAAATCAGATAGTAGTATTTATTGACGAAAGCTATTCTCAGGAAGAAGCTATTGCATTAGCTGATGAGATTACAGCTACACCAAACGTATCCAGAGCTGAATTTGTATCAAGACATGACGCTCTTGACAGCTTTAAGGAAACCTACGAGGATGCATCCCTTTTAGAGGGTCTTGATGCGGAGGTTTTGAGAGACAGATACACAGTCTATATGGACGACATTGCTCTTATGGAGCAGACTCAGCATGATTTAAAGGAAATTCCGGGTGTTGCCCTTGTTAATGCACATCTTGAAATTTCTGAAGGCTTTGTTAAGATCAGTAATATTGTCAGTGCTATCAGTATTCTGCTTATAGTTGTTCTTCTGATAATATCACTGTTTATTATGTCTAACACCATTAAGCTTACAACATTTGAACGTAAGGAAGAGATCGCCATTATGAAGATGGTTGGTGCAACAAGCTCCTTCATCAGATGGCCATTTGTTGTTGAAGGTCTTATCCTTGGTGGATTTGGTGCAATGGTAGCTTACCTTGCTCAGTGGGGTCTTTATCAGCTCATTTCATCCAGCATCATCTCCAGCAACTCCCTGAACTTCATTACTGTAATTCCATTTGCAAATGTTGCAATTCCGCTTGTAATCGCGTTCATGGTCCTTGGCTTGGGCGTTGGTATAATCGGCAGTTTAACTGCTATCAAGAATTATTTGAAGGTTTAACACAGACGACACAAAGGGGTTTAAAATGCAGAAGAAACATGTTAGAGTTATTGCCATAATTCTGGCTGCTATTATGGCCTGCTCTGTTTTTGTTGGGGCACTCGCCACAGTAGCAAGAGCGGCATCGGTAAGCGATCTTAAAGAAAAGCGTAAGGAGATCGAACAGCGCATCCAGGAAGTTGAAGCTAAGCTGGACAGTCTTGAAGAAGAGCATGCAACAACCTTAGATCGTAAAGAAAAGATTGACGAACAGATCGACATTATTCAGAAGCTCATCGACAATATTGCTGAGCAGATCGAAGTATACGATGGTCTGATTGCTGAAAAGCAGAAGGAAGTTGAAGCTGCTCAGAAGAAGGAAGACGAGCAGTACGATCTGTATAAGAACAGAATTCGTACTATGGAAGAAAACGGCACTATCTCTTATTATGAGATCATTTTTGGTGCAACAAGCTTCACCGATCTTCTTGCCCGTATTGAAATGATTTCTGAGATCATGTCCTACGACGAACTGGTTTACAAGTCCTACGTTGCTGCAAAGCAGGAAACCATTGCGGCAAAGGAAGAGCTTGAAGAAGCTAATGAACTTCAGAAGGAAGCCATGGCTGAACAGGAGGCACGAGAGGCAGAGCTTCTTGTTGAAGTTGAAGAGGCAAGCAAGCTTATAGCTGACCTTGAATCCAATATTGATAAGTATAAGGAAACCTACGACGAGCTTCACGCTGATGAAGAAAAAATTCAGGCTGAGATCAAGGAAATGCTTGCTCAGCAGCAGGCAGCAAGCTCCAACGGCTCAAGCGGTAGTTCCGGCGTTCAGGGCGATGGTGTTGCTCACGGCAGCCTCACATGGCCCACAACCAGCAGAACAGTAACTTCTCCATTTGGTACAAGATTCCATCCTGTATATAAGGAATACAGAATGCATACAGGTATCGACATCGGTGCAGGCTACGGTTCCAGCGTATATGCTGCAAACGGCGGTACAGTTGTAACCGCTAAATACAGCAGATCCTATGGTAACTACATAGTAGTTAATCACGGCAACGGCATGACAACACTTTATGCTCATCTCAGCAGTATGAGTGTCGGTGTTGGCGATACAGTAAGCCGTGGTCAGGTTATCGGTCGTGTTGGCTCAACAGGCGTTTCCACAGGTCCTCATCTCCATTTTGAGGTTTCCGTAAACGGTACAAGAGTCAACCCAATGAACTATTATTAAAGACAGGTTTTAACAGAATATTTTCCACCGTTCTTCATAGAGTTTATGGAGGACGGTGGATTTATGATTATTCTGGCAGAATTGGCTCCTGCCGCAAAGAGCCTGCTTACCCGAAGTAAACGTATACTTACTGAGAAGAAAACCATACTCGGTATGAATGTAACGGTACTGAAAGTACCGATTTCTGATAAAATCAGAGCAGGGCAGCTTGAACGCATTAAAAGAAGGACTCATAATAAGCTTGCTGAACTGTGTGCAAATACAGTTTTCATCCGAAATGATTTCCCATATCCGGAGTGGTTTGAGGGGTATCGAAAGCCGGATGGTGCGGGTCTTGTAAGGAGACTGTCGGACCGGCTGGCTGTCAATTCTTCGGACAGGCATTATGGGGTTTATGTTTATTTGAAGCGGCCTGACAGTGAGTGTGTTAATATACTGCGTAAGCTGTGCGAGCAATTCAGATTTATTTATTTATCGGTAAAGAACGGTGAGGCTGATGTGATAGCTGATGGGCTTATGAAAACCTGCGGAGTGTCGATAGTTACGGTAAGTGACAGAATACCGGAAGCAGATGCGGCTGTCTTTTTGCATGAGCCTGATGAAATGCCGATATTGAACGAAAAATGCGTATGTATATCTGCGGAGAAGAGTGAGGTCAGTATCTCTCTTTCCGATGGCAGAGAAGCGGAAATCCCTGATGGATATTCACGAAAAGCCTTAATAGCCCACGCACTTCTGCATGGATATGTAAGGTTAGAGGATATTCGTAACATAAGTTTAAAAAATTCCCTTGACATAGGGTGAAAATATTACTATAATTCAATTTTGATATTATAATGCGTTATTTATCGCTGAAAGGATGGTAACCATGGCAAAAGAAACAAGATACAGAATGAGTGCAGAGCGTCTGGAACAGCTTAAAGAGGAGCTTCTCTATCTCCAGACAGTCAGAGAAAAGGAAGTAGCAGAGCAGATTAAGGAAGCACGTTCATTCGGCGATCTGTCTGAAAACAGCGAATATGATGAAGCTAAAACAGAGCAGGGCAAGCTCTATTCCAAGATCGCTGAGATCAAGGATCTGATTGCTCATGCTGAGATTATTGAAGCAACAGACGAAACCGATAAGGTTGGTATCGGCAGCAAGGTTATAGTTCGTGATCTGGAATTTGACGAGACCGATGTATACAAGATCGTTGGTTCTCAGGAAGCAAACCCAATGAAAGGAAAGATCTCCGATGATTCTCCATTCGGCAGGGGTCTTTTCGGCCACAGGGTAGGCGAGATTGTTGAAGTACACGCACCACAGGGTGTACTGCGTTTTGAAATTGTTAAGATAGAAAAGTAGAGGGATACAAATGGCAGAAGAAATCAACAGAGTAGAAGAACTGTCTGAAATTTTACAGATCAGAAGAGACAAGCTTACCAAGCTCCAGGAAGAAGGAAGAGATCCTTTTACTATTACAAAGTTCAGCCGTACAGCTTGGTCTCAGGAAGTAAAGGATAACTTTGAAACCATGGAAAACCAGACTGTTTCCATGGCTGGCCGTATCATGTCCAAGAGAGGCATGGGCAAGGCTATTTTTGCTGATATTACCGATGATAAGGGTCGTATCCAGCTTTATGTAAGACTCAATGATGTTGGCGAAGAAACTTTCGCAGACTTCAAGAAGTACGATATCGGTGATATCATTGGTGTTACAGGCTTTGTATTCAAGACAAGAATGGGTGAGATAAGCATCCATTGTCAGACTATCCAGCTTCTGGCAAAGTCTCTCCGCCCACTGCCTGAAAAGTTCCACGGTCTTACAAATACTGAGCTCAAGTATCGTCAGAGATACGTGGACCTCATTATGAACCCTGATACAAGACGTACTTTTGAAATCAGAAGCAAGTTCATCAGATATCTGAGAAGCTTCCTTGATAACCGCGGCTACATGGAAGTTGAGACACCTGTTCTCAATACCATCTCCGGCGGTGCAACTGCAAGACCATTCATCACACATCATAACACCCTTGATATTGATATGTACCTCCGTATCGCTACTGAGCTTCATCTTAAGAGACTCATCGTTGGTGGTATTGAGCGTGTTTATGAAATTGGCCGTATCTTCCGTAACGAGGGTATGGACACAAAGCACAATCCTGAATTCACAACTGTTGAGCTTTACGAAGCATATACAGATTACCACGGTATGATGGATCTGTTTGAGGAATTCCTTTCCTCAGCAGCTATGAATATCCTCGGTACTTATAAGGTAGAATGGCAGAGTGAAGAGATCGACCTGACCCCAGGTTGGGAACGTCTTACCATGGCTGATGCTGTTAAGAAGTATACAGGCGTTGACTTTATGAGCTTTGACACAGTTGAAGAGGCTGTAGCAGCTGCTAAGAGCATCGGCGTCGAAATGGGCGAAGGCAAGGAGCCTACATGGGGCGATCTGCTTTACGAATGCTTCGACCAGAGAGTTGAAGAAAAGCTCATCCAGCCTACATTCATCATTGACCATCCGGTTGAAGTTTCCCCACTTGCAAAGCGCAAGCCGAGTGACCCAAGACTTACTGAACGCTTTGAGCTGTTCATTTGCCGCAGCGAAATGGGTAACGCTTTCTCCGAGCTTAATGACCCAATCGACCAGAAGGCACGTTTCCAGCGTCAGATGGATCTCCGTGCTAAGGGCGACGACGAAGCAGGTATGATGGACGAAGACTTCATCAATGCTCTTGAATACGGTATGCCACCAACAGGCGGACTTGGCATTGGTGTTGACCGCTGTGTAATGCTCCTGTCCGGCAATTCCTCCATCAGAGACGTTCTGCTGTTCCCAACAATGAAGCCAATTGAAGATTAATTACTAAACGGACTGTGGATTTACACAGTCCGTTTTATATGCATTAATACTTGTTTTCTGCATATAATATGTTATAATTATATGCAGAAAAGGAGACATATATATGAGAAAGTTTGATTATTCCTTTTTGAATAACGGTTTACTGCCTGCAAATCTAATAAATCTCACATCCGGTATTACTGCCTTAAAAACAATGGCGGGAGTGAGAAGAGATGAATATGCGAAGGTTTTTACCGAGCTTGAAGCGGTTGCTAAAGTTCAATCGGTAAAGAGCTCAAATGCTATCGAAGGCATCATCACCAGTGACGAGCGTATTGCTGCTATCGTAAATCAGAACAGTGCTCCTCTAAACCACACAGAAGGTGAGATCGTGGGATATAGAGATGCACTGAACGCAGTTCATTTGCATCATGACACTTTGGATTTCAGTCAGACTGATATTTTAAGACTGCACGAAACAATGATGCATATGGTTGGATACGAATATGGCGGTCAGTACAAAACGGGAGATAATTACATCATCGAAGAAGATAAGAACGGTAACCGCCGAATAAGATTTAAACCAACACCGGCAAATGAAGTGCAGGAAGCGATGGAGCAGTTGGAACTTGCCTATTTGGAAGCGAGAGATGATGCAAATATCAATCAGCTTTTGCTTATTCCCTGTGTAATTCTTGACTTTCTATGTATTCACCCATTCAAAGATGGCAACGGCAGAATGTCAAGATTGCTATCATTGCTTTTGCTTTATAAGAATGGATATGATGCAGGAAAATATGTTTCCTTTGAAGAACAGATCAACAACTACAAAGCATATTATTATGAAGCCTTGAGGGAGTCTTCCGTCGGATGGCACGAAAACCGTAATTCATACATTCCTTTTATCGAAAACTTCCTCTCCACTCTCTATATGTGTTATAAGGAGTTGGATAAGCGTTTCGAGGTTGTTAAAGGCAGAAAGATCACGAAAACCGCAAGAATCGAAGCAACAGTTTTGAACAGCTTAGTGCCGATTTCTAAGGCAGACATTTGCGGAATATTACCGGATGTCAGTCCCACCACCGTAGAAGCCGCATTAAGCAAAATGGTGAAAGAGGGGCAGATCAGGAAAATCGGTCAATCGAGAAACACACGTTATATTAAGTAGTGGAGGTATCCGTATGGCAATGATAGGCTTTAATGCTATGTTCAGCTTAATTTTCATCCTTGTTATCGGCGTATTTATTGTAACTTTTATAAAAGGAATAGGACAGTGGAGCAAAAACAACGCTTCTCCGAGATTAACTGTTGAGGCAACTGTGGTTGCAAAAAGAGCTGATGTTTCCCATCATCACCATGAAAATGCCGGTGATACTACAGGTGCACATGGCTATCATACGACCACCTCCACCACATATTATGTGACTTTCCAGGTGGAAAGCGGCGACAGAATGGAGCTTTCTGTAAACGGCGGTGAATACGGTATGCTTCTGGAAGGCGATCATGGAAAGCTGTCTTTCCAGGGGACAAGATACCTTGGCTTTGAGAGAATTTAATAATTAATATTGTATAATTCCATAATTTCCGGACGAAACACTTGTAATTTACTTTTTTATCCTCTATAATGAGGGCGCAAAGTTTGTCTGAAATTTTTATATATTATAATAATGTATTTAAGCTGCGGCAGACTTTTGTTTGCCGCAGCTTTGCTTTTGAATGATTATGAATAATAAAATTACAAGCAGAAAAAATGAAAAAGCTGTGCATCTGAAAAAGCTGGGTGCTGATAACGGTTATCGCCGTGGGACGGGTATGTTCTACTGCGATGGCGAAAAGCTTCTGCAGGAGGCCGTGAAGAACGGTGCTGAGATCGAGATGGTCTTTACCTGCACGGAGCTTAGCACAAAGCTACCTGATAATGTACCTGTATATGAGACTACCTATGATATCATTGAGAGTATTTCTCCCATGAAGACACCTCAAAAGGTGATATTCTCCTGCCGCAAAAAGCCCGCTCAGTTGAAGAGCGGCAGTGGAAGATATATAGTTTTGGAGGATATGCAGGACCCCGGCAATGTGGGTACAGTTCTCCGAACAGCAGGAGCGTTCAATGTTGATGCCGTTATTTTGGTTGGCGCTTGTGCCGATCCATATAACCATAAGGCGGTAAGAGCTTCTATGGGTGCGATTTTCCGTCAGCCAATGATTGAAACAGATTTGTCAGGCTTAAAAGACTTGCTTTGTGACAATAATATTAAGCTCATAGGTGCGGCACTTTCCGAAAAGAGTCGGGATATTCGTGAGATTTCACTTACAAACTGTGCTGTTGCCATCGGCAGTGAAGGTCATGGGCTGTCCGAAGAATTTCTTGCGGCTTGTGATGAGCTTGCTATCATACCGATGGATGAACGCTGTGAGTCTTTGAATGCCGCCGCTGCTGCTGCGATAGTTATGTGGGAGATGAGCAGATAGTTTACTGTCATTGCGAGAGCCGCTTGCGGCTCGTGGCAATCTTTGCTTTTTAGATTCCCACGTCGCTATGCTCCTCGGAATGACATAATAATCAGTATTGTTGGGAGGAAAGATAATATGTCAGCACTGAAATACTGGATATGGCTTGCTGAACGCAGGGGCATAGGTGCTTACTCCGCTCATAAGCTGCTGAGTGTTATGGGTTCTCCTGAAAAAATATTCTTTTCACTTGAGAAGGATTACGCCAAAGCAGGCGTAAACCAAAAGGACATAATGACACTTATGGACAAGAACATGAGTGATGTCCGACGTATAATGGACAGATGCGTTGAGGAAAATTGGCGTGTCATATCAATAGAAGATTCGGTTTATCCTGAGCGTTTGAGAAATCTCCATGACGCACCGCTGGTGCTGTACATACGGGGAAGCCTTCCTGTCATGGACGAGGAAGCGGCAGTTGCCATTGTCGGCACAAGAAAATGCACGCCTTACGGTATCAAATCCGCAGAACGCATAGCCTACGAGATAACAAAGGGCGGCGGACTTGTGGTAACAGGTCTTGCGAGAGGTATTGATACTGCAAGTGCATGGGGTGCCTTAAGAGCAGGTGGCAGGGTTATCGGTGTTTTGGGCTGCGGTCTTGATGTTGTATATCCTCCTGAGAACAGACGGATATTCGATGACGTTGCAGCGGTTGGCGCTATTATAAGCGAATTCCCGCCTGAAACTCCTGCACAGGGCAGGAATTTTCCGATGAGAAACAGAATTATCAGCGGAATTTCCCTTGGGACGGTAATAATAGAAGCACCTGAACGAAGCGGTGCTTTGATAACGGCAGGTCATGCCCTTGAACAGGGCAGGGATGTTTTCGTAGTCCCCGGGAATATTGATGCCGATGCCTGTGTTGGTTCAAACCGTCTTATGCGTGAGGGTGCAATCCCGATTATGAGCGGCTGGGACATTCTTGATGAATACAGGAGTCTCTATCCGATGAAGCTCGGAAGGGCTGAAACGGTGAAAATAACTCCTCCCGATGAGGCTCTTTTGGAGAAAATGGTGCAGCGGGAAATGTCCGCACGACATAATGAAACAAAAAAAGAGATTGACAACGGTGGTACACTGGAATATATTGACTCTAAGAAGCAGGAGCCGGACCTTGAGGGAACGGAGCTTGCGGTATATAATACTCTGAAAAGCGGTCGAAAGCATATTGATGATATAATCATCGACAGCGGACTTGATGCAAAGGAAGTACTTCCTGTGCTTACAATTCTTGAGATCAAGGGATATATAGATCGCTCAGCAGGAAAAATGTTTAATATCAATCAACAGTTTAAATAAGGAAGCGAAATCATGTCGGAAACTAAAACCAATCTTGTAATTGTGGAATCGCCTGCAAAGGCCAAGACAATAGGCAAATATCTTGGAAGCAATTATAAGGTAACTGCGTCTATGGGACATCTTCGTGATCTCCCAAAGAGCACAATGGGCGTAGATCTTGAAAATGGGTTTATCCCACAGTACGTCCCGGTAAAGGGCAGAGAGGATACAATAAACGAGCTTAGAAAAGCTGCAAAGGCAAGTGAGAAAGTATTTCTCGCAACTGACCCGGACCGTGAGGGCGAAGCCATTTCATGGCATTTAAAAGAGCTTTTGGGCTTAGGCAGCGAAGCTTACAGAGTTACATTCAATGAAATTACAAAAAAGGTGGTTCAGGAGAGCATCCAAAATCCACGTGATATAGATCAGGATCTGGTTGATGCACAGCAGGCAAGACGTATTCTTGACAGAATTGTTGGCTATCAGCTCAGTCCGCTCCTTTGGAGAAAGATCAGAAGAGGTCTTTCTGCCGGTCGAGTACAGTCTGTTGCAACCAGAATAGTAAACGACAGGGAAAAAGAGATAAAAGCCTTTGTGCCGGAGGAATACTGGCTTCTTGAGGTTATCCTTTCATCTATGGATGGCAGCGGCAGCTTTAAGGCAAAATTCCACGGTATAAATGGCAAAAAGGCTGAGATAAAAAATGAAGAACAGGTTTTACAGATAATTGATGCAATAAAGAATAATCAGTTCTTTATAAAATCTGTAAAGCGTACAGATAAGACTCGAAATCCGTCTCCGCCATTTATCACATCAACTCTCCAGCAGGAGGCTTCACGCCGTCTTGGTATGACACCGAAGCGTACAATGAGTATCGCTCAGCGTCTTTATGAGGGTATTGACATCAAGGGCGAGGGAACAGTCGGTCTTATCACATACATGAGAACAGACTCTCTTCGTATAAGCGAGGATGCACTGGCAAGTGCAAAGGACTACATCCTTGACCGTTTCGGTGATAAGTATTATCCCGGTCAGCCACGCCGCTTTAAGACCAAAAGCGGTGCGCAGGATGCCCATGAAGCTATACGTCCATCCAACATATTCTTCACTCCTGAGAGCATAAAGAGTAGTTTAACATCTGACCAGTATCGTCTGTACAGACTTATCTGGAGCAGATTTATCGCAAGCCAGATGTCTGCCGCTGTATATGACAGCATAGCGATCGAAGCTGAATCTGCAGGCTATTCCTTCAGAGCAAGTGAATCCGTTATCAAATTCCCGGGCTATACAGCCGTATATGAGGATAACAAGGACGATGAGAAGGAAGAAAAGACATCTCGTTTGCCTTCGTTAGAAGAAGGTCAGCAGGTTAAACTTGCTGATCTCAATAAGGAACAGAAGTTTACCCAGCCTCCTTCCAGATATACAGAAGCAACCCTCATCAAGGAGATGGAGGATACAGGTATAGGTCGTCCAAGTACCTATGCTCCAACAATTTCCACCATCCTTGACAGGGAATATGTGGTAAAAGAGGGCAAGTATATAAGACCAACTCCTTTGGGCGAGGTCGTAACACAGCTCATGGAAGATCGCTTTACCGATATAGTTGACCTCAACTTCACAGCACGCATGGAAGCTGAGCTTGACAACGTTGAAAAGGGAAGTAAGGATTGGAAGGAAGTTTTAAAGGACTTCTATGGCCCGTTCAAGGCTAACCTTGACAACGCCGAAAAGGCACTTGAGGGTGAACGCATCAGAGTCCCTGCGGAAGTTTCGGAAGAGCTTTGCGACATTTGCGGCAGAAATATGGTAATTAAATCAGGACGTTTCGGCAGATTTCTTGCCTGTCCCGGCTATCCTGAATGTACATTTACAAAGCCCATCGTTATCGAAATGCCGGGTAAGTGTCCTAAATGCGGCAGCCGTATTCTGAAACGTACATCCAAAAACGGTTATACCTATTACGCTTGCGAAAAGGGTCAGGCCTGCGGTTTTATGACATGGGATGTACCTGTTAACGATAACTGTCCTGAATGTGGTCAGACCATGTTCAAAAAATCAGGCAGAGGCTTTAAAAAGCCGTTCTGCATAAATGAAACCTGTCCCAACTTCTTACCTGAGGATAAGCGTGGTTACAGGAAGAAAAAGACCGGGGAAGCAGAGGGTGAAGCTGCACCTGCGGCAGAAGAAAAGGCAGAGAAAAAGACTGCTAAAAAGACAACCACAAAGAAAACTGCTGCAAAGAAAACCACAACAAAGAAATCAACAAAGAAAACAGAGGGAGCTAAAACCACCCGCAAGAAGAAAGCTACCCCATCGGAGGAAACCGAATGACCACAGTTAAAGTCATAGGCGCAGGTCTTGCCGGAAGCGAAGCTGCTTGGCAGCTTGCTAAACGTGGCATACCTGTTGAGCTTATTGAAATGAAGCCTAAAAAGCGTACACCTGCCCATGTAAGCAATACATTTGCAGAGCTTGTATGCTCAAATTCCCTGCGAAGTGATGAGCTTGCAAATGCCGTAGGTCTTTTAAAGGAAGAAATGCGTCGTTTAGACAGTATTGTCATGTGGTCTGCGGATAAAAACCGTCTGCCTGCAGGTGGTGCACTTGCTGTTGACAGAGAGCGTTTTGCTCAGGATATTACAGACAAGCTCAAAAGCCATCCTCTTGTAACAGTTATCGAAGAGGAGATTACGGATATTCCCGATGGGAGAGTTATAATCGCAACAGGCCCTCTCACTTCCGATGCTCTTGCTCAAAAGCTTCGTGAGCTTAGTCCTGACGAAAAATGCCTGAACTTCTTTGATGCCGCCGCTCCAATCGTAACTTTAGATAGCATCGACATGGAAAAGGCATACTTCGCATCAAGGTATAATAAGGGCACTCCCGATTATATCAACTGCCCCATGAGCGAAGAAGAATATAAAGCATTCCGCGATGAGCTGGTAAACGCTCAGGAAGCAGAGATTCACGGATTTGAGGACGGCAACGTCTTTGAAGGCTGTATGCCTATTGAAGTCATGGCCCGCCGCGGTGAGGATACCATGCGTTTTGGCCCTCTCAAGCCGGTTGGCTTACCTGACCCAAGAACAGGCAAAGAGCCTTATGCGGTAGTTCAGCTGAGACGTGATAATTCTGAGGGTACAATTTATAATATTGTCGGTTTCCAGACTCATCTGAAATTCCCTGAACAGAAGCGAGTATTTTCAATGATACCCGGTTTGGAGAATGCGGAATTTGTACGCTACGGCGTAATGCACAGAAACACATATCTCAATTCTCCCATGATGCTTGACAGATACTATCGCCTTAAGGCTGATCCGAGAGTCAGCTTTGCAGGTCAGATGACAGGTGTTGAAGGTTATGTTGAATCTGCCGCATCGGGACTTCTTGTGGGTATTGAAACGGCACTTGAACTTTTGGGAAAACCGGCGGCAGATTTCCCTGTTGAAACAGCCATCGGTGCTTTGGCACAGTACATCTCCAATGAGTCAGTAGTGAATTTCCAGCCTATGAATATCAATTTTGGTATTGTTGCAGCTCTGGGTTACAAGGTAAAGGGCAAGCGAAATAAGAATATGGAAATATCCAAGCGTGCTCTGGAAATAATAGATAAGATGGGAAGTCGGATATGAAGATTATAATTGACGCAATGGGCGGTGACAACGCACCTCTTGAAATCGTTAAGGGTGCAGTCCTTGCGAAAGAAAAGTATGATGCTGATATAGTTCTCACAGGTCGTGAGGAAGAAATTCTCAAGGCCCTTAAAAGCATGGGCGAGGCATCCTTGCCTGCCGGAATTGAGATAGTAAACTGCGAAGAGGTTATCACAATGGAGGATGACCCTGCAACAGCACCAAGAAGAAAGCGTAATTCATCCATGACCGTAGGTCTCACCATGCTCCGCAAGGGCGAAGCCGATGCAATGGTCTCAGCGGGCAGTACAGGTGCACTTTTAACAGGTGCAACTCTGTTTACAAAGCGGATTAACGGTATAAGGAGAGCGGCTCTCGCTCCATTTGTCCCATGCAAGGGCGGCAATGTTCTTATTATCGACTGCGGTGCAAATGTTGAATGTACTCCTGAGTATCTTCTCCAGTTTGCTTTTATGGGTTCGTTCTATGTTAAGAGTATGCTGAACATAGAAGCTCCAAGAGTCGGTCTTATTAATAACGGTGCTGAAGAATGTAAGGGCACTGAGCTTCAGAAGGAGACCTATAAGCTTCTTGCAAAGGCTCATGCAGAGGGCAGAGTAAATTTTGTGGGCAATGTGGAAGCACGTGATGTTCCTCTTGGCGCCTGCGATGTAGCTGTATGCGATGGCTTTACCGGTAATATCATTATTAAGGGCTTTGAAGGTATTGCAAAGTTCATGTTTGGTGAAATCAAGCAGGTTCTTAAGAAGAATGTTAAGACCATGATCGGTGCGGCTCTTGTAAAGAACGACCTTATGTCCCTTAAGAAGCTTATGGACTCCGACGAGGTTGGCGGCACAATTCTTCTCGGCATCTCCAAACCTGTTATCAAGGCTCACGGTTCCTCTGATGCTAAAGCCGTCTGCAATGCGGTCAGACAGGCAATAAGCATTGTCAATGCCGATATAGTTTCACAGATCAACGATAACATTGATTATATGCGTATTGAAAGCACAGAAGCGGAGGCATAGTATGGATTTTGAAAACTTGCAGGGCATTTTAGCTGAAATGTTCTCTGTTGAAGAAGACGAGATCACCATGGAGACGGATTTTTATGCCGACTTATACGCAGACTCTCTTGATATGCTTGAGGTATGGTATGTATTAGAGGAAGAATATGACCTTAACGATATAGATAGGGCGAAGATTAGCGATTTCCGTACCGTGGGTCAGATAGTGGACTACATTAGATAGCATCATATCCGTCTCTGATGATCGGATTACGGAGACGGATATTTATTTTTATGGAGGACTTATGAACGAGCTTGAAAAGAAGCTGAATTACAGCTTTAAGGATATTGGACTTTTGAATACAGCACTTTCTCATTCTTCTTACGCAAACGAGAATAAGAAGCTGGGAGAAGTGTGCAATGAACGCCTTGAATTCCTGGGTGATTCAATTTTAGGCGTTGTAACAGCTGATTATCTTTATAAAAATTTCCCTGATATGCCGGAGGGACAGATGACAAAGACTCGTTCTGAGCTTGTATGCGAACCAAGCCTTCACGGTGTTGCCCAGGAACTGAATCTTGGCAAATACCTTCGTCTTGGCAAGGGCGAGGAGATGGGCGGCGGTCGAACAAGACCGTCAATTATGGCTGATGCCGTTGAAGCTATTTTAGCGGCAGTATATCTGGACGGTGGTATTGAAGAAGCCGCAAAGATAATTAAGAGATTTATTCTTGTAAATGTGGAGTCGGGCGTTAAGAACCATGACTATAAGACAACTCTGCAGGAGTTTGTGCAGAAGAAAAACGATCAGGTTTTGAAATACGAAATGGTTGATGCAACAGGTCCTGACCATGCAAAAACCTTTGTATTCCGTGTTCTGTTAAACGGTGAGGAAATCGGCGAGGGTGTTGGCAGAACGAAAAAGGAAGCTGAACAGAATGCCGCAAGACAGGCTCTGAAGGAGCTTTCAAAATGAGTCCCAAGAGGAGTATAATTCCTGTATTCGTACCACATTTGGGTTGTCCCAATGATTGTGTTTTCTGCAATCAGCGGCGTATCTCAGGTACACTCACTCCTGCAACAAAGGAAACGGTAATACAGGCTGTGGAGGATGCTGAGAGATTAAACCTCACATCAAATGAGCTTGAGCTTGCCTTTTACGGCGGGAGCTTTACCGCAATTCCCGGTGAAGAGCAGGAGGAACTCCTTAGTGCGGCGTATGAATTTATAAAAAAGGGCAGACTTAACAGTATTCGCCTTTCAACAAGACCTGACTGCATTGACACGGAGACTGTTGAAAGATTGAAGCACTTTGGAGTCAGCACCGTTGAATTAGGTGTCCAGTCCATGTGTCCTGATGTGCTGTCAGCATCAAACAGAGGACACACAGCAGAGGATGCTGTAAAAGCCGCGGAGCTTATTAAAAACACGGGATTTACCTTGATTTTACAGATGATGACCGGACTTCCTCTTGATACCAGGGAGAAGTCGGTTTTTACTGCACGTGAGTTGAGTAAGCTTAAGCCTGACGGAGTACGGATCTATCCCACCGTTATCATTAAGGATACTGCACTTTTTGATATGTGGTGTGATGGTATGTATCAGGAACACACGGTGGAGGAAGCCGCAGACTGGTGTTCCGAAATAATGGATGTATTTGAAAGTGAGAACATTCCTGTAATCAGATTGGGTTTAAATCCAACCGATGAGCTCTCAGGCGGAGCCGCAGCAGGCGGAGCGTATCATCCGGCATTCGGTGAGCTTGTTGCGGGAAAGAGATACTTAAAAAAAGCCGATAAGCTTTTGGATGGAAAAGATTGTGTTCAGATAACATTCGGCGTGGCAAGGGGTGAAATATCAAAGGCCGTGGGGCAAAAGCGGTGCAATATTTTGCTCTTAACTGAAAAATACGGTCTGAAAAAGGTTTTGGTAAAGGAAACTGACATAAAAAAAGGCGAAATTGTCATTTTATCATTGTCAAATGACTATAGAAAGTGATATACTAAGTTGATTGACTTGTTATTATAAATATGTCATTCCGAGGAGCGTAGCGACGTGGGAATTTTATGTAAAAGATTGCCGCGAGCCGCAGCCGGCTCTCGCAATGACATATCTTTTGACTATACAGAAAGAGTGGTTTAGATTTGTATTTAAAGGCATTGGAGATACAGGGCTTCAAATCCTTCCCGGAAAAAAAGCGGCTGGTGTTTGATAAGAACGTCACCGCCATAGTTGGTCCAAACGGAAGCGGTAAGTCCAACATTTCCGACGCTGTCCGATGGGTAATGGGCGAGCAGTCCACCAAGGCACTTCGTGGCGGTAAGATGGAGGACGTTATCTTCGGTGGTACTGAAAAACGCCGACAGGTTGGCTATGCTCAGGTTTCACTTATTCTGGACAATTCCGACAGGATATTTGATATGGATAACGCTGAGGTTATGGTCACAAGGCGTTATTATCGCTCCGGCGAAAGCGAATATTATATCAATCAGCAGCAGGTGCGTCTAAAAGACGTAAACGAGCTGTTTATGGATACAGGTCTTGGTCGTGAAGGTTACAGCGTTATCGGTCAGGGCAGGATAGATGAAATTCTGTCCGTTAAGAGTACAGAAAGACGTGAAATATTCGAGGAAGCGGCAGGTATATCCCGCTTCCGTCACCGCAAGGAGGAGGCCTCCAGAAAGCTGGAAAGAGCCGAGGAAAGCCTTGTAAGAATTAACGATAAAATCAGCGAGCTTGAATATCAGGTTGAACCGTTAAGAAAACAGTCCGAAACTGCAAAGAAATACCTGATGCTTCGTGACAGTCTTCGTGGTCTGGAGATTTCTCTCTGGATGGACAGCCTTGATGCCATAAACGCAAAGCAGGAAAAGTTAGCTGCTGACATTCAGTCGGGCAGGGATGATTTGCAGAGGGCACAGCTTGCTCTTGACACCGCATATTCCGACATGGAAAAGTGCAGTCAGAAGCTTCGTGATAAGGACGTAAAGGCTGAGGAAATACGACACAGCATTTCCATCCTTGAAAATGAAGCCGCCGAGGGTGAGAGTGCAGCTGCGGTTCTCAACGCAAATCTCAGTAATAATCTGGACAGCATCGACAGAATAAACGAAGAGCTTGTGGAGCATGACAGTCAGGATTCAGGCATCACAGCTCAGATTTCTCAGCGTAAGGAAAGGCTTCTTGAGGTTGACAGGGATATTTCCGCTCTTGAAGCTGATTTTGCTGAGATCGAAAAGGAAAACAGCAGGCTCATTCAGGTTTGGGACAAGGCCGCAGTTGAGCTTGAAAAGATAATGGAAGAAAGCCGCCGCATCACAGATGAAACGGTGGAAAAGAAAGAGAGTATTTCATCCCTTGCCGCATCTCTGCAGGAGATGGAGGACAGGGATACAAGCCTTGGCGGTGAAATCAGCCTTGCTGATGAAAGACTCAGAGAAGCTGAAAAGGATGGTGCAGACTGCAGAAAAGACCTTGATAAGGCTATGCAGGCTGTAACAGCGGCAAAGAATATAATCACAGGCTATGAAATGAGAGTTTCTGCCCGTACTCAGAAGGCAAATGCCGCAGCCGATAAAAAGATGAAGCTCACTATGGAGCAGAACACCCTTAAATCCAGAATTAAGCTTCTCACCGAGATGGAAAAGGAATTCCAGGGCTATTCAAGAGCGGTAAAGATGGTCATGCAGGAAGCGGGCAGAGGAAGCCTTCGCGGTATCTGCGGTCCTGTTGCTGACCTTATCAAGACCGATGATAAATACACAGTTGCCATTGAAACAGCTTTAGGCTCAGGTATGCAGAATATTGTGGTACGCACAGAAGCTGACGGCAAGGCGGCAATCAATCTCCTTAAGCGTCGCGACGGCGGCAGGGCAACTTTCCTGCCTCTCACCTCTGTTAAGGGCAGAAAACTTGAGGAATATGGTCTTGAAAACGAGGATGGCTATGAGGGTAATGCCCTTGAATTGCTGTCATATTCCAAGGAATATGAAGCAGCGTTTGCAAGTCTCCTTGGCAGAACTGTGGTTGCCATCGACCTTGACGCTGCCATCAGAATTTCCAGGAAATACGCCCACAGGTTCAAAATCGTGACCCTTGACGGGCAGGTAATAAACGCAGGCGGTTCAATGACCGGTGGTTCAACGGGAACCCGTTCCGGCATTCTCTCAAGAGCTAACGAGCTTGAAAAGCTCCATAGCCGTGAGGGAGAAATGGACAGAATGGCGGCGGAGGCTGAAAGCCGATATGAAGCTGCCGTTAGAGAAAAAACTGCGTCTGAATACGAACTTGGTGTTGCTCAGGACGACCTTCGCGAAAAGGAGGACAACCTCTTAAGACTTCAAAGCAAAGCACAGCATTTTGATGTACTTATCGCAACTCTCAGAGAGAGCCGCCAGGGTCTTATTGCTGAGCGTGACAGCCTCCGTCAGCGTATTGAAGCTGCGGAAGCTGATATTGCACAGACGAGAAAAGAGCTTGAAGCTCTCAACATAAAGAGCGGGGAAGTTGACAGTAAGGCAGAGCAGGAGTCCAGAGGACGTGAAGAGCTTATGGCAGAGCGTCAGGCTCTGGCTCTCAGGGAAGCCGACATAAAGGCGAAGAAAGCATCTCTCGAAGCTGAAAGTGCTGCAGTAAAGGCCGCGATGGAAGAACTGGAAGCTCTCAGGACCGAGCTTTCCGGCGGTCGTGAAAGACAGGAAAAGCTCCTTGCCTCCCTTATCGAAGATAACGAAAGGCTTAAGCACGAGATTTCGGATAAGGAACAGCTTGTTGCGGGCCTCAGAGCAAAAATCAAGGAAAATCGTGATAAGATAGCAAAGATCGCAAACGAGAAGATGGAGCTTGAGGCAATGCGTACCCGCCTTGACCGTGACACTCAGGACAGAAACAGAGCTGTTATCGACTGTGAGCGTGAATGTGCAAGACTTGACCAGGCGAAGCTTTCCGTTGAGCTTGAGGAAAAGCAGATCATCGACAAGCTTTGGGATAATTATGAGCTGACAAGGTCTGCGGCGATGACCGTAAGACAGCCGCTTGATAATGTAAACGAAGCCTCTCAGCGAGTAACTGAGCTGAGAAGAGAAATTTCAAGATTGGGCAATCCAAACATCGGTGCTATCGAGGAGTATGAAAGGGTTTACACCCGATATACATACCTCACCGAACAGCGGGACGATATTCAGAAGTCCAAGGATGAGCTTCTTGAGATCATCGACGATATCACAGGTCAGATGAAAGAGGTATTTGCAGAACGATTTGTTCAGATCAAGTTAGCATTTAAGGATACATTCCGTGAGCTGTTTGAGGGCGGCAGTGCGACTCTTGAGCTTGAAGACCCGGATGATATTCTCAACTGCGGTATTGAGATCAAGGTTCAGCCACCAGGCAAAACTCTGAAAATCATCAGCCTTCTTTCCGGCGGTGAAAAGGCATTCGTTGCCATTGCGTTGTATTTTGCAATTCTGAAGGTACGTCCAACTCCGTTTGTTGTTATGGACGAAATCGAAGCTGCACTTGATGATGCCAACGTAACAAAATTCGCAAGGTATCTCCGCAGCTTCACAGACAAGACTCAGTTCCTTGTGATAACCCACAGACGAGGTACAATGGAAGAGGCTGACGTTCTGTACGGTGTAACCATGCAGGAGCAGGGTGTATCTCAGGTGCTGATGATTGACCTTGAAGAAGCGGAAAAGACTATACACTAATTGAAGGGAAAATTATACAATGGGCTTTTTTAGTAAGATCAAAGAAGGTCTTAAAAAGACAAAAGAGAAAGTTTCAAAACAGATAAACAGCGTTATCGCCACCTTTACAGGTGCAAATGAGGAATTCTTTGAAGAACTTGAAGAAATTCTCATTTTAGCTGACGTTGGCGTTGAGGCTTCCACAAAGGCGGTAGAGGAGCTACGTGAGGTTGTAAAAAAGAATTATCTGACAACCAGCGAAGAAATCAGAGAAGCTCTTGCAAAGATACTTACAGATATCATCGACTTTGATGACAGAGAACTGAAGCTGAATACCACACCATCCGTTATTCTTGTTATCGGCGTAAACGGCGTTGGCAAGACCACCACCATCGGCAAGTTGGCAATGCAGTTCAGAAACGAAGGCAAAAAGGTCCTTCTTTGTGCAGGTGATACATTCAGAGCTGCAGCGGCTGAACAGCTCACCATCTGGGCGGAACGCACAGGTGCTGATATTGTCCGTCACTCCGAGGGCTCTGACCCGGCGGCTGTCGTATTTGACGGTATTACAGCAGCAAAGTCAAGAGGCTGTGATGTGATTATCTGCGATACAGCAGGCAGACTTCACAACAAGTCTAACCTGATGAACGAGCTGAACAAAATCAGCCGTGTTATAGACCGCGAGCTTCCAAATGCAGACAGAGAAACACTACTCATTCTTGACGCAACAACAGGTCAGAACGGTCTCATTCAGGCTGAACAGTTCAAGGAATCCGCAGGTATCACCGGCATCGTACTTACAAAGCTTGACGGCACAGCCAAGGGCGGTATCATATTTGCGATTGCTGATGAGCTTGGCATCCCTGTAAAGTACGTTGGTGTTGGCGAAAAGGCAGATGACCTTCTGAAGTTTGAGCCTTCTGAATTCGTGGAGGCACTTTTAAAATGAGATTTGTATTAGCCAGCAATAATAAGGGAAAGCTTATTGAAATGAAGGCTATTCTTTCCGAGCAGGGTGTTGAGGTAATATCCCAGAGAGAAGCGGGCTTAAATCTGGAGGTTGAGGAAAACGGCGAAACCTTTGCGGATAATGCCTATATCAAGGCAAAAGCCGCAAGCGAAGTTTTGGGACTTCCGGCAATTTCCGATGATTCCGGTCTGTGTGTTGAGGCTCTTGGCGGTGCACCGGGAGTTCATACCGCCCGTTACGGCGGTGAAGGTCTCAGTGATGAGGACAGATACCTTCTGCTTCTGAAGAACATGGAAAATGCCGAGGACAGAAGAGCGAAGTTTGTAAGTGCCGTTGTATGCGTAATGCCAAACGGTGATGTTATCAGTGGCTACGGTGAATGTCACGGTGAAATTCTTTACGCACCAAAGGGTAACGGCGGCTTTGGCTATGACCCGATTTTCGGACTTCCCGAAATGGGCGGCAAGTCCATGTCTGAAATTACAGCAGAGGAAAAGAACGCTGTTTCCCACAGAGGAAAGGCGATTGAAAAGTTCCGTGAGGAGCTTATGAAATATTATTCTGAGATTTAGTTTATAATTATTGTGTCTGTTTAAGTAATTGATGTTGTGTGCTAAAAAGGCCCCCCTTGTGTAAAGGGGGCTGTCACCGAAAGGTGACTGGGGGATTGTTTCATCAGGTATGCGTATTTGCCAAAACTAATTGCGAATATATTACATTATACTGCACAATCCCTCCGGCTCTTCGAGCCACCTCCCTTTGCACAAGGGAGGCTTTGGTGCGGTACAATTCTTCCTACTAAACAGAACGGAATGGAGAAATATATGCTGACAGGAAAGCAGCGTGCCCAGCTCAGGGCAATGGCAAATGCAGTGGACACTATCATAATTATCGGCAAGGGCGGTATTACGGATGCGGTTGTAAATTCCGTTGAGGACGCTCTCAGGGCTCGTGAGCTTGTTAAGGGCAAGGTGCTGGAAAACTCCCTGCTCACATCAAAAGAAGCTGTAAACGAGCTTGCACGCCTCTGTAAGGCTGAGCCTGTTCAGGCTATTGGCTCAAAGTTTGTGCTTTATAAGGAAAACAAAGGGATAGACGTTGAAAAAAGAATCAAGCTGGTGAGATAATTGAGACTTGGAATTTACGGCGGTACATTTGACCCTCCGCATATGGGGCATTTTACTGCACTTGAAACTGCAATTGAACAGCTAAAACTTGATAAGGTACTTGTAATTCCAACCTATACACCTCCCCATAAGGAGCAGGCTTCAAATACTGCCTCCTGTGAGGACAGGCTCATGATGACTGAGCTTTGCTTCGGTGAGCTTGATAATGTTGAGATTTGGGATGGCGAGATGCAGCGGGGCGGAAAGAGCTATACCATTGATACCGTGCGTCAGATAAAAGGGGAGTACCCCGATTGTGAGATAGTTCTTATGATGGGTACTGATATGTATGTTTCCCTTGAAACATGGCGTGAGTATCAGGAGCTTCTTAAGCTTGTCACATGCGGTGTGTTCACGAGAAATGAGGGTGAATATTCTTTCGTTGAGGACCAGAAGATGTTCCTTGAAGCCCTTTACGGTGCAAAGACCGAAACGGTGAGAAATCATCCTGTGGAGATATCCTCCACACAGCTTCGTGAAATGCTGTGCAAAAGACAGGGCAGACAGTACCTTAAGGAATCGGTCTATGCCTATATCATCAGCAAGGGTCTGTTTGGTGCAAAGCCGGACTTCGACTGGATGCGTTGTAAGGCCTACGATATGCTGAACGAGCGTCGTATACGTCATGTTGCAGGCTGTGAGGCTGAGGCCGTGAGCCTTGCCAATCGCTGGGGGTGTGACGTTGAGCTTGCCCGGGAAGCGGCCATTCTTCACGATATAACCAAGAAACTTACTTTGACAGAGCAGTTGAACTTGTGCGATGAATATGGTATCATAATTGATGATATTGAGCGCAGAGAGGAAAAGCTTCTGCACTCCAAAACAGGTGCATACATAGCGAAAGAAAGATTTAATGTAAGTGATGAAGTCTTTAACGCTATTTTCTGGCACACCACAGGTAAGGAGGATATGTCCCTGCTTGAAAAGGTGATATATCTTGCCGACTATGTTGAGCCCGGCAGAGATTTTGACGGTGTTCTGCCCCTCAGGGCGATGTGCTATGTGGATATAGATGCAGCACTTTGCATGGGTTTTGAAATGAGTATTGAGGATATGCGTGAGCATGGTATCGAGCCTCACGGGAGAACTGCAAAGGCGCTTGAATGGTTAAAAAACACCGATAGATAAGGAGATAACGATGATTACACCAAAAGAAATGGCTGAGCTTGCAGTAAAAGCATTGGACAGCAAAAAGGCACAGGATATTAAGCTCCTTCAGACAACTGATATCACTGTTCTGGCTGATTACTTCATTATCTGTACTGCAACATCAACAGCACAGATCAAGACCCTGTGTGACGAGGTGGACAAGGTCCTTACAGAACAGGGCGAACCTTCAAGAAGAGTTGAGGGTTACAGAAACGGCGGTTGGGTACTTATTGACTTCGGCTGTCTTATCGTTCATGTTTTCCTTCAGGAAATCAGAGAATTTTACAATTTGGAACATCTTTGGGGCGACGCTCCTGAAATAGATATCAGCAGTCTTATTACTGAATAGAGAAGGGTTAGAAGATGAAATACGAATTTTCAAAAATCGAAAAGAAGTGGCAGCAGAAGTGGGAAGAGTCTAAGGTTTATGCCGCTGAAACAAACTCCGATAAGCCAAAGTTTTACGGTCTGATCGAGTTCCCATATCCATCCGGCGACGGTCTCCATGTTGGTCATCCAAGACCATACACAGCTATGGACATCGTTTCCCGTAAAAAGAAGATGGAAGGCATGAATGTTCTGTTCCCGATCGGCTTTGACGCTTTCGGTCTGCCAACAGAAAACTATGCTATCAAGAACCATATGCATCCACGTGATGTTACCATCAGAAACATTGCTCGTTTTACAAGCCAGCTTAAGATGCTTGGTTACAGCTTTGACTGGGACAGAGTAGTTGACACATCCGATCCTGAGTATTATAAGTGGACTCAGTGGATCTTCCTGCAGATGTTCAAGCATGGTCTTGCTTACAAGTCCGGTATGCCTGTTAACTGGTGTACATCCTGTAAGATCGTTCTTGCCAACGAAGAGGTTGTCGGCGGCGTATGTGAACGCTGCGGCGGCGAAGTAATCAAGAAGGAAAAGAGCCAGTGGATGCTGGGTATCACAAAGTATGCTCAGAGACTTCTTGACGACCTTGATGATCTGGACTTTATCGAAAGAGTTAAGACTCAGCAGAGAAACTGGATCGGTCGTTCCACAGGTGCGGAAGTTGACTTCGGTACAACAGCAGGCGATACTCTTACCGTTTTCACCACAAGATGCGATACTCTCTTCGGCGCTACCTATATGGTAATCGCTCCTGAGCATGAGGTTATCGAATCCTGGAAGGATAAGCTTACAAATCTTGATGCTGTTCGTGCATATCAGGCAGCGGCAGCAAAGAAGTCTGACTTTGAAAGAACAGAGCTTGCTAAGGACAAGACCGGCGTTATGCTGGAAGGCGTAAAGGCTATCAACCCTGTAAACGGTACGGAAATCCCAATCTTCATTTCCGACTACGTTCTTGCTACTTACGGTACAGGTGCTATCATGGCAGTTCCGGGTCATGATACCCGTGACTGGGAATTCGCTAAGGAATTCGGTCTTCCAATCATTGAAGTCGTAGCAGGCGGCAATGTGGAAAAGGAAGCATATACAGATTGTGATACAGGCATCATGGTAAATTCCGGTTTCCTGGATGGTCTTTCTGTTGAAGAAGCTATTCCAAGAATGATCCAGTGGCTCACTGAAAAGGGCATTGGCCATGAAAAGGTAAACTACAAGCTGAGAGACTGGGTATTCTCCCGTCAGCGTTACTGGGGTGAACCTATTCCAATCATCAACTGCCCTAAGTGCGGTTGGGTTCCAATGGACGAAAAGGATCTGCCTCTCACACTTCCTGATGTAGAATCCTACGAGCCAACCGATAACGGTGAATCTCCTCTTGCTCATATGCGTGACTGGGTTGAATGTACTTGTCCAAAGTGCGGCGGCCCTGCTGAACACGAAACAGATACAATGCCAAACTGGGCAGGTTCCAGCTGGTACTTCCTCCGCTATGCAGATGCTCACAACAAGGAAGCTCTTGCATCCAAGGAAGCTCTTGATTACTGGACTCCTATTGACTGGTACAACGGCGGTATGGAACATACTACACTCCATCTCCTGTACTCCAGATTCTGGCACAAGTTCCTCTATGACATCGGCGTAGTTCCAACCAAGGAACCTTACATGAAGCGTACAAGCCATGGCATGATCCTTGGCGAAGGCGGCGAAAAGATGTCCAAGTCCAGAGGCAACGTTATCAACCCTAACGAGATCGTTGATGCTTACGGTGCTGATACTCTCCGTCTGTACATCATGTTCATCGGTGACTTTGAAAAGGCTGCTCCATGGTCCAATACCGCCGTTAAGGGCTGCAAGAGATTCCTTGACAGAGTTTGGAATTTAGCTGAAAACAAGATCGACGGAGATGACAGCTATTCCGCAGCTCATGAGGCTCTTGTACATCGTACCATCAAGAAGGTCGGCGAAGATATTGAAAACATGAAGTTCAATACCGCAATCGCTGCTCTCATGGCTATGGTAAACGAATACTATGACAAGAAGCCTTCCAGAGGCGATATCAAGGCTCTTCTCACACTCCTTTCTCCATTTGCTCCTCACATCGTTGAAGAGCTGTGGGAGATCCAGGGCTTCGGCGGCTTCTCCGTTTTAGCTCAGTGGCCATCCTACGATGAAGCAAAGATGGTAGACAAGGAAAAGGAAATCGCTGTTCAGGTAAACGGCAAGATGAAGACAACGGTTATCGTTCCTATGGATGCTGATGATGATACAGTTTATAACATAGTTTGTGAAAACTATAAGATCCAGAAGGCAATGGAAGGTATGCAGGTCGTAAGAAAGATCTTCGTTAAGAATAAGCTTGTTAACCTGATCCTTAAGCCTGAAAATAAATAAATGATTTTGATGCTGAGATGGGGGAAACTCCATCTCAGTTTTTTGTGATTTCTTTTGCAGGGTTCGGCCGTTACAGACGAACCGCTGCTTTTGAAAATATTTGTTCGGTTCGTCGCAAAGCGCCGAACCCTACTTGGTACTGGAAAATTAAAAAAACTTTGCATAAATATTTGCAAATACACGGTTATAGTGTTAAAATAACTGTATCTGAATTTTCCTGAAATGGAGGATATAATATGATTTCCGAAATGATGAAAGGTCTTGCCGGTAAGAATTCTGCTATCAGAGCCATGTTTGAGGAGGGCAACCGCCTTGCGGCCATCTACGGCAGAGAAAACGTATACGATTTCAGCCTTGGCAATCCTAACTTTCCCGCACCTGAAGCTGTAAAGGAAGTTGCCATTGACATCCTCAATAACGAGGATACGCTCTATCTCCACGGCTATATGTCCAATGCAGGGTATCCTGACGTACGTAAGGCTATTGCAGACTCCCTCAATGAGAGATTTGAAACCAAGTTCACTGAAAATAACATCATTATGACTGTTGGTGCGGCAGGCGGTCTGAACGTTATTCTTAAGACTGTACTGAACCCGGGTGATGAGGTTCTCACATTTGCACCATACTTTGTTGAGTACGGTAATTATGTTCTGAACTACGGTGGTGTAATCAAGGCTGTTGCTCCTGATACAGCTACCTTCCAGCCAAACCTGACTGCTTTTGAAGAGATGATAAATCCCAACACAAAGGCAGTTATCATAAACTCTCCAAACAATCCAACAGGTGTTGTTTACTCCCATGAAACTCTCACAAAGATCGGTGAGATCATGAGTGCTAAGGAAAAGGAATACGGTCATGAGATTTACCTCATTTCCGATGAGCCTTACAGAGAGTTGGCTTATGATGGCGTTGACGTTCCATACGTTACAAAGTATTATAACGACGCTTTTGTGGCTTATTCCTGGTCCAAATCCCTGTCTCTCCCGGGTGAACGTATCGGCTATGTTGTAATTCCTTCTGAAATGGCAGACTTCACTATTACATTTGAAGCAGCAAGCATTGCTAACCGTGTTCTCGGCTTCGTTAACGCTCCTTCTCTCCAGCAGAGAATAGTTGCACGCTGCCTCAATGAGAATACAGACCTCTCCGGTTATGACGATAACAGAAAGACCCTTTACGAAGGTCTTACAGCTCATGGCTTTGAATGTGTTTTCCCACAGGGTGCTTTCTATCTCTGGATGAAGACCCCTGTAAGTGATAAGGAGTTCTCCGAGGCGGCTAAGGAATTTAATATCCTTGTAGTACCCGGCACTTCCTTTGCCTGTCCGGGCTATGTGCGTATCGCGTACTGTGTAGCCAAGGAAACTATCGTTAATTCTATGGCAGGCTTTGGCAAGCTTGCTGAAAAATATGGTTTAAAATAAGGTGAAAGAATAATGGACGAAAGAAAAACAATATTAAGCGGAATTCAGCCATCAGGTGACCTTACTCTCGGCTCCTATATGGGTGCTATGAAGAATTGGGTCGAGCTGTGCAACGACTACAACTGCTTCTACTGTATCGTTGATATGCATGCTATCACGGTTCGTCAGAACCCTGCTGAGCTTCGTAAGCGTACTCTTGCTCAGCTTGCTCAGTATATCGCAAGCGGTCTTGACCCTGAAAAGAACACAATCTTTATTCAGAGCCATGTATCCGCTCATGCTGAATTGAACTGGGTTCTTGCCTGTTATACAATGTTCGGTGAACTGTCCAGAATGACCCAGTTCAAGGACAAGTCCGCTAAGAATGCAGATAACATCAATGCAGGTCTCTTTACATATCCGGCACTCATGGCTGCTGATATTCTTCTGTATCAGGCTGACCTTGTTCCGGTAGGTATCGACCAGAAGCAGCACGTTGAGCTGACAAGAGACATTGCAAACCGTTTTAACGGTGTTTACGGTGATGTTTTCACAGTGCCCGAACCATTTATCCCAAAGGTCGGTGCAAAGATCATGAGCCTTACAACTCCTGAGAACAAGATGTCCAAGTCCGATAAGGACCCGGGTGGCTGCATCTACCTTATGCAGAAGCCGGAAGAGATCATGCGTTCCTTCAAGCGTGCCGTTACAGACTCTGAAACCTGCGTAAAATATGATCCCGATAATAAGAAGGGCATTTCCAATTTGATGACAATTTACTCTCTTGCAGCAGGTAAGACCTATGAGGAAATTGAAAATGAATTCGTCGGCAAGGGCTACGGTGATTTCAAGGTCGCTGTTGGCGAAGCTGTTGTTGAAATGCTCAGACCAATCAGAGAAGAAGCTGAAAGACTTCTCAAGGATAAGGCTTATCTGGAAAAGGTTTACCGTGATGGTGCGGCTCGTGCTTCCTACGTTGCAAACAAGACCCTCCGTAAGGTATATAAGAAGGTCGGCTTCGTTCAGAAGTAAAATAAAAAACGGTTCGTCGCAAGTGCTGAACCCTACAATCAATGGTTAAATATGTTCCTGATGCTGTTTGTAGGGAACGGCCGTTTCGGACGTTCCGATAGTATGCATTTCCATATTATTGTTAAAAAGGGTCTGCCTCAAAGCTGAAGGTTTTGAGACAGACCTTGAAATTTGGCTTTATTTTTGAAAGAAAGACATAGCCATCACGATCAGCATTATCAAAAATTCTTCATCCCTGCTGTCTAAGTATAGCAGCAGAAGAAGCAGAATGAGAATGACATCCCCCATATCAATACCTTCCGGAAGTAACGACAGAAGCTGTTCAACAGGGGAGAAGCCTCCCTTACCTGAATTCGGGTTATTCTTATTAAAGTCAGGAACAGGATAAAATTTGACATCAGTTCTGCAATACCTTTTATAAATCCTGATCACCTCCCGAAAATTCAGAAAAGGCTAATTTTGCAAGCTTTGCCATTTTTGCCAAACTTGCGGCTTCCTCAAGCTTTTCGCGGCGTTCTTTTCTGAGATATGGTTTTATGGTGTCTATCAGTTTCGCTTTATCATTGGAGCTGTTATTGAAGCCACCCATAAGCCGTGTCATCATTGACAGCATTCTGGGATCTAAACTGCTGAATATATCCGATTGACTTGCTTTTATATCATCTTTTCTGCTTTTTGACTTTTGCTTGTTTTCCTCACCAAAGCCACTCTGAGAGAGCGAACGGGCGATGCCCATGATTTTTTCCATCTCCTCCGGAGAGGACAATATGCTGTTAAGCTTATCTTCAAGCTCGCCCATTCCATCACCTCTACTTCTTCATCATTTCCGATATCTGTTTAGCAAGCCTTGCACCTGCATCGGTTTGCAAAAGCTGAGATACAGCACCCTTTAAGGACTCAATATCACCTGATTTTGCGGCTTGCTCGATCTCACTGCCCTTGAACATATCCTGAATTTTCTTACCCTCATTGGAATAAGCTATTTCCTTGATTTTATCCATATCCATAGACCCAACGCTCCTTAATCATTCTAAAGCATTATATTCAAATTCGCCTACGGAGGTTACAGTATTGAAAGCACTTATCATATCCGATTCCCACGGCAGGGCAAACGACGTTATGGATGCAGTGGAAAAAGTTAAGCCAGAAGTGCTTTTCCATCTTGGAGACGGAGCAAAAGACCTGCGCGGCTTGGGACTACTTTATCCCGATGTAACCGTGTATCAGGTGGGTGGAAACTGCGATTACAGCAGCAATATGGAGCTTGTGCGTCTTACAACTTTGGAAGGCGTGCGTATACTGATGACTCATGGACATATTTTTGGCGTAAAACAGAGTATCTCAAGACTTGTAAGGGAAGCTAAGGGACGTAATGCGAGGGTAGTGCTTTACGGTCATACACATTCCGCATATTTTGAGGACCGTGACGGACTTCTGATTATAAATCCGGGAAGCATTGGATTTTCGGGAAGATATGGTGTTTTAACTGTTGAGAATGGTAATGTCAGTTATGAAGCCGGTATTTTGTAACCGGCAAATATTGAAAGCCATGAAATAATTAATGAATGGTACTGTATCAAAACGGAAATCCCTAAATACCGTAAAAAATAAGGAGAATTGCCGGACAGGCAATTCTCCATTTATTATTTATCTTTTTTATGTACTCCTGTTATTATCCAGAAAGCCGCAACCATAACAATGGCAATCGGCCATACGATCCAGCTGATTTCCCAGGCGTTGAGGATGAGGCTCCATGCAAGGAAGCCTGCTGTTACAGCCGCCCAGAATATGTGTGTAACACGGGCAATTACGGATTTTGACTTTTTCTTAGATACAGAGAAGGCACCCTCCTGGAGAATTCTCTGCATACTTGACCACCTAACGCCAAACCGTATATACAGGATGATTGCTAAACCTACAATGATAAGCATCAAACAGATAAATATAATTGTCAGCAGGTCCTTGTTGAGGATTGCGGAGATGATCAATGGAATAGGAGACAGAATACAGATAATTGTTGCGATAGTATTATACTTAATGTATGTAGGCTTGTATTCCTTCTGCATCTCCTTAACCATTTCCACAACACCGGGCTCTGTTTCAAATTCTTCCGTTTCAAGAAACTCGAACTTTTCACATAAGCCTTCGGTGAAAATAAATATCATAACAGCGACAACGATATCGAACAGAAACGCAAGGAATCCTATAATGACCGCAAGGGTAGTGGATATATTAATGGTTGAAAGCTCGGATAAGGCGACAAGAGCAATAAGGAAGAGTGGAGAAAGTACACAGAGGAATATTGCAAGCGCAAAGCCCTTTGAGGACTTTTCGCGAAGGGCAAGATATTCGTTGACATCTGCCTTTGTGAGGCATCTTACAAGCTTTTGAGCTTTCTTTGTGTGAGTCTTGAGCATATAATCCGTTGTGACTCCAAACAAAGAACTGAGTTTGATAAGCTCCTCGATATCAGGCAAGGACCTTGAATTCTCCCAGTCCGACAGAGTTTCAACTGAAATATTCATCTTGTTTGCGAAGGTTTCCTGTGACCAGCTGTGATTGTTACGCAATATGCGAATTTTTTCACCAAGTATCATCTAAACTCCTTTCCGATTTGATATACAAATCTATAAATTAATCATTCTTTTTACGCTTATAGCATGAACAGGGCACATTTCCTGACAGCAGAAGCAGGAGATACAGCCTTTGGAAGTGAATTTAGCTTTACGATTTTTGATTATAATGATATGGGGAGGACAGCTTTCGGCACATTTACCGCAGCCGATGCATTTTCTCCTGCTTACCTTTGGAACAGGGTGCAGTGCCTTTTCCATAAATCTTTTAGCAGGACCGCGAAGGAATTTGGGAACCTTGTCGGTGAAGTCAAGGGAAGCGGTGTCGGGAAGCTTGAAGCCTGTTCCCTCAACTGCATCACCGATATACTCGGGTGTTTTGATAAGACCCATTCTTTCGTATTCCTGAAGCATGGGAATACTGCCTAATTTCATAAAATCTGCCATTACCTTATCTAAGGTAAATGGATCTCTTGAAGCGAAGGTAACACCGGCATATTTCTTGCTGCCGCTGTTTGGCCCATTGCCTTCCATAGATTCAACTGCGTCCACCAAGGTGATATTTGGCTTTAAATGCATTGTCAGCTCAATGAGCATATCAGCAAAATCATTAATTTCAGGCCAGCGGTAGTGCATTTCGGGCTTCTGAATACCGGGTACTGAGCCGAACATATTCTTAACTGCTCCGGAAAGAGTCATCATTCCGTGGGTCTTGAGCTTTGGCATATTGATAATATAGTCAGCTTCAAGAATCGGGGTTATAATATTAAAGGTTTTATTTCTGAAGCTTTCGTCACAGTGGACGGTCTGCCAGCTTGTATCGTAATTAAGAGCCGCAAAAGCACCTATACCGTTATAACCACAAACTGTGTATGTATTCTTAAGAGTCTGGGGAGTATAAAGACCACCGGGGCTGTCTGCTATTGTGATATTTCTGACACCGTGAGCATGGAGCCATTTAACAACGGCAAACACAAATTCGGGATGAGTTGTGGTTGCGGTGTCGGGCTTGCGGGGAGAAACGAGATTAGGTTTTATAAGAACCTTTGTATCTTTCTTAAGGTCGGCGGCAACGCCAAGAGCTTCAAAATGGGTTTTTACCGCAAGCTCCATTGCTTTGGAGGAATAGTCAGGTGTTTTCTGTATGGAAATAAGGGACATATTAAACTCCTTCACTACACCAAACATTTTAATTTACATTTTATCAAATTAAATAGATAATTGCAATTATAATCTGTTTGTGTTATGCTGTTATTTGTAGATTTTTGCGAAAGGAATAAGAAAATGGACTACGAATTATCTGTACCATGCCTGTTCGGTTTAGAGGGACTGGCAGCCGACGAACTGCGTCGGTTAAAGATGGAGAATGTCCGTGCTGAAAATGGTCGTGTACTGTTTTCAGGTAATAAGGAGGACATTGCAAGAGCGAATATCAATCTCCGCACAGGTGAGCGTGTTCTGCTTGTTGTTGGTCACTGTAACGCCGAGAGCTTTAATGAGCTTTTTGAGGGCGTTAAGAATATGCCCTGGGAACACTATATCCCTGTGGACGGTGCTTTTCCGGTTAAGGGTCACAGTCTGAATTCCCAGCTTCATTCAATTCCGGATTGTCAGAGCATTGTAAAGAAGGCTGTTGTTGAACGCCTTAAGATGAAATTCAAGGCACAATGGTTCAAGGAAACAGGAGCTAAGTATCAGATCCAGTTTGCAATTATGAATGATGTTGCATGGCTGTATATCGACACCAGTGGTGCAGGACTTCACAAGCGCGGTTACCGCCCTGTTGGTAACGCCGCTCCTCTTCGTGAGACACTTGCGGCTGCTATGGTATCCGTTGCAAGATACCGGGGAAGAGAAGCTGTTTACGATCCATTCTGTGGCTCAGGTACTATTCCTATTGAAGCTGCTCTCGCGGCTATGAACAGAGCTCCCGGTCTTAATCGCCGTTTTGCCGCTGACAAGTGGATATGGCTGAAGAAAGACCTTTGGGATACCGCTCGTGAAGAAGCACGTGACCGTGAGTTTAACGGTAAGTATGAGATATTCGGCGGCGATATTGACCCTGAGTGCATTGAGATAGCAACGGCTAACGCGAAGCGTGCCGGTGTTGAACAGCATATCACCTTTGAGGTTGCCGATGCCAGAAGCTTTGAACACAAAGGCCCGGGAATAATAATTTCCAACCCACCTTACGGTGAACGTGTTATGGAACACAGAGAGGCTGAAAGACTTTACAATCAGTTTGGTAAGGTTGTTAAGGAACTTAAGGATATGAAGATGTATATCCTTTCGTCCCACACCGAGTTTGAACGCACCTTCGGCAGAACTGCTGACAAGAAGCGTAAGCTGTATAACGGCATGATTAAGTGCGACCTTTATATGTATAATATAAAATAGTTTTGGGGGTCAATACTGTGAAGCACCTCTTTGTTATAAATCCGATATCAGGCGGAAAGCGTCATAAATATGAAAAAACTAAAGAGCAGATCATCGCCGCTATGAGCAAAAACGGCGGAGACTATGAAATATACATCACCCAGAAGCCTCATGATGCCACAGAAAAGGTGCGTCGTGAAGCTGAAACCGGTGAGGAGCTGAGAGTGTATGCCTGCGGCGGTGACGGTACATTCCATGAATGTGCCAACGGATGTGTCGGCTATAATAATGCCTCCGTGACATTTTTTCCATGCGGAACGGGTAATGACTTTATCAAGACCTTCGGCGATGAAAAGGAGCTTTTCTTCGATATAGAAAAGCTGATAAACGGTTTTGTCCATCCGATTGACGTTATCAGATGTAATGACAGATACAGCATTAATATTTGCTCTCTTGGTTTTGACGCAAGAATAGCAGGAGATGTTCACAAATATAATAGAATTCCTTTGGTAAAAGGTATGCTTGCCTATATCTTTTCTCTTATCGCCCATTTCTTCAAGGGTATCAATCAGCATTTTACCATTACAACAGGTGATAAAACCCAGAGCGGCGAATATGCTTTGATATGCACCTGCAACGGTAAATACTACGGCGGTGGCTTTAACCCGATAAATGACAATATGCCCGATGACGGCATTATGGACACGCTGATAGTCAAGAGGTGCTCCAGATTTAATGTTATCAAGCTTATCGGTAAATACGCCACAGGCAGATACAGAGAAGCCGGTGAAATAGTAAAGCGTTACTCCGACAGCCGCATAATTATTGAAGCAGATGATGAAATGGCCATCAATCTGGACGGTGAAATTTTCAGAAACCGGAAGGCTGAGATGTCTATGGTACATAACGGAGTTAACCTTTTATGCCCGAATGGAATGAAATTCTTTGACAACGCTTCTGAAAACGAAAGAAAACAGGAGAAAACAGAAGCATTTGCGTGAAAATAAAAGGTAAATTAAACCAAAACCCCGGAAACATTAAATTCACAAGAAATTTAGCGGCTTCAAGAGTTGCTAAAGCTTAAATATTAGACTATTATAATAAGCGTCTTAGCACTCGTAAGGTTAGAGTGCTAAAAAGCGAAAAATGTGGTTATATTCTTTAGGAGGTAATTTATAATGACACTTAGACCACTTGGCGATAGAGTTGTATTAAAGCGCGTAGCTGCTGAAGAGACAACTAAGAGCGGCATCATCCTTACAAGCGCTGCACAGGAAAAGCCTCAGGTATATGAGGTTATCGAAGCAGGCCCGGGCGGCCTTGTTGACGGCAACGAAATCGAAATGACAGTCAAGAAGGGTGACAAGGTAATTACCGGTAAGTATACAGGCACTGAGGTAAAGATCGAAGGCGAAGAACTGACCATCGTTCGTGTTGGTGACATCCTCGCTATCGTTGAATAATTGGAGGTTTCTAAATGGCAAAACAGATCGTTTACGGTGAAGAAGCACGCAGAGCCCTTGAAAAGGGTGTAAACCAGCTTGCAGATACAGTTAAGCTCACAATCGGCCCAAAGGGCAGAAATGTAGTTCTCGACAAGAAGTTCGGTTCTCCACTCATCACAAATGACGGTGTTACAATCGCAAAGGAAATTGAACTGGAGGATCCTTTTGAAAATATGGGTGCTCAGCTTGTTAAGGAAGTTGCTTCCAAGACAAACGATGTAGCAGGTGACGGTACTACTACCGCAACAGTTCTTGCTCAGGCTATGATCCATGAAGGTATTAAGAACGTAGCAGCAGGTGCTAACCCAATGGTTATGAAGAAGGGTATCCAGAAGGCAGTTAACGTTGCTGTTGAAGCTATCAAGGCTAATTCCCAGCCTGTAAGCGGCACACAGGATATCGCAAGAGTTGGTGCTGTTTCTTCCGCTGACGTTAAGATCGGTAATCTCATTGCAGAAGCAATGGAAAAGGTAAGCCAGAATGGCGTTATCACAGTTGAAGAATCCAAGACTGCTGAAACCTACAGTGAAGTAGTTGAAGGTATGCAGTTTGACAGAGGCTACATCACTCCTTATATGGCAACTGATACAGAGAAGATGGAAGCCGTTATTGATGAACCACTGATTCTCATTACAGATAAGAAGATCTCCAACATTCAGGAAATTCTTCCAATCTTAGAGCAGGTAGTTCAGGCTGGCAGAAAGCTCTTTATCATTGCTGAAGATGTTGAAGGCGAAGCTCTTGCAACTATCATTCTCAATAAGATCAGAGGCACATTTACCTGCGTTTGCGTTAAGGCACCTGGTTTCGGTGACAGACGTAAGGCAATGCTCGAGGATATCGCTATACTCACAGGCGGTCAGGTAATCTCCAGCGAGCTTGGTATGGAGCTTAAGGAAGCTAATGTTTCCATGCTTGGTACAGCAAGACAGATCAAGGTTACAAAGGAAAACACCATCATTGTTGACGGTGCTGCTCCTTCCGCAGTTATCAAGGCAAGAATTAATCAGATCAAGAACGAATATGAAGTTTCCACCTCTGAATACGACAGAGAAAAGCTTCAGGAACGTATTGCAAAGCTGTCCGGCGGCGTAGCAGTTATCAAGGTTGGCGCAGCAACCGAGACAGAAATGAAGGAACAGAAGCTCCGCATTGAGGACGCTCTCAACGCTACAAGAGCTGCTGTTGAAGAAGGTATCGTAGCAGGCGGCGGTACAGCTTATGTTTACGCAGCAAAGGCTGTTGAAGCTCTCTTAGCTGATGCAAACGGCGATGAAAAGACAGGTATCGCTATGATCGCAAAGGCTCTTACAGCTCCAATCAAGCAGATCGCAGCTAACGCAGGTCTTGAAGGTGCAGTTATCCTGAATAACGTAAAGAACTCTGAATCCGCTAACTACGGCTTCAATGCAGCAACAGAAGAATACTGCGACATGATCGAAGCAGGTATCGTAGACCCAACTAAGGTTTGCCGCTCCGCTCTCGAAAACGCAGCAAGCGTTGCTTCCATGGTCCTCACAACCGAGTCCCTGGTAACAGACATCCCACAGCCTGCAGGTGCAGCTCCTGCTCCTGATATGGGCGGTATGTATTAATCTGAATAAAGATGCTTTGGAGGTAAGGTCATTGACCTTACCTCCGATTTTTTTGTTTTCTTTTAAGATTTTCTTAAGAGTGTTTAACCTTTTCTTAAGCTATTCTTAACCTTATTGACTGCATTAAAATCAAATGTTATTCTGAATTTACAAAAGGAGGAATGCTGCAATGAAAAAATTTTTAACTCTGTTTTTAACCTTCACTATGGTATTTACCCTTGCTTCCTGCACAAGTAAAGCTCCGGAAACCTTGATTGAAGAAACAAAACCTAAAGAACAAATTGAAGAAATTATTGAAGAAGTGATACCTGAGGAGATTGAAGTTAAAGCAGGTGTATTCTGGTACGATTTTTCCGATGCTTTTCTTTCCACAGTCCGTGATGCTTTAAATAGTGAACTTGATGCCCTTGGTATTCAGTACACAAACTACGATGCGGCAAGCACTCAGGCAAGACAGAATGTGCAGATTGAATCCGCTATTGCAAATGGAGTAAATCTTCTAATCGTAAATATTGTTGATACTGCGGCCATTGATGCGGCACAGAATATTACGGATATTGCCAGGGTAGCTGACGTACCTGTAATTTTCTTTAACCGAGAAGTAGATGACAGTGTCATTAATTCTTATGAAAATGCCTGCTTTGTTGGTACAAGAGCAGCAGAAGCCGGTGAGGCACAGGGAATAATGATAGGTAAGTATATTGCTGAAAACTATGATGATATAGATTTAAACTGTGATGGCTACATATCATATATTTATTTAGTTGGTGAAATTGGTTGTTATTATTCAGATGCTACGATTGATGTAAATCTGGAAGATCATCCATATTATGCTGCATTTACATCGTCTCAAACAAATGTAGCTACAAGACTTCTGAATATTACAACACCTAAAATTGAACTTATTTGTTCTGAAGCGCCGGATGTTCGTTCGATGAGTGTTATTCCATACTGTAACGCAGTTCTTACTATGGCAAATAAACCTGAGCTCACTTACTACGATGCAAACAACACTGACAAATACCAGCCATCCAACTGGTCCAAGACAACTGCTTTTGAGATCATGGAAACCGCTCTTTCCACAAATCCAATGGACGGAGATGCTCCAATTGAAGTCGTTATTGCAAATAATGATGATGCAGCTCTCGGTTGTGTTGAAGCACTTAATAACAAAGGTTGGAATACAGGAGAAGGAAATACAATTCCTGTATTTGGTGTTGACTATACTGCAGACGCCGCTGCCGCTATTGAAGAAGGCAAGATGGTTGGGTCTATTCTCCAGTCAGCGACAGGTATGGCCGAAACCATAGCTGACCTTGTAGAAAATGTGATGAACGGTGAACACGTTTTTGACGGTGCTGTTGAAGTGTTTAATGTGGACGAAGATGCTAATAAAATCAGAGTTCCTTATGAGATTAAAATGAAAGAGGAAAACTAACATGAAAAATATGATCTACGTCAAGCATTTATGAAAAATGTACTGAATGTTATGACATAAAACTCGCAGAACTAAAAAGGGGGCGGTAGGGCATAAGCCTTACCGCCGATTTAACATATCTAATATTTAAAATTTTTGCATATAGCTCCCTTCACGCGAGGGAGCTGTTAGGTTGCCTTACTAATTTAAACCTAATAATAGCTTTTCCAAATCCGCTACCGTCTCACAGATATACTCAGCACCAGCCGTCTCAAGCTCTTCTCTGTCACCGAAGCCGTAGAGTACGCCAACAGGACAGATTCCGAAATGCTTAGCACCCAGAATGTCAAACTTTCTGTCACCAACCATGATAGTGGAAGCCGGGTCAGCATTCATATTTTCAAGAGCGTATTCAATTACCTGAATTTTTGTGGGTCTTGTTTCCTCAATGGTATTGCCTGAGAGGAAAACGAACTTGTCCATGAGGCCAAAATGCTCCAAAATCTGCTGAGAGAACACATCGGGCTTTGAAGTAGCGACACCTAATTTATAGCCGGCCGCATTGAGTTTATCAAGCATTTCTCCGATACCGTCATAGACCTCATTTTCAAAAAGTCCATTTACACCGAAATATTCACGGTAAACGTCAACAGCTTCTCTTGCCTTATCATCAGGGAAGTTGTAGAACATTTTGAAGGAGTCGGCAAGTGGTGGGCCAATGAACTTATAAAGCTCTTCTCGTGCCGGTGGGGTAATGCCGTAGTGATTAAGGGTATAGATGATGGAATTTGTGATACCCAGAGCGGGGTTAGTGAGAGTGCCGTCAAGGTCAAAAAGTATGGTATTATACTGCATATCTTAACCCTCAACTATCTCACGGACTATTCTGTTTGAGTTTTCATAAACGATATGAGGCTCAACACCTATAAAGAACTCACCCTTTTCGTAAAGAACTTTGCCTGCAACCATAGTCATGCGGACGTTTTCCTTGGAGCCGGAGTATACGATATTCTTTGTAATGTTGTTGAGCGGATGCATATTCGGTCTGGAGAGATCAATTATAATAAGGTCAGCCTGCTTGCCAACGGCGATGGAATCGCAATTATCAAGACCCATAGCCCTTGCACCGCCCACGGTTGCCATTTCAAGAACCTTGCCTGCATCGCAGGAAGCGGCATCATTGTTTAAAATTTTCTGAAGAACGGAAACAAGATACATTTCCCTGAACATATCAAGAGCGTTGTTGCTTGCAGGACCGTCAGTACCGATAGCTATATTAATCCCCTTATCCAAGTACTTAGTAATTGGAGCAATACCGCTTGCCAGCTTACAGTTAGAGCCTGGGTTGGTTACAGCCCAAAGACCATGCTTTTTGAAGATATCAAGGTCGTTGTCGGACATATAAACACAATGGAAGCCGCCGCCGCCATATTCATACATACCTAAGTCCTCAAACAGCTCTGTAGGTGTCTTACCGTGGCGTTCAATACAACCCTGAACCTCGGAAAGGGTTTCGGAGTTATGGACAAAGAACGGCTCTTTGTATTTGTGAAGCAGGTCACGGATTTCCTTAAGTCTGTCAAGCTTTGTGGTGTATTCCGCATGGCAGGCAAGCTTATAGCTTATAAGAGGGTGGTAATTCTTAAGCTCAAGATACTCGTCCTCAACGTCCTGCATATCGGCTGTAAAGTCATTTATACCTGGGCAGATTACGGTACGGAATCCACATTCTATATTTGCTTTAGCATACATACGTCTGAAAAAGTACATATCAAAGCTTGCGGTTATACCGCTTGTAAGGTATTCCATGATGGCAAGCTTAGTGAGCCAGTAGATATAGTCAGGTGTCAGCTTGTCCTCAAGTGGGAAAACCTTATTGAAAAGCCATTCATTAAGAGGAAGGTCATCAGCGTATGAACGCAGGAAGGTCATACCTGAATGGGTGTGAGCGTTTTTGAAGCCTGGCATGAGCAGGTCACCCTTGAGGTCGATCTCACGTTCAAATTCAGGTAACTCATCGGGAGTGCTGCCAACATAGCATATCTCAGAACCCTTTACCCATACTTCTTCGTTTGTGATATCTAAAGAACCGTCCATTTTCAGGACTTTGCCGTTATAAAATCTAATCATAATTAGTCCTCTTTAAGTGAAAGGTGGATGTTTTCGACACTCTTTGTGATGAGCTGCTTAAACAGCGGAGCGGCTTTGGCAGAAGCTTCCATAACCTCCTGATGGGAGAGTGGTGTAGGAGAAATACCGGCAGCCTTATTGCAAACGCAGGAGATACCGCAAACCCTCACTCCCATGTGACGGGCGACAACGGCTTCGCAGGCGGTGGACATACCAACAGCACTGATGCCGAGAAGCTTGAACATCTGAATTTCAGCAGGAGTTTCAAAGGATGGTCCTGTAAGCTGAGCGTAAACGCCGCTTCGGAGTGTAATATTCAGAGCAGAAGCAGTACCGGATATAATATCGCAAAGCTCCTTGTCGTAAACACGGGTCATATCGGGGAAACGAGTGCCCAGTTCATCAATGTTCTCACCGATAAGAGGGTTAGGGAAGAAGGAGAGAACGTGATCGGTTATCATCATGAAGTCACCGGCTTCAAATTCAGCGTCAATACCGCCGGAAGCGTTGGTGAGGAATAAGGTCTTAATTCCCAGAAGTCCCATAAGTCTTGTTGGAAGGACAACATCTTCTATTGGATAGCCTTCGTAATAGTGTACTCGACCCTGCATTACTATTACAGGGGCTGTACCAAGATAACCCATAACGAAACGCCCCTGATGTCCTGGTACTGTGGAAACAGGAAAACCGGGAATGTCGGAATAGTCGATAATAATTGGTTTTTCAACCTGCTCGGCAAGTGCCCCAAGACCTGAGCCTAATATAAGACCAATTTCAGGCTTGAAATCCGTTCTGCTCTTTATGTATTCAAGGCAGGTCATAAGTTTTGTATATGCTTTGTTCATGTTCATCACCTGTGTTGATTTTTGTAATTATTTGTGATACTATGTTTACGGTGCTACCATATATACGGTAGGCGGTTAGTCACTCTCTTTTGTGAAAGGGGGTGGAGCTGATGGTCACATACACAGAGCTTTTTCAGCTTATGCTTGTTGTCATTGGCATTGTTAATTTGTGTATACTTATTAGCAAAAAGAAATAGCCGCCCCGTCCTAGCAAAACGAGCGGCTATTCTTTAAACGCTTAATACCTAGGGCTAACCGTCTATCGGTAGCACCATTTCTATATTCATTATAGCCGCTATTTCTTACCTTGTCAATTATTAAAATGCAAAGTCACCGTCTGTAAATACAGGAATACGCTGACCGTCCTTAGTTACACCGATAATGGAAAGGTCAGGTGTACCGATCATGAAGTCCTCATGCATGATGGAGTCATTGATACCACGCTTTGAAAGCTCCTCGCGGGACAGGCCGGCACCGTCCTTGAGGCATGGATAGCCTTCACCAAAGGCAAGATGACAGGATGCGTTTTCGTCAAAGAGAGTGTTATAGAACAGCAGTCCTGACTGGGAGATAGGGGAGTGATAAGGCACAAGTGCAACTTCGCCAAGGTAAGATGCACCTTCATCCACAGCGATTGCGGATTTAAGGAATTCAAGACCTGTTTCAGCCTGAACGTCGACTATTTTACCCTTTTCAAGCTTAAATGAGAAGTTATCAACGATGTTGCCGTTAATAACAAGAGGTTTGCTTGCATAAACGATACCATCTACACCAGTCTTAACAGGAGCACAGAAAACCTCTTCTGTTGGAATATTGGCACAGAAGGTGCGGCCATCCTGTGTTTCCTCAGAGCCACCCATCCAGAGGTGGTCCTCGGGAAGCTTGATTGTGAGATCGGTACCAAGAGAGTTTTTGTATTCCAGACAATCGAAGTTGTATTCGTTGAGAATTCTTACTCTTTCACTGAGATTGCTGCAATGTACTTCCCATTCTCTCACAGGATCGGAATTATCGAAAACTCTGGAAGCATCCAATATGGCATCCCAAAGCATTTCCATAGCTTCATCCTCTGAGACGTCGGGGAAAACAGTTTTTGCCCATGCTGCGGTTGGTACGGAAGCAATGCACCATGGAAAGAAGTTCAGCATCTGTCTGTCGCGGTAAGGCTTAATTGCCTTTCCGGAAGCAATGCTTGAACGACGAATTCTGTCGGGGTCAACACCGTTCATGGCCTCAGGGTCTTCGGAATAAATTGACAGCCATGCAGCACCCTCGGCGGAAACGCTGTTGAAGAAATCAGCACGCCACTGAGGTACTGTGTCGAATATTTCATCAGCACCCTTGAGGTACTTCATGCGTGCTATCTGATCGTCGGTCCAGTTCATATAAACCTCACGGCAGCCTGCGTTATAGGCTTCTTCCGCACAAATACGGGCAAAATCGGCACAGTCAACAGGGGAGGAGATAACCACCGGCTGACCCTTCTGAACATTCAGACCTACTTTAATAAGTAAGCTGGCATATTTCTTAAGCTTCTGTTCCATTTTCAAGCTCCTCTTCAATTTCACGCAAAAGCTTTTTGTCCTGCTTTGTTTCAAACTTAAGCTTCGCATACATATCAGGACGTCTCAGCCTTGTACGAATAATGGACTGCTTACGTCGCCATTTGGCGATATTTGCATGGTGACCGGAAAGCAGTATTTCAGGTACCTTTCGTCCTTCCCATTCCTCGGGACGGGAGTATTGAGGATATTCCAGCATACCGTCCCAATGGCTCTCGTCCGTGAAGCACTCTTCATCAGGGAGAACACCCGGGACAAGACGGCAGACCGCATCAGCAACAGCCATTGCGGGAATTTCACCACCTGTGAGAACAAAGTCACCGATAGATATTTCCTCGTCAACACAAGCGTCGATGAAACGCTGATCTATACCCTCGTAATGACCGCATACGATGATAAAGCGGTCATATTCATTTTTAAGACGTTTAGCGTCCTCCTGACGGAACACCTTGCCGCAGGGGGACATATAAATTGTGTGGACACGTTTACCGGCTTCTTCGCAGATGTGCTTCCAGCAGTCATATAATGGCTGAGCCTGCATAACACAGCCTCTGCCACCGCCGTAGGGGTAATCGTCCACCTGCTTTTGCTTGTTTTTAGTATAATCCCTGATTTGGTGAGTTTCTATACGGATATAGCCTCGTTCCTGTGCTCTGCCTAAAATAGACTCACAGAGAACGTCACCAACGGTGTCGGGAAAAAGGGTCATTATATCTATATGCATATTACATTCCCTCTAATAAATGAAAATGAATAACACCTGCATCCATGTCAATGTTGAGAACAAATTCAGCAACACCGGGGATAAGTATCTCGCGTTCACCCTGAATTACATATATCTTGTATGAAGGACGGTCCATTATCTCACGGACTGTGCCAAGCTCTTCGCCGGTATCGCTTACTGCCTTAAGGCCGATAAGGTCCTGAATGTAATACTGACCCTTTGGGAGCTTATGGTCGTTTCTGTCAATGGAAATGACCTTGTTCTTCATGGTGATAGCCTTGTCCAAATCGTCAATACCCTCGAATAAGATATACACAAAATTCTTCTGTACTCTGAATTTCAAGACCTTATAGCAAACACCGTCGATGTAAAGACGCTTGAAGTTTTTAAGAAATTCAGGAGAGTCACACCAGGGCTCGATCTTAACTTCACCGTTAATGCCGTGGGTGTTGATGATCTTACCGGATTCAAGATATTGTTTAGTCATAATAACCTCGTATAAAAGCAAAAATTAAGGGATTGTCTTTTACAACAATCCCTATAGCTAAGTGTTTTTTTAAAATGCACCGAGATAAGAGGAACGGCTTTTGACCCAGGGGGTAGGACATACCCCCTGGAAAACCGGCGGGTCTAACGCCAGAGAGAATCATTAAGACTCTCGTTTTCCGTTAATCCATAATATCAACGCTTACTCGTCTGCCCTGCTTCTGAGCGACAGAACGCATAAGCACTCTTATCTCTTTGGCGATCTTACCGTGACGACCGATGACCTTGCCCATGTCAGCAGATGCAACATGGAGTTCGAAAACTGTTTCATCAGCCTCGTCGCGCTCAACTACAGAGACCTCATCAGGATTGTCAACAAGATTTTGCGCGATGTAGAGTAAAAGATCCTTCATTTGAGACCTCCATTAGATTGCGCTGACTTTCTTAAGCAGAGACTTTACAGTGTCTGTTGGCTGTGCGCCGTTCTTTACCCAGTACTGAGCGCGTTCAGCATCGACCTTAATTTCAGCAGGATTTGTGAGAGGATTGTAAGAACCGATCTCCTCGATGAATCTGCCGTCGCGTGGGGAACGGGAATCGGATACTACGATTCTGTAGTAAGGAGCCTTCTTAGCACCCATTCTGCGAAGTCTGATTTTAACCATGATGTCACCTCCGTAATAAAAATGTATATATAGCAAATATCTTTCAGATATATACCAACTTGTTTGGTAAATGATTTTTTTTAGAACCCGAATGGAGACTTACCGCCTCTGCCGCGTCTGCCTTTTCCGCCGAAGATGCCTTCAAAGGTTGGGTTCTTGCTCTTGTTGATGCGGCGGGCCATGTCACGCATCATTTCGTACTGCTTCAGAAGGCGGTTGATCTCAACGACCTTTGTTCCGCTGCCTGCTGCGATACGCTTTTTACGGCTGCTGTTAAGGATGGATGGGTTTTCTCTTTCCTTTGGTGTCATGGAAAGGAGAATAGCCTCAATTCTTGAAACAGCCTTTTCATCCAAAGTAGCTCCCTGGAGAGCACCTGCATCCATACCCGGGATCATACCGGCAAGGTCGGAGAGGCTGCCCATGTTCTTAATCTGGGAGAGCTGCTCGTAATAATCGTTAAGAGTGAACTTGTTCTGCTTCAGACGGTTTGCCATTTCCTCAGCTTTTTTCTTATCGAAGCTCTGTTCAGCCTTTTCGATAAGAGTGAGCATATCGCCCATGCCGAGAATTCGGGATGCCATTCTGTCAGGATGGAAAACTTCGATATTGTCAAGCTTTTCACCTGTACCTGCAAACTTAACAGGCTTGCCTGTAACAGCTCTTACAGAGAGAGCTGCACCGCCTCGGGCGTCACCGTCAAGCTTTGTGAGCATTATACTGTCGATGCCGAGAGCATTGTCAAAAGCGGAAGCCGCATTTACAGCGTCCTGACCTGTCATTGCGTCAACAACGAGCATAATTTCGTTTGGCTCAACCTCAGCCTTGATGTTCTTGAGCTCGTCCATGAGCTGTTCGTCAATGTGGAGACGGCCTGCGGTATCGAGGAATACCAGATCATGACCGTTCTTCTTGGCGTATTCAAGAGCTGCTTTTGCAATGTTAACAGGGTTTGTTGTACCCATCTGGAATACAGGGATATTAAGCTGACCGCCAACTGTCTGGAGCTGCTTGATAGCTGCAGGACGGTAGATGTCGCAGGCTACTAAAAGAGGACGCTTGCCGTACTGCTTGCGGAGAAGAGCGGCTAACTTTGCACCATTGGTAGTCTTACCTGCACCCTGAAGACCAACCAGCATTACAACGGTAGGTCCTTTAGGGTTAATATTGATCTTGGAATTGGAGCCGCCCATAAGTGCGGTCATTTCCTCGTTAACGATTTTAATTACCATCTGAGCAGGAGTGAGGCTTTCAAGAACCTCAACACCAACTGCACGTTCGGTAACACGCTTTATAAAATCTCTTACGACCTTATAGCTAACGTCAGCCTCCAAAAGAGCCAGACGAACTTCACGCATGGCGTCCTTAATATCGGCTTCTGTCAGACGGCCCTTGCCTCTCAGCTTTTTAAAGGAAGCTGATAATTTTTCGGCTAAGCTTTCAAATGCCATTCTGATTCTAACCTTTCAATTTTTCCAGCTTTTCCAAAATTTTGGAAGCGTCATGCTCACAATGAGCGGTATTTGCCAGAAACAGCCTGATACTTTCTTCCAGACCTTGTATCTCGGTCTGCATCTCAGTAAATCGGCGGACAACGCCGGTTTTTTCCTCGTATTCCTTTAAAGCTGCTTCAGCTCTTAGAAGATTATCTCTGACACCCTGTCGGGAGATGCCGCATTCCTCTGCGATCTCCGAAAGGGACAGATCATCATTATAGTATAAATCGAAACAATTTTGCTGCTTTTCTGTGAGAAGATCACCAAAAAAGTCAAATAACAGCGTCATTTCAAAGGTTTTGTTATCCATGAAAATCTCCTGTAAAGGGAAATCACTTTACACAACGAATTGATATTACTATATTTTCTTCTTTTTGTCAACAGTAAAATTACAAAAATTATATATTTTTTGCGTATACACCATACTATTCCTGGGGAAATTAATTAGTAATCGTTTCAAAAAGGAGATCACTATGACCTGTAAGGATACGGGAGTTTATATTGAGCTGAGTGAGCTTGCAGCATTTGCAAAAGCTGCTGCTTCTGATACTGAAATATACGGTGCAGTTAATGCTTCGATTATAACAAAAGAGGTTTACAATGACCTGCGAAGGCTGAGGGGAACTGTACAAAAGCTGAATTCAAGATATAACGAAACAGGAATACCCAAGGGGTCTGAATGGCTTCTCGATAATTTCTACATTGTGGACAGAGAGGGGCAAAGTGCCGCAGGTGACCTGAGGGGCTTTAAGCGTTTGCCGAAGGACAGAAAAACCGGAGAGGCACGGATAGTTAATGCTGCCTGTGCTTTTGTTGAAAGCGGAAGAGGTGAAGTAAGCGAAGAGAGGCTTTCTGTATTTTTGGACAGCTATCAGAATGTACGGATACTTAGCGAAGCGGAGCTTTGTGCGTTTATTCCCTCGGTGAAGGCGGCTTTGGTGTCGCTTATCAAGGCTTCCTGTGATGTGCTTGACAATGCTGTTGTTATGGAGAATGCGTTTACATCTCTGCGGTTTTTGTCGGGGTTTGTTTCTGTTGAGCTGTTGGAAAATGTCAACAGGGTTGAAGCTGTTCTCAGAACAGATCCTGCCGGAGTCTATGCCAGAATGGATGAAGAAACACGGCAAAGATACAGAAAACAGGTGTCAATGCTTGCGAAAAGAGTAAAGCTCACCGAATACGATACGGCAAAGCTTGCGGTGAAGTATTCAATAGAAAACAACACCCATGTGGGCTGGTATCTTTTCAAAAAGCCTCTTGACGGCGACAGGATAAGAAATACAGGTATTGGATATATGGCATCAATACTTTTAGTTACGCTGACTATATCTGTTCTGCTGGGAATTGCACTCGGGAATATCCTTGTTACCTTCCTGCTGTTTCTGCCTGTATGGGATGCGGTTAAGAATATAATTGACTTTGCGGCGGTGAGGAAAGTACCGCCTGACCGAATACACAGACTTGCCCTTGAAAACGGCATACCTGCAAGCGGTAAGACATTGTGTGTGATTTCTGTTCTTCTGACGAGTAAAGAAAGTGCTGAAAATGCCGTAAGGATGCTGGAGGAATTCAGTATTACAAATGCCGATGCTGGAACTAATCTCAATTTCGGACTTCTTGCAGACCTTAAGGAAGCTGATGAGGCGGAAGGTGATGAGGACAGAGAACTCATTGAATTTGCAAGAGCTGAGGTAGAAAAGCTCAACAGTAAATACGCAGGCGGTTTTTATCTCTTTACAAGAAAAAGAACCTGGTGCGAGTCAGCCGGAAGCTTCATGGGCTGGGAGCGTAAAAGGGGAGCAATAACGGAGCTAATTTGTATGCTGAAGGGTGACGAGTCAAATATTCAGACAGAGCCTAATGACCTTGCAAGGCTTGAGGGTACGGCATACATCATAACTCTGGACAGCGACACCCGGCTCACGGCAGGTGCGGCAATACAGCTTGTGGGTGCGGCAATGCACCCTCTTAACAGACCTGTAATTAATGAAAAGGGTGTTGTCACCGATGGCTATGGTATTTTACAGCCAAGAGTTTCCGTAGAGCTTAAAAGTGCAAACCGTTCCGATTTTACCCGGATTTTTGCAGGTCAGGGTGGAATTGACCCATACAGCGGCAATGTTTCCGATATATATCAGGATATGTTTTCCTGCGGAAGCTTCACAGGGAAGGGTCTTATTGATATTAACGCATACTATCATTGCCTTAATAACCGACTTCCAAATGATACCATTCTCTCCCACGACCTTATTGAGGGAGCATACCTTGGATGCGGATTTATCGGTGATACCGAGTTTGTTGATTCCTGTCCGGAAAAGGTCACCTCATATTATCAGCGTCTGCACCGCTGGGTGCGTGGTGACTGGCAGAACTGTATTTTTATATCAAAAAAGTTTCCCCTTTCACCGCTTAACAAGTGGAAAATCCTTGACAATTTAAGACGGAGTCTGACTCCGGTATTTACTCTTGCGGCACTTTTAACAGGTATGCTTTCAAAGTGGTCTGTTTTCGGATGGATGGCTGTGGCTGCGGTGTTGTCAGCAATGTCAAATCTTCTGATAAGCTCAGCGGCACTTCTCTTTCGCAGAAACGGTGTTTTGCGGGTAAAATATCTGTCGGGACTTGTGACAGGTGCAGGCGGACTTTTCATGCAGACGCTTATAAGAATAATGCTTCTGCCTTATGAGGCTTGGATATGCTTTTCTGCCATAGTCACAGCTCTGTTCAGATTGTTTATCTCAAAGCGTAATTTGCTCCAATGGACAACGGCGGCAGAGTCTGAAAAAAGTGCCTCAACAGGCATACTTGCATTTTACAGAAAAATGCTTGCCTGTCCTGTTGTTGGTGTTCTTATTCTGTTTGTCTCCCCCTATGCGTCAGCCTGTGCTGTCGGTATCATCTGGATTTTAACGCCTTTTTACGCATGGGCTTTGAGTAAGCGGACAGACAGGAAAACTGAGATTTCAGAAAATGACAGACGTTTCCTTATTTCATGCTCAGGTGATATATGGAGATATTTTGAAGAGTTTATTACGCCCTTTGATAACTTTCTTCCTCCCGATAACTGGCAGGAGCAGCCTGCTAACGGTGCGGCTCACAGAACCTCGCCGACCAATATTGGTCTGACACTTCTTTCGGCACTTGCTGCAGTTGACCTTGGACTTACTGACAGGCATAAGGCTTTGGGAATAATAGAAAACGTGCTTACTACGGTTGAACGACTTCCCAAATGGAACGGTCATCTCTATAACTGGTACGATACAAGAACGCTGAAAATTCTTGAGCCTGCCTATGTTTCGACCGTTGACAGCGGTAATCTTGCCGGAGACCTTATCGCTCTGAGGGAGGGGCTTATTGAGTTTGGTGAGAATGCTTTGGCAGAAAGAGCGAACAAGCTATATCAGGAAATGAGCTTCATACCCCTTTATGACAGTAAACGCAGATTGTTCTATATCGGCTGGGATGCGGTGAAAAACTCACCCACACCGGGATATTACGATCTCCTTGCCAGTGAAGCGAGACAAACAAGCTATATTGGCGTCGCAAAGGGTGATGTACCGCGAAAGCATTGGCGGCAGCTCAGCAGAGCCCTTGTATCTCAGGATGGTTATCTGGGACTTGTATCATGGACAGGAACGATGTTTGAATATCTTATGCCGCATCTGCTTCTCCCATGCCGTCGGGATTCTCTGTTGTACGAAAGTGCAAAATTCTGTGTATACGTCCAGAAAAACCATAAAACTGCACCTGTTTGGGGAATGTCGGAGAGTGCCTACTATTCCTTTGACCCTGCTCTCAATTATCAGTACAAGGCTCACGGTATACAGCGTCTTGCATTAAAGCGGGGAATGGGAATGGATAATGTAATATCACCCTATTCCAGCTTTCTTGCACTTATGGTTGATTTTAAAGGGGCGATTGCAAATTTAAAGGCTGTTAAGCAGCTTGGTGCAGAGGGCAGATTTGGCTTTTATGAGGCTCTTGATTTTACGCCCACCCGGGTAGGTACAGGCAGCTTCAAGCCTGTTCGCAATTTTATGGTGCATCATCTGGGCATGAGCTTACTGTCTGTTGACAATGTACTGAATGAGGGAATAATGCAAAAACGATTTATGAGGGATATAAACATGGCATCTTACAGCGAACTGCTTCAGGAAAAAATACCGGCAGGAGCGGTGGTTTTAAAGAAAAAGCCCCGTGATATACCTGAAAAACCACCGAGAAACAGAGACGGATGGTCTCAGAAGCCGGATAAACCTGACCTGAGAAATCCAGGCTGCTGTCTGCTTTCAAACGGTGAGTATTCGGTACTTGTAAACACTCTTGGGCATACACGCTCCATGTGGGGTGATATTCAGGTTACCCGATTTGCACCACAGCAGGACACAGGCTGGAGAGGCGTGGAAATACTGGTCAAAGCTCAGGAGGAGACTATACCTTTATACTATACCGACGACATTACTATTGACTATGGTGCTGAGTTTTCGGGTGCCAGGGCTGTGATTACCGCAAGGACTCCAAAGCTTGCAGCATCAATGACGGTGCGAGTGCCGGAAAATGAGCGGGGTGAGCTAAGGGAAATTCAACTCAGCCGTACTGACAGTGAACCCGCAGAGGGTGAAATTACCGTGAAAATATCGCCGGTATTAACAAAAACCGCAGACTTTGCATCTCATCCGCTGTTTTCTAAATTATCCCTTGAAGCATGGACTCTTGAAAAAGCAATTATGATAAAACGCCGTTCAAGAGGCGAAAAGGGTGAAATGTATATGTGTATTGCCTTTAGTAAGCCTGCAAGCTTTGCGGCAGAGGGATATTCACCAAGAAATCACGGCGGAGTAATGAAGAAGCACTCCACAGAAATGAATGTGACAGCAAAGGTGAAATTTGCACTCAAGGGTGAAGAAACTGCGGTCATAAAATTTGCAATAGGAACGGGCAAAACAGCCGAAGAAGCAAAGGATGCAGCATATCGAATTCTCTTTGCTGAAGAGATGACCTATTCAAGAATTGACCGAATGGCATTTGAGCTTGGACTTTCCTCAAAGGATATTGAACAGGCCATGGGCTATATATCCCATCTTGTCTATATCACGACTGACAGACGGCAAATGTCGAGAGCTATAATGGAAAGCAATACAGGCATAGAGGGGCTTTGGCGGTATGGTATTTCCGGGGATATACCGATACTCCTTTCGGAAATCAAAGATGAAACTCAGCTTGAACAGGCAAAGAAGCTGATAAGACAGTATGTTCTGCTGACAGAATGTGGACTGCAGTTTGATCTGGTGCTTGTAATAGAGCAAAGCGGCGATTACAGAAAGCCTGTGATGGAAGCTGTACGAAGTGAACTTATGAAGTATGGAAAAGAGTACAGGCTGGGATCATTCGGCGGTGTGCATCTTGCGGATGACTACACGGTGATTGAAGCAATGGCAAACAAAATTGTTGACCTTACGAGGTAGGAAATATGAATTACGCATATAATGACGATCTGAGCATCACTTTTAAAGTAAATGGTGAACTTCCACAGCGGGCATGGACCAACATTCTGACAAATGACGTTTTCGGATATATTGCCACAGATGCAGGTACAGGCCATATGTGGCACTTGAATTCCCGCGAAAATAAGATAAACCGCTGGTTAAATGACCCACAGGCGGTGGAGGGTACGGAAAGGCTGTTATGGCGGAACGGTGATAAATGCGTATCACTCTTTGCTGCGGAGGATGGTTACGAATGTGATGTTACATTCGGCTTCGGTTATGCTCGGTGGGATAAGCACATTGAAGGTCACAGATTTTCCGTTATTGCCTTTGTACCGCTTCATAAGGCGGCAAGAGTTCTCGCCATTGAAACAGACTGTCGGGAGGGGGAGCTTGTATATTACACCGAGCTTGTACTTGGAAGTGACGATACCCAAAGTCCGTTCATTGAGACAAAATATGAAGGCGGTGTGTTTTCCGCTAAAAATATAATCAACCGGGAGTACCCCAATGACACCTTCCGTATAGTGTCCCAACCGATGCCCAAAAGCTTTACCTGTGACCGTCTTAGCTATAAAGAGGGGAATATGGACGGTGTTACAGGTGCCTATATGCTTCCCTGTATCGCCATGAACCTTGATGTGGGGAAGCTGACGGTTATATCATGCGGCTGTGAAAGCGGTGAAACTTTAAAAGAACTGTGCAATTTCGATGTTTTCAGACAGGAATTCATTAAAACCCTCGAATGGTGGGCAGAAACCGTAAGTCCTGTTCAAGTTCGGACACCTGATTCCGACCTTAACCGATATGTAAACGGCTGGGGCTTATATCAGGTGATAGCCTGCCGCTTAAAAGCACGCTGTTCAATTTATCAATGCGGCGGTGCATACGGATTCAGAGATCAGCTTCAGGACGTTATGGCTGTTATGGTCTCTGACCCCGGGAGAACAAGAGAGCAGATACTCCTTGCTGCGGCACATCAGTTTGAAGAGGGGGATGTTCAGCATTGGTGGCATCCTGCCAAAACAGGAGAGGGAACGGATAAGGGGGTCAGAACACGATGCTCCGATGACCTGCTGTGGCTTCCTTACGTTCTTTGTGAGTATGTGGACAGAACGGGAGATGTATCTGTTTGCAAAGAGCAGGTAAGCTATATAAGAGCCGACCCTCTTGGTGAAAATGAGATGGAACGGTACTGCTATCCGGAAAAGAGCAATATAACTGAAACCGTTCTTGAACACGCCATAAAAGCCGCAAGACTTGTTTCCGAAAGGGGAACAGGTAAACACGGCTTGTGTTACTTTGGCAACGGCGACTGGAACGACGGTATGAACAGAGTGGGCAATGAGGGGAAAGGGGAAAGTGTCTGGCTCACCTGGTTTGCGGTAGTGGTATTTGAGAAGCTTGCAAGGCTTTGTAAACGCTTTGGCGATTTTGGTGAAGCAGGCAGATTGACTTCCTTTGCCGAAGAATATCGAAATAACGCTAATAATGCCTGGGATGGCGAATGGTACCTGAGAGGGTGGTATGATAGTGGCAGACCTCTGGGAAGCGGTAAAAGTCAGGAGTGCAGGATAGACTCCATAGCACAGAGCTTTGCGGTTTTCGCAGATGGTGACAGGGAAAAAACAGAAGCTGCACTAAGCTCCGCTTATATCCAATTGTTTGATAAAGAGAACAGAATAGTAAATCTCTTTACACCTGCCTTCGATAATGGTCCCGACACTCCCGGTTATATTAAGGGATACTATCCGGGCGTTCGTGAAAACGGCGGACAGTATACCCATGCGGCTATATGGCTTGCAAGAGCGTTTTTTGAATTCGGAGACCCTGACAGGGGCTATGAGCTTTTAAATGCACTTCTGCCTGCAACACACGATCTGAATATATACAAAGCTGAGCCGTATGTTTTGGCAGGTGATGTATCATCAAATGCGGAGAATATTGGCTTATGTGGCTGGAGCTGGTATACCGGTGCTGCCGGATGGTTTTATCGTACTGCGGTTGAATCACTTTTGGGACTGAATATTCGTGAGGGGAGACTGTTTATTGAACCCAATCTTCCCGAAGACTGGACAGGTTACGAAGCACGTTGGATAGACGGTGACAGGGTACTGAATATTGCGGTAAAAGGCAGCTTTATAACAGTCAATGATGCAGCTTACGACAAAAAAGGCTATAAGTTAAAAATTTACAATAATTTTATTTCCGAACAGGGGAAAATGTAGTATAATCTGATTTGTATAAATATAGAAAAAGGAGACCGTCATGGAGACAGCAGTCAAAAGGCAAATAATGCCCGGTGTTGACCTGACCTGTGTCAGAACCGAAAAATTCAAAACAGGAGTTCTGTCCATAACTCTGCTTACAGAGCTGAAGAAGGAAACTGCATCAAAGACAGCACTTGTAATGCGTGTTCTGAGAAGAGGCACATCCGCTCATCCCACAATGGAAGCTATTGCGGCTGAGCTGGACGAGCTTTACGGTGCAAGGATAAGCCCTGTGCTTCGCAAAAAGGGTGAGGTTGCCTGTGTTGGTCTTTATGCCAGCTTTGCCGATGACTATTTCACAGGCGGCGGTGAGCTTCTTGAAAAGACTGCAAACCTTATGGGCGAGATACTGCTGTCACCGGACACCAAGGGCGGCACTCTTAAGGGCGAATATGTCGAAAGTGAGAAGCAGAAGCTCATCGACAATATCCAAGGGCTTATCAATGACAAGCGTGCTTACGGCACAAAGCGTCTTACCGAGCTTATGTGTCCCGGAGAAAGATACGGTGTCAGTCTCTACGGTACGGAAGCCACAGCAAAAAAGATAACCGCAATCGGTCTCACAAAGTATTATCGTGAGCTTATCGCAAGAGCACAGGTGCAGGTTTTCTACTGTGGCAGTGCCTCTGCAGAGCGTGTGGAGCGGGCGGTAAAGGAAGCTCTTGCCTCCATGCCAAGACAGGATGTTTATAAATTCCTCACTACCGATGTTAGATATGAGACTGTCAAGCCAAAGGTACGTGAGTACACAGAGGAAATGAATGTAACTCAGGGCAAGCTGATTATGGGCTTCAGAATTGGCGAAGCCATGAAAAATCCGAATTATGCTGCACTTATGGTTATGAACGCTGTTTTCGGAGGCTGCGTAACCTCCAAGCTGTTCATGAATGTCCGTGAGAAGCTTTCTCTTTGCTATTACGCAAGCTCCAGTATTGAGAAGCACAAGGGTGTTATGATAGTTTCCTCCGGTGTTCAGCCTTCCGACGGAGAAAAGGCAAAGGCTGAGATTTATGCTCAGCTTGAAGCTGTTAAGAACGGCGATATTGGACAGTGGGAACTGGATGGTGCAAAAAGTGCGATTATCACTTCTCTGCAGACCTGTCTTGATGACCAGTATCGTCTTGAAAACTATTATCTTGACAGTAATCTTCTTGGTACTGTGGACTGTACTCCCGATATTATGGCAGGTCTTGTTGACGGTATCACCATGGAAGAGGTTAAGAAGGCGGCAGACAGCGTAAAGGCTGACTGCGTATATTTCCTTACCGTAAAGGAGCAGGAAAATGAAGCTTAATGAATATACAAGGATAGGCGAAAGAGTCTATTTTGAAAGACTTGAAAACGGTCTCGGTTTCTTCTATGTACAGAAGCTGAGCTTTCATCAGACCTACGCAATGTTCGCCACAAACTACGGCGGTGCAGACAGACGTTTCCGTCTTAACGGCGAATGGATAGACACACCTGCAGGTGTTGCCCATTTTCTTGAGCATAAGATGTTTGATATGCCTGACGGCAATGCACTTACCGACCTTTCAATGAACGGTGCAAACCCAAACGCATTCACATCAACATCAATGACTGCGTATCATTTTGAATGTACGGATCGTTTCTGGGAAAACCTTGAGATACTTCTCAGGTTCGTTTCCACTCCGTATTTCACCCCGGAATCCGTGGAAAAGGAACAGGGCATTATCGGTCAGGAAATACGCATGACTGAGGACGATCCGGAATACTCCCTGTATTATGGGCTTATGAAGCTGCTGTACAAGTATAATCCGGCAAGAGATTCGGTTGCGGGTACGGTTGAGAGTATTTCTGAGATCACAGCCGAAACTCTTGAAAACTGCTTTAAGGTGTTTTATAATCCGAATAATATGGTTCTCTGCGTTGTTGGCGATCAGGACCCGGAAAGAGTTATTGAAACTGCAAAAAATATTCTTACGAAGTACCGCGGCATAGTTCCTGAACGTGATTACGGCAAGAAAGAAAGTCTTAAGCCAACCAAGCAGTATAGTGAACGCATCATGGAGGTTGGTATGCCAATGTTCATGATGGGCGCTAAGGACGGTGCGGCACTTAAGGGTAACGATTATCTTAAGCGTGAGCTGACAGCAGAGCTTGCCCTTGAGCTTTTGGCAGGCAAGTCCTCACCGCTGTATTCAAAGCTGTACAGTGACGGGCTTATTAACGCAAGCTTCTCTGCTGATTACGAATCAGTTGCAGGTCAGTCCTTTGTGGTCATTGGCGGTGAAAGCCGTGACCCAAAGAAGGCTTATGCGGAGATTTCCCTTGCGGCAGCCAGGATGGGGATGGAGGGTGTTGACGAGAAAGCCTTCAACAGACAGAAAAAAGCGGCAATCGGCAAAAAGCTTCGTTCTCTGAATGATTTCGATTCAATTGCATATTCAACTGCAAGAGGATATTTTATGGGCTACGACCCATTCAATTCACTTGAAATTCTTGAAACAATAACCGCTGATGAAGTTACAGCTTTTATTTCCGGGGTTTTTGCACCTGAAAGACTTGCTCTTTCTGTGGTTAAGAACGATTAATTAATTAATTGAAAGGCGGTGGGCGGATATGAACAGTCCGATTTATTTCCCCATGTTTGGGGATAACTTTTCTATCGACCCTGCAAAATACTTTGAAGTTTTTGGCTTCAAGATACATTGGTACGGCGTTATTATAGCAACCGGTTTTATCCTTGCTGTGGTTTATGCCCTTTGGAGAAAGAAGGATTTCGGCCTTACCGAGGACAATATCATTGATATGCTGCTCTTTGCAGTACCAATTTCCCTTATCGGTGCAAGACTGTACTACGTTGTTTTCAACTTCGACAATTACAGGAACAATCTTGGCGATATCGTCAAGATTTGGGAGGGCGGCATAGCGATATACGGTGCTATAATTTTTGCCGGAATAACTGTATATATCTTTGCGAAGGTGAAGAAAATACCTGCAGGAGCATTGTGCGACGTGGGCAGTCTTGGCCTGTTCATCGGTCAGGCAATAGGAAGATGGGGCAATTTCATAAACCGTGAGGCTTATGGCTCTGTAACAGATGTATTCTGCCGAATGGGTATCACATTAAGTGACGGTAGTGTTACATATGTGCATCCCACATTCCTGTATGAATCCCTGTGGAACGTACTGGGCTTTGTTCTCATCCATATCTGGTCAAAGAAACACAGAAAGTATGACGGTCAAGTGTTCCTTATGTACCTTGGCTGGTATGGTATCGGCAGATTTTTTGTCGAAGGTCTGAGAACAGACAGTCTGTATCTCTTCAACACGGGTATTCGTGTTTCCCAGCTTGTGGGCATAGTGGCGTTTATTGCGGCAGCTGTGCTTCTTATAGTATTCAAGAAAAAGAATAAATCCGATTTGTATGTAAACAAAAAAGCTGAAATTCAGCAGGATAATATTAAGGAGGCAATATAAATGGCAAATTTCGATTTTAGTAAGATCAAGAAAACTGCAAACAAGGTTGCAGACAAGACTGTTCTTTTTGCAAAGAAGGCATCCGACAAGGCAGTTGAATATGCAAAGGTAACCAAGCTCAATGCCGAGATCGTATCCGAAAAAGATAAGATGAGAAAGGCATATCAGGAGATCGGACAGATTTACTATAAGCTCCACAAGGACGCTGTTGAAGCTGAATATGCTGAACCGGCTGCCGCTCTTGAAGCTGCGATAAACTCCATCAAGGCTAAGAGAGCCGAGATCGAAGAACTCAAGGCTGCAAACAAGGATATGAGCGTTGAAGTTGAAGACGTTGAAATCCCTGAAGAGATTGAAGCTGAACCTGTAGAAGAAATCTTTGTTGAAGAGGACTCCATTCCTGAAACAGAGGAAGCTGTTGTGGAAGAGGACATCTTTGCTGATATCGAAACCGAGGATTCCATTCCTGAAACAGAAGAAGCCCCAATAGACGCAGAATAACAGCACATCACCCCTGTTTGTGATATGGTCACAGACAGGGGTGGGAAGATTTTGTATATTTGACGAAACTAAATATAAAAAATATATCAAAATTTTCTCATGAAAATTATTGACAGAAATGGTTGTGTGTGTTATTATCTTAGGGCTGTATGAAAAATCAGCGGGTGTAGTTCAATGGTAGAACACCAGCCTTCCAAGCTGGATACGTGGGTTCGATTCCCATCACCCGCTCCATCGTGCGCCAATAGCTCAGCAGGATAGAGCAACTGCCTTCTAAGCAGTAGGTCAGGGGTTCGAATCCCTTTTGGCGTGCCACACAGCTCGGGGCGCTGAAAAGCGCCCCGGGAAATATGGTGGATATAGCTCAGTTGGTTAGAGCGCCAGATTGTGGCTCTGGAGGCCGTCGGTTCGAATCCGATTATCCACCCCATCTTTTTTTATATAGACTGGCCAGGACTTTACGAGAGCCGAAGTCCCATTTTTTTTATTGGGATGTAGCCAAGTGGTAAGGCAACGGACTTTGACTCCGTCAGTCGTGGGTTCGAATCCCGCCATCCCAGCCATATGACCCAGTAGCTCAGTCGGCAGAGCACCTGCCTTTTAAGCAGGGTGTCCGGAGTTCGAATCTCCGCTGGGTCACCAAGGATAAAAGCAACCGTTAAGACTTAGTTGTAAGTATTAACGGTTTTATTTTTTATTACGAGCTTATAAATTTTCTTAAGTAACAGAAAGGTAAAAATTATTATGCTGGAGCTTAGAAATATCTCTTATAGTGTTGAAAACAACAATAAGACTATTGACATCATCAAGAACGTTAATCTTAAAATTGAAGATCGTTTTGTAGCAATCACAGGCCCCAACGGCGGCGGCAAATCCACACTTGCAAAGATCATTGCCGGTATTATAAAGCCGACAGAGGGCAAAATATTCTTTGAAGGTCAGGATATTACTGACCTGAGCATCACCGACAGAGCAAAAATGGGCATCAGCTATGCTTTCCAGCAGCCTGTCAGATTTAAGGGACTTACCGTAAAGGATCTTATCAATCTCGCCGCAGGCAGGGAGCTTAACGTCCATGAGGTTTGCGAGTATCTGTCACAGGTCGGTCTGTGTGCCAAGGACTACGTCACAAGAGAGGTCAACGACAGCCTTTCCGGTGGTGAGCTTAAGCGTATTGAAATTGCAATGATTATCGCAAGAGGCAAGAAGCTTTCCGTTTTCGATGAGCCTGAAGCAGGCATCGACCTCTGGAGCTTCAATAATCTCATTCAGGTGTTTGAGGCACTCCACGAAATGGCACATGGCTCTATCATTATTATTTCCCATCAGGAGCGTATTTTGAAGATAGCTGACAAAATCGTTGTCCTTGCTGACGGTGAGCTTGTTGCACAGGGCAGTGGTGAGGAAATATTCCCACAGCTTCAGAACGGTAATAATGTATGTTGGAGAATTTCCAAATAATAGGAGAAAGTTATGGATAAGATAGAGAGAAATTTACTTGAACAGATCGCCGGATTACATGAAATTCCATCCGGTGCGTATAATATCCGCTCCAATTCCCAGAGCTTTGCAAGAAATGTAACAGCCAATATAAATATCGTTACCAAAGAGGACAAGCCTGGTATTGACGTTTATATCAAAGCAGGTACCAAGCGTGAAAGCGTTCATATCCCTGTTATCATCAGTCAGTCCGGTTTGGAAGAAATTGTTTATAATGACTTCTATATTGGTGAAGATGCGGATGTACTTATCGTTGCAGGCTGCGGCATACACAACGGCGGAGATGCCCGTTCCAGTCATGACGGCATACACGCTTTCCACCTTGCAAAGGGTGCCAAGGTCAAGTACGTTGAAAAGCATTACGGCAGCGGTGACGGTAAGGGTGAACGTGTTATGAACCCAACTACCGAGGTTTATATCGACAAGGACGGCTATATGGAAATGGAAACCGTTCAGATCAAGGGCGTTGATTCCACCAAGCGTGTCACAAAGGCTGTTTTAGGCGATAATGCAACACTTGTCGTAAGCGAAAAGCTCATGACCCACGGCACACAGTATGCTGAAACAGAGTTTGATGTTGCCCTTAACGGCGAAAACTCCAGCACTCATGTTGTAAGCCGTTCCGTAGCTAAGGAAAAGTCCCATCAGCTGTTCCTGTCAAAGGTAAGCGGCAATAACAAGTGCAGCGGTCATACAGAATGTGACGCGATCATCATGGACGAAGCAAGTGTTCAGGCTATCCCTGAGATCACAGCTAACTCCATTGACGCAAGCCTTATCCACGAAGCAGCGATCGGCAAAATTGCAGGTGAGCAGATCATCAAGCTCATGACCCTCGGTTTGACCGAAAAAGAGGCTGAAGAACAGATTATCAACGGCTTTTTAAAGTAAATTCTGTTAAATTCTTAGTTTATTCATAATTTAACTATTGATTATTTACAATTATGTGTTAAAATACCACTCGGGTTTGAGAAAGATATAGTATGATTTATGGTTATGATAGTGGTAGACAAACCCGGACCCGCATATCTTTAATATGCACGTAATGAAAGGATTTAACTGACTATGAGATTTAAAAGAATCACAGCAGCACTTCTTGCAATCTGTATGCTGGCAGGCTTCACAACAGCTTTTGCAGCACACGAAGGCGAAGAACGCACAGTAATCGGCGTTGACATTTCCCAGTCTCAGGTAGAAGAGGTTTACGAGGACTTCGGTATTGAAAGAGGCGACGTAACTGAGCTTACAGTTACAAACGATGAAGAAAGAGAATATCTCGAAGGTCTTGTTGACAACAGCGTTATCGGTTCCCGTTCCATTTCCTGTGTATACATAAAGGTTATGGAAGAGGGCGAAGGTCTTGATGTTACAGCTCATAACATCAACTGGTGTACAGAAGAGATTTATGCCAATGCTCTTGTAACAGCAGGTATCACAGATGCTGAGATCATCGTAACTGCTCCATTCACTGTTTCCGGTACAGCAGCTCTCACAGGTATTTATAAGGCTTATGAGGACATCACAGGTGAGGAGCTTGACGAAACTGCCAAGGAAGTTGGCACAGAGGAAATGGTTATCACATCTGAGCTTGCTGAACAGATCGGCAACTACGATGCAACTATCCTCGTTAACGAGCTTAAGCTCATGCTTGACGAGCTTGAAAACTACACAGACGAAGAGCTTTACGACGAGATCGTAAGAATTGCCGGAGAATACGGTATAACTCTTACTGATGACCAGATCAATCAGCTTATCAAGCTGGCTCGAGGTCTCCAGAAGATGGACAACAGCGAACTTCTTGAAAATGTTCAGAACATTCAGGGCAAGCTGAAGGATCTTGCAGGTATTCTTGAAAATGCAGATAACTCTGCTGAAGGCATCCGTGCTTTCTTTGCAAATATCGGCGACTTCTTCAAGAGCATCGGTGATTTCTTCAAGAGAATTATTAACGGTTAAGAGAATTATCGACCTCCCTGTTCTTTGGATAGGGAGGTCAGCGTATAAGTATAGATAAAATATCTTTCCGGCGATTAGTATATATACTTCCGCGGAATGATAATTTTCGGAGGAATATTAATGGCACTTTGGGAACTGTTCATAATTGCCGTGGGTCTGTCCATGGACGCCTTTGCCGTTGCTGTGTGCAAGGGACTTTCTTTGGGTAAGGTAAAGCTGAAGCAGACGGTTTTGGTTGGTCTTTATTTCGGTGCTTTTCAGGCGCTTATGCCCCTTTTGGGCTATTGGCTGGGAAGCAACTTTGCCGACATCGTAGAAAGCGTTGACCATTGGATAGCCTTTGTTCTCCTTGGTGCTATTGGCTTTAATATGATTCGTGAATCCCGGAGCGAAAGCGAGAGCGTCAACAGCTCACTGACCTTTAGAGCAATGCTCCCTCTTGCACTTGCAACAAGCATTGATGCCCTTGCGGTTGGCGTTACATTTGCGTTCATGCGTGTCCAGATCGTTCCCGCGGTTGTTTTCATCGGTGTTATTACTTTCGCCCTTTCTGCTGTCGGAACAAAGATCGGTTCGGCAGTAGGTGCAAGATTTGAGAAAAAAGCCGAGCTTTTAGGTGGTATTATATTGATTTTAATGGGAATTAAGATCCTTTTGGAGCATCTTGGTATAATTTAATAACATAAGGTCGCGGTTTCGGAGTTAATCGAAACTGCGACCTTTTTCCGTAAGAGATTGCGACTGCATTTTTGTATGACAGGCTGTATAGTATATATCGTCGGGAGGACGTACTATGCAGGTGATATACGCTGATACACTGTTTATGATAAACCTTATTGTAAACTATCTGATAATGCTTACCTCAGCAAAGCTTTGTGCCTTGCAGGTGAGGAGAATACGTCTTGTGCTGAGCGCCGTGCTTGGTGGAGTGTATTCCGTGTTAACTCTGATTTATCCATTCTTTCAACTTCCTGCGATTAAGATTTCCGTTGGAATTCTTATGGTTATGGCGGCTTTTGGGGGAAAGAAGTTTATAATTAAAATAATTATCACAGTATTCTGTGTATCTGCGGCTTTTGCGGGAATTATCTACGGTCTGACTCTGATGACAGGAGGCGACACATCGAATGGCATATACATATCCGTATCCTTCCGTATGCTGATTTTCGCCTTTGGTATAAGCTGGTTTGTGATATCTCTGTTTTTCAAACGCATGGCAAATGTCAGCTCTGAATATGTCAGTATTTCAGCAGGATACACCGGAAAGAACACTTCTTTTACCGCACTTAGAGATACGGGACACTCTCTGACAGACCCTATAACCGGCTATTCCGTCATTATTGCAGGCATTGAGACTCTTTGTCCTCTGTTTGATAAAACTGTGATCACAGCCCTTGAGAAGCCTGCAGCGATAGCATTATCGGAATTGGGTGACAGAGGCTATGCCTTCCGGCTGATACCGTACAGTGCGGTAGGAGTTGAAAACGGTATGCTTTTAGCGTTCAGACCCGATTTCGTCAGAGTAAATGGGAAAGAAAGCAGTGAATACCTTATTGCCGTTTCACCAAACCAGGTTTCTGATGGTGGGGCGTATTCAGCATTGATTGGAGTTGATAATTATTAATCTGAGGGAAATTCTGCAAAAGCTGTTATACCGATTGGGGTTCAATTCTCAACCGGTGATGTATGTCAGCGGAAGTGACACTCTGCCGCCGCCTTTATCCAAGGAGCATGAAGCAGAACAGATCGAATTGCTGTCTAAAGGAGATGAGCTTGCCAAAAAGGTGCTGATTGAACACAATCTCCGGCTTGTAGTGTACATAGCAAAGCGGTTTGAGAATACCGGAATCAATATTGAGGATCTTATTTCCATCGGCACTATCGGGCTTATCAAAGCCATAAACACTTACGATCCCGAAAAAAAGATAAAGCTTGCAACCTATGCAAGCCGGTGTATTGAAAACGAAATACTCATGCATCTGAGAAAGACCAGCAATCAGAAGGCTGAAATATCCTTTGACGAACCTCTCAACACCGATTGGGACGGTAATGAACTGCTGCTGTCTGATATTTTAGGCACAGACGGAGATATGGTAATGCGTACTCTGGAGGATGATGTTGATAAGGAGCTGCTGTTAAACGCATTGGAGAAGCTTTCAGACCGCGAGAGAAGCATAATCGTCATGCGGTTTGGACTTGCCAATACAAAGGAGCGTACACAGAAGGAGGTAGCGGAAATTATGGGAATTTCTCAGTCCTATATCAGCCGCCTTGAAAAGCGAATAATCCTCAGGCTTAAGCGGGAGATAAGCAGATATATTTAGTTCATTCAAAAGCGGCAGATATTGCCGCTTTTTTCATTACCTTACTTGGAACAGAATGTTTACAATTCATGCGATTGATATTATATTGAGTATTGCCGTCAAGCTGGACTCACCAGGTCCTGTATTTTTCAAGCAAAAGAGAGTTGGTATTAACAAAACTCATTTCAATATTTTGAAATTCAGAACCATGAGAACCGATACGCCCAAGGATATGCCCACTCATTTGCTGACAGATCCTGAACAGTACATAACCAAGGTGGGGAAGTTTCTCCGTAAGACAAGCCTCGATGAGCTTCCTCAGCTTTTCAATGTCTTTGTTGGTAATATGTCTGTTGTCGGCCCGAGACCCGCTCTGTGGAATCAGTACGATCTGATAGCTGAAAGAGATAAGTATGGAGCCAACGATATTCGTCCCGGTCTTACCGGCTGGGCACAGATAAACGGCCGTGATGAGCTTGAAATTCCTGTTAAGGCAAGACTTGACGGTGAATATGTTGAAAAGCTCAGTTTTGGCTTTGATATGAAGTGCTTCTTTGGTACTATAACCTCCGTTCTTCGTCATGACGGTGTTGTGGAGGGCGGCACAGGTGCGATGAAAGAGGAAAAGAAATACTCTGAAAAGAAATAGCAGGAGACAGATAATGAAAATTCTGATTTTCACCAATCATTCCTATATGCTTTACCGATTTAGAAAGGAGCTTATTCAGGAGCTGATGAAGCATAACGATGTTGTAATCAGCACTCCTTTTGTTGGGCATGAGGATGATTTTAAGGCGATGGGACTTCGTTGCATTAATACAGACGTGGACCGTCGAGGAATTAACCCCAAAACTGATTTAAAGCTCTTTTTCACTTATCGAAGAATACTTAAAGAAGAATGTCCGGATCTTGTTATTACATATTCCATTAAGCCGAATATATACGCAGGTTTGGCGTGTGCTTTTGCAAAAATTCCGTACTGTGCCAATGTACAGGGATTGGGAACAGCATTCCAGCGGAGAGGTCTGGCACAGTTTGTAACGGTTCTTTACAGAACAGCACTACGCAAGGCAAAGACTGTATTCTTTGAAAATCAGGGAAATGCTCAGGAGTTTTTGAACCGCAATATTATTGCTGCTGAAAAGATAACACTTCTCCCGGGGGCAGGAATAAATCTCAATGAGTACAAAATGATTGATTATCCCAAAAACGATGTCATTCGTTTTCTGTTTCTTGGACGCATTATGAAGGAAAAGGGAATTGACGAACTCTTTTCTGCAATACGCAGGCTGCATGACGAGCTTAACGGTAAGGTCGTTCTTGACCTTGTTGGTTTTTTTGATGATGATTACGAGTCCCGGGTCAATCAGCTCGTTGATGACGGTATAGCGGTATTCCACGGTTTCCAGTCCGAACCGAGACCATATTATGCAAATGCGGACTGTGTTGTGCTTGCAAGCTATCATGAAGGCATGAGCAATGTTCTTCTTGAGGCCAGTGCCTGTGGGCGACCTGTTATTACAAGCGATATTTACGGCTGTCGCGAAGCTGTTGATGCTGATATCAGCGGTTATCTATGTAAAGTGCAGGATGCTGGCAGCCTTTATCGTCAGATGCTACGCATGGCGAGATGTTCTGCAAGGGAACGAGAGGCAATGGGACGAGCTGCAAGACGAAAGATGGAACAGGAATTTGAAAAACAGTTGGTAGTTCAGAAAACTGTAAAAGCACTTTTTGCAAAATCATAAAGAATTCAATATTGTATTAAATCACCTCTTCAGGGAAATACTGATTTCGATGAGGAGGTGTTTTTATTGCAGAGTAAGGTAGAGATTTGCGGAGTCAACACCTCAAAGCTTAAGGTGCTGACTAACGCCGAGACGATGAACCTGCTCCGCCGTACCAAGGAGGGTGATAAATCAGCTCGTGATGAGCTTGTGAATGGAAATCTCAGACTTGTGTTATCAGTTCTGCAGAAGTTTTCCAACAGAGGTGAAAATCCTGATGACCTGTTTCAGGTTGGATGTATTGGACTTATGAAGGCAATAGATAATTTTGATTTAAACCTTGATGTAAAGTTCAGTACCTACGGTGTCCCTATGATAATAGGTGAAATTCGCAGATACCTGCGTGATAACAGCCCCATAAGGGTAAGCAGAAGTGTTCGTGACACAGCC
>SVLU01000046.1 GCA_015067795.1 Oscillospiraceae bacterium
CGGCTGTAAAGAACAGTCTTCAGGTGCGCAGAGAGCAGCAAAGACGCAGTGATGAGGCAAAAAAGCAATCTCCGGTTGGTGACCATATATCTTATGTAATTAACCGTGATATTAAGCAATGGGAGCGGGAACGCTCAAACAGTCTTGACAATCTGGTTAACGGCAATTTGGATGAGGATGCGAATTTGCTGTTAATGCCGTTGCTTAACGGCTATCGCAAAAGTCCGAACAGAGATCAGCTTGATCCGGGTGAGCAGAAAAAGTATCAGCAGGACAAAAGAGCTGTTTATTTCTACAATGAGAAAGAGCAGGGTGTTTTGCTTTCACTGCTTGCAGGCGAAATAAAGGAGATTAAGCTAAGCGGTGATATGTTTACCGAGGAGTATCTTGAGAAGAATTCCGTTGAGCTGATACAGGCACTTAATAAGATGGAAGCCATGTACGAAATCATGAAGAATCCTTCATACGAACAGGCTGTTCAAAGCATGAAGGAGGCGGACCGTGAAGAAATGAGAGTGAAGCTCTTAATAGTACCTGCGTTCCGTAATCTGCTGAGTAACCGTCTGGCGGCAAAAGGGATTAAGCTTAACGGGGAATATATCGGGAAGGAAAATATAAGAACGGCACTTGAGGCACCGTTGCCGGAGCATCGGAAAAGATATGAAAAGGAGTTTGAGGATGCCCTGCAAAAGGCGGGAATGAGTAAAAGTGAGGAGCAGTCCGAAACAGAGCTTGGCGAAACCGTGGAGGAGCAGCCACAGGAGGTGCAGCAACAGGCAGATTTTAGAAATAATGTATTCCGCTACGGAATGCCGGATATGAAAGCGTTAAAAGCTTTCCTTCAGGAAAAGACCGGAGTGGATAAGAAGTTTGTAAATAAATTATTGTCGGGAAAGGATGAAGATGTTAAGTCTTTGCGCTATGTATGTAATTCGTATCATGCAATACTTAAGGCTGAAATTACCGACCAGAGCATTGTAAAATCCGATTTGCTGATGGATTATCATCGTAGTTTTGTTAACCTGTGTGCGAAAATAGCAGAGAAAGCAGCAACGTCGAAAAACAAGAATTTTAGACTTTTGTCCGGTGCTTTGGGTTTTGCTGCCATGCGCGCCCAGACCTACGCGGGTATGGTGGCCAATTTACATAATGATTTATTATACAGCGTAAAGGCAGAAGAGCATACAGAGACTCTGAAGGAGCAGATGGATAGGGATGGTCTCGGAGCGCAATATGAAGGTGTTCACTCCGGCAGGCAGTATATAAAGAAGCAGTCTGTTGATGAAAATCTGTTCCTGCCCAGGCTGGACACAAAGCTTCGTGATGCGGTACGCAGCGAAGGAAATAATGCCGGTGACGGATATAGGAATGATTCCGAGTTTGTTGCTATCGTGCAGACCTGTGAGGCATACGAAAACTTTATTCGAAGCGCACAGGTACCTCCGTGCAGAACTCCTGCCGAGAAAGCAGCGTATAAGAAGGATATTTTCTTATTAATCAATCGTTTGCATGCATATAATGACCGTATCGCTGCTCTTACCATGCGTTATCTTGAGATAAACACCAAGAGAATCAAAATGGGCGCAGACACAGACGCTACCAAAAAGAAAAAGGATCGCTGTAATGTGCTGAAAGATACAATTTTGGATGAACATAGTAAGCAGTATCATTATGAGCGTGTGGCATTGCTGGCGCAGAGACTGAGGAATAATGATTTTTCGGATGCCGGTTTTAATGCGGCCTGTACCGGAGTTGTTTTGTCAGAGGCATTACGCAATACCCGTTTGGAGGAAGTAACACTTGAAGCGCGGGATTACAGCAAAAAGGGCGATGCGCTCAGCGAGGTATATGTGAGGAGGCGTCTTCCCGGCGAGCAAAGAGACGGAGAAGAAGCGTTTGTATACCGAAAAGGGAGCGATTATGACAGTACCTGGGACAGGTTGCACAGCTTGAGTGTCGATATGCTTCATCTGAATGAAGTAAAAGGTAATATAGCAAGCTTCAGTACAATGGACGGACAATTAGTTGATTCACATAAAACAAGACGTGATGTTGCTGTCAGTCTGGTTGATAAAATGCTGGGAGCGAATGTGATTGCCGAATCAAGTCAGGCTATGTTTAAATTCGAAAATACCAGGAATGTTCTGGGTATGGGCACCGCTGTTACGGAATTAACCCTCGGGACAAAAATGGCTGAGGCACACGGAAGACCGGCAGCAGATTTGATGGGTAAATTTCAATTGCCGTCTAAGAGTGGAAGAGAGTTGGGATCATATGATGATGAGACCGGCAGCTTTGATCTGGGTAATCCCGTAACTATGACCAATATGTTTTGGCTTCAGGCTATTGATATTATTTGCGGAGCTACGGACCGCCATTTGAATAATGTATTTGTAGAGCGGCAGGAGGATAACTCAATTAAGCTGACAGGAATAGATAATGATTTGGCCTTTGGGTCGGAATTTCCTGCTCTGGAAACTATGGAGGACCATTTTGCTTTCTTGAATGCGCAAAAGGAAAGGTTTTTCGGAGTAGACATTAGTGATGTATTATATTTCGTTCCGGTGATTGAGAACGCGTTTCCCTGCGTGCCGAAAACGGTTTATGACAGTGTTATGAATCTGGATGGCCGGACTTTTGCAGAGAATCTGCGTGGCTATCTTCGTGATAATGAAGTTGTAAAGGCGGTTGAACGGCTAAAGGTGCTTCAGAACTATTTTGAGCGCCTGAATCAGGAAAACAAGGTATATGATCTTGAGAAGGAAGAGGAGTTAACAGCCTGTCAGGAGGCTGTTCATAATAAGATGAATGATATTGCACTTGCCGTAAGAAAAGATAGCGAAAATTACGGACATTATATAGCTTCCAGCTATTTTTCTCTTTTCCTCTATGCCAGACGTTGATGAACAGCGTAATGGCAATCGGATACTTTCCCGGAAAACAGTTGCAGCTATGCTGGTCGGTGGTGGTGAGAAACTGCCGGAGTGCTATTTTGTTTAAAGTCGGGCGAAAAGTCTATATTTCGAGCAAAATATCGATAGATTCGGCTGAAATGTCAAAAGAGAATTGATATTTCAGCCGTAGAATGTGTTTTCAGCCGGAGTGCTATTGTCATACGTCAAGTGAACACAAAATACCACTTGACGTATGACAAGTAATGGAATAAAATTAAGGCGGAGGTGAAACACTATGAACGCACAGCTGGTAAAAGAAAAACAGGATCTTACTTATTTGTCTTGGTCCATGTATCGCAGTTCTTCAGGAACAGCGGGTTCTTTTCTGAAATCTCATTCCGAACTGGGCGGCAAGAAGGTTTATTATAA
>SVLU01000047.1 GCA_015067795.1 Oscillospiraceae bacterium
GAACAAGTCTCATAGCCTCTCCGAAGCGCTGGAAATGAACGACTTCACGCTCTCTGAGGAAGCGTATCGGATCGATTACATCAGGGTCATCAACAAGGCGGAGAATATTGTCGTAGGTCAGGCGGGCCTTTTGTTCGGCACCAAGGTCCTCAGCCAGATCAGAGAGCGGATCTCCGGTGACAGAAATTGTTTCAGCGCTCCACGGATTGCCGGAAGCAAACTGAGGGTATACACCTGCAGTATGGTCCACAAAATAGTCTTCAATGCCGGCGGCTTTGATTTCTTCAGGAGTCATGCCGCGGGTAAGCTGGTGAACGATGGACATTACCATTTCAAGGTGGCCCAGTTCTTCAGTGCCTATATCAGTCAGTATTCCGGCAACATCCCGGTAAGGCATGGATGCCCGCTGGGAAAGATAGCGCAGCGATGCGCCGAGTTCTCCGTGGGGACCTCCGTACTGCTTGTGCGTATGATTTACAGATAAAAAAATATGTCGATGGAATCATCGGCTTTTTTGTATATAATCTTTTCGACGATGCCGGCAATTGCCCGGTGTTTTTCTTCTTTGGAGCAATCGCTTTTCAGGAGGGCCACTACTCCATCAAAGGTCTGCCGTACTTCTTCAACCGGTGCCAGGTCGACCGCAACCTGCTGCTCGGTTTCTTTAAGCTTTATTTCTTCGATTTCAGCGACGATTCGCTTCTTATTGGCCGAATATTCCTCAAGGGTATCAATTCCTTCTGTGTAGGCACGTTTGGCACGTTCCAGCATGGTTTCAAGGCGCGAAAGCTGCGGGCTGTAATCAATAACATTATTGACAGGCTGCATGCGAGTAATGTCTTTGACAAATGATTCTGTGACAGTGACCTGTTCAACAGCAGACAGAACCGCCGCTTCCAGTTTACGAGCGCTCACATAGTGAGATACCTTGCAAGTGCCCTTGCTGTATTTATAGCATTGGAAACCGTTATGTGCTGCAGCATAGGTTAGAGCAGCTCCGCAGTTACTGCAATAAAGAAGACCGGACAGCCAGTGTTTTCTCTGTTCTTCTGGCTTCGCACCGCGCTTATTGCGGCGTCGTTGCTCTTGGTAGCGGATCTGTGCTGCTTCGAAAAGTTCTTCGGATATTATCGGTTCAAAATCACCTTTAGAGGTAATCGTATCAGGACTATCATATATTCGCTTACCCACGGTATTGCCAGAAGGCGTCCAGCGTACATAGCCCTTGTACGTAGGATTATTCAGAATATATTCTATAGTTCTGTTTTCAAACAGATTTCCCCGGTGCGTGCGGACACCATTGTCGTTTAGATCCTTGGCGATGCGGAGCATAGTGCCGCCGCTGGCGAATCGGTCAAAGATATATTTAACCCATTGCGCCTCATCCGGAACAATAACCATAGGCTCATCCGGCTTTTTGCTGTACCCGAAAGGAGCAACGGTTTGAACAACGCCGCGCTCTGCAGCCAGGGTCATTTTGGTGGTCACTTCTTCACCAAGTCTGATTGAGTAGAACTCATCCATCCATTCGATGATACGTTCAATGAGTGAACCGAAAATATTGTCCTGAGTTTCCTCCGTGATTGAAATAACATCAATACCACACTCCTTGCGCAGGAGAGACTTATATACTATACTTTCTTCCTGGTTCCTGGCGAACCGCGAAAATTTCCACACCAAAATAGCATCAAATGGCTTCGGCTTGGATTTAGCTGCTGTAATCATGCGCATGAATTCTGAACGCTTCTTGGCCTTCCTACCGCTGGCGCCGACGTCGGTGAAAATATATTCAGGAGAAATTATGTAGCCGTGTCCGGCTGCCCAGGCCTTAAGTTCCCGGAGCTGAGAATCAGGGCTGTATTCGGCCTGATCATCCGTAGAAACACGGATATAAACTGCTGCGAGCTTCATTGCATCCGTCCTTTCGAAATATTTTACTTGAAAAAGGGCATAAAAATGCCCGAAACATTTGAAATTTCGGGTTGCACGTGGTACAATAGTTGTGTTGAAGAGGGTGTTTGTATCACGTGCAGCACCTCATAAAATCGCTCTCTGCGCCAACAGAGGGCGTTTTTTATTATAATAATCCGTAACATCTCAGGCATTCTGCCACAAATGCCTCGTCCAGATCTAAATACTCAGCAAACTCATACACTCTCCGGCAGCCAGCACCAGCCGCATCCAGGATACGTTCAAACGGAATGAGTTTGCTATATGCCCATTTGCGGGCTTTGTGTTCTTGCTTAGCGTTGTTCATATCTCTGAGGTCCAAAATATTCCCCGAACTGGTTTTGTAATGCCCAATCTCCTCAGCTAAAATGCAAACCTTCCGGCTTTCTGAAAGCTTTTGGTTAATCCATACTGTCTCGTCCCCGTACAGACCTTCACAGACCATGGGACGCTCCTGGATGTCCAGAACTTCCTCATACTCAGAGAGCAATTCTTCGTATCGTGTCATATTGCCACCCCCTGATAATAATATTCAACTATGGAAATCTGCGTATGTAAAGATAACGCTGCTCATCGATAGGAATGTTATGAGCTTCCAGATAAAAAAGCCTGTTGGCAATTATATCTGATGCTCGAACTAAAGCGTTCTTTGAAGAATTGCAATAATATAACTTCACATCTTTTAAATTAGTAAAGATAGGAGGAAAGAAAGTGCTGTAATTCTGATTGTGAGTTCCGAGTTTAAACTCCTGAATCAAAGACTGCCGCAGCTCATAACGTCCATCGGTAGCGGTAGTGTGCTCATCTACGAAGATGTTTAATGTACGAATATCCTCAAACCGTATCAAAGAATCATTTTTCATGCCGATAAAAGCGTTCTTCAATGCAATTTTGTAGACATAATCCAAATATCTCTGCTTGCTGAGCTTGTGGTTGTAGATATTCTTTTCTACTGCATGCTCGTCCACGATGGCCCCAAATCGGATACAATCCTTGGTAGCGTTAAAAAGTTTCATTTTATGCTTGTTTTTTATAGCACACGCCTTGAGCTCCATGCCATGCTCGTATGCCTTGGCAATGTTTCTTTCTGCACCGATATATTTTCGGTTGTAGTTATCACGTTCGTCTCTGCTGACGAAAATCAGTCCGCCATAAACATAGGTATCGTTATGTAAATGGTCAAAAACACCTGATTCATCTGAATAAATGTAAAGATCCATATAAAACTCCTATAAATAAAAAAACCGCCCTATAGGCGGTCCTTGTGGCCGGCGACATTACATGCCGCTTAGACGTTAATCCGGTATCACAAGTATGCAACGGATTTCTCCTTGCACCTATAGTATATGAAAA
>SVLU01000023.1 GCA_015067795.1 Oscillospiraceae bacterium
TTCCTTAGAAACTAAGGCTTAAAACCGCCTGTTTTCTCGATAATTGTTTGGACATGATCAGCGAAAAACCCAGTGTTTATGCGGCTTTATAGCTCTTGGTGTTATTATACCTCATTCATCTATTCTGCGCACGATTCCAGTTGCTTTCATATTTTGATCCTCTTTAAGTCATAGTTTTTGTGCTTTCATGCCATTTTCGGAGCTTTTCAGATATTTTCTATCCATTTCTGACACGAACACCTGTTTGCTCCATTATTATCCGCAGTTCATTCCCAGTTATGCGAGTTGGCGCTGTAGGTTTATTTTGGAACAAAACACAAAGAGCACAAAGAGCAGGGCAATGCCCTGCTCTTTGTTCATCTCGTAGAATCCTTTAACCTGCACTATCAATTTACAATACATCAATCGCTAAGTCTTAGCATCATATCTCGTAGATCTGACGCATTTTTGATTCAACTTCTTGAATAGAATAGTTTTCTAATTTTTTAAAGTTATTTTCTATTTCTGATCTCATACTATTCTTTATGTCTGCTTTGCTTTTATTTTTTAAAAAATTACTCAATAATGTAGTCAGATTATCAGTATCAAATGGGTTAAACAGATGATCTATATTCTCAACCAAGTCAACATTACCCCTAATCCCAGAACATATAACCGGAACTTTACACGCTATTGCTTCCATAAGTGCAACTGATAATCCCTCACGGAATGACGGAAATACGAAAGCATCCGCAGCTTCATACAATTCACCAACATCTTTGCGGAAACCAATGAGTTTGACTTTATCGCTAATCTTCAGATTATCTATTACGCTTTGAAGATGTTCTTGTAATTCTCCTTTTCCTGCAATTATGTAATACACATTCAAATTAGCAATTGCACGGATCACTGTTTCGTGGTTCTTATTTTCATTCAATTCACCGACAGACAACAGCAAAACTGCATCTTCCGGAACGCCAAGTTCCTTTCGTTTTGCAGCTTTATCCACCGTAATCTTGCCGAATTTCTCCAAATCAATTCCAACCCCGGGAACATATTCGACACGCTTTGCCATCATCTTCTTTTTCGCCAGAGCATAATCTTCCCGATTAATGGTAATCAGCACATCTGTATATCGAGAGCATATCAACTCCGCAGGATAATAAAGAAGCCAATTTTTAAGCGGAGCGCCCTTGTAAAAATGAAATCCGTGAGCAGTATAGAATACTCTTACTCCATTCTTACGAACTTTTCGGCAAGCAATCCGTGTTATTAATCCGCCAATAGGGGAATGACAATGTATCAATTCATATTTATTTTCGGCGATAATTTTTTTAACTTGTTTATACGCAAGAAGATTATCTGACACCTTGATAACATCTCTTGCAAAATCAATTTGACAGTATGTTATATTCCATTCATCCAGTTTCTTCTTAAGTTCCACAATTCGCTCATTACTGCATGTATTTCCTTTTTCAAAATTACATGCCACATGTACTTCATATTCCATATCCTGTAGTAATCGCACACTAGGAAGGAGAAATTGGTCAACCATTGATGCCACAGAAGTAATTACTAATACTTTCTTCATCTCATTTCTCCGTTCTCTTGATACTCTCTTCTAACGAGATTTTTCCATATTCTGTCTTATATTTGCTCATACCTTTATCATAACACATATTACCAAAAGCCTTATTAACCATACCTGTCATATGGCTCATAAGTTTCAACAGCAAGGTGCATCCCTTCACCAAGCGTACTTTCTTACAATTTGCAGCCGCAATCATCTTAACAAGCTTACTTGTGTTGCTATACTCGGAATTCTGAGGGCAAAATGTGCCGCTTTCCTTGTTTTCTACCATGAGACGTACAAACTCACAAAGATTCTCAATATAGAGCATCGAGCGTTCGTTTTTGACGTAAGGGAATATAGGTAATTTTTTTGCCATTTTTGAAAGCACCGGATAGTTACCTTTACTACCTTTACCGTAGATCATCGGTGGGCGAAGAACAACAACCTTGAAGGTTTCGTTATTCAAAGGAAGTATGCCGTTTTCCGCCTGAACTTTACTGTCGCCATAACAATTTGCAGGGCTGACAGGTGTATCTCTCGTAATCACTTTCGTTTTGCCTATCGGCGCACTTTCTCCATAAACGATGGCACTACTCATGAAAATAAACTGCTTCACACCGTCCGTTTTGGCTTTCTTAGCTGTTTCAATGGTCAAATCGGTATTGACTGCATAGTACAACTTAGCCTTTTCTTCACTGATTTTGCCATTATCCGAATGTGCAATTCCTGCAACATGAAACACGCTGTCATATCCCGAGAAATCCTTTTCCCGCCATGTACCGTCGATCATATCTATGGTATCGACAACATAATCGTTAAGATAATTCGCTTTTATATATTTTTCAAATGAAGTTCCAATATAGCTATTTGCACCGGTGATCAATATTTTCTTCATTTCACAACCTCTTGTGTTCCTTGACCTTTCGCTTTTTCTTGTCTCTTCATTTCACCAGTACCGCCTTCAACAACACCATCCGATTTGAGGACACTTATAATTGTTCCAAAGAAACATTTTATATCAAATCCAAAGCTGAGTTTTTCAACGTATTCTCCGTCCAGCTTTGCCTTAACTGGTATCTCAAGCTCATCTCTGCCATTGAGCTGAGCCCATCCTGTAAGACCCGGGCGAACATCACTCGCACCGTACTTATCACGTTCTTCAATAAGATCAAACTGATTCCACAGAGCGGGTCTTGGGCCAATAACAGCCATGTGACCTGCCAGAATATTAAAAAGCTGAGGCAGCTCGTCAAGGCTTGTTTTACGCAGGAATTTACCCACACGGGTAATATACTGGTCCGGATTTTCAAGCAGATGGGTCGGCATATCCTTTGGAGTATCTATACGCATGGTGCGGAATTTGAGAATATTAAAATGTGTTTTATTTATCCCAACTCGCTTCTGTTTAAAAAGGATAGGCCCGGGAGAATCAAGCTTAATTGCAATACATAAAATAAGCAGCAGCCAGCTGAGGAAAACAATTCCCAAAGCTGACAGTATTATCGCCAGAAAACGCTTTATATATCGTCTGTACATTATGTAACACCCTCATTTTTAATATCTGTTTCATTATAATACTTAATGCTTAAAATGTAAATAAAAGCAGTCACAAAAATAAACACGTCAGTTCTAACGGACGTGTTTATTGATAAAAGCTAATAATTTAATTAAAAATCAGCAGCAATACGTTTTATCTCCTCTTCATCAAGAAGCTGAGATTTCATATTGTCTATCCTGTAAACCCTGTCGCACATGGAAAGTACCGTTGGACGGTGGGTGGTGACGATGATAGTTCGCTTTGTTTCACCCTTAAGGAGATTGCGAAGCACCTTGCGTTCAGTTGCAACGTCTAAAGCTGATGTTGCTTCATCAAGGAGCATTACAGGAGCTTTGCTGAGTATTGCCCTGGCGATAGCAAGACGCTGTATCTGCCCTTCGGACAAGCCGCCTCCACGCTCACCTAACTTTGTATTCATCCCATGCTTCAGTCGTGATACAAAACGGATGGCTTCTGCCATGCAGAGGGCATCCATAAGCTCCTCATCGGTGGCATTTGGATCACTAATTCTGAGAGTTTCCGCAACCGTACCGGAGAAAATACATTTCTCCTGAGCAACGTATGAGAACATTCTTCTCGTCCGGGATGAAATATCCATTTCCCTGCCGGTTTCTCTGCAAATCAGCTTAACTTCACCGCTCTGGGGATGGATAAGACCCAGCAGCATCCTTATGAGAGTCGTCTTACCGCCTCCCGATGGGCTGACTATACCGATGATCTCTCCCGCTTCCGCGTTCAGATCAAAGCCCTCAAAAACCTTGCATCCATCGCTGGCGTAGGCAAAATCCACCTTGTTAAGCTCAAGTGAAATTCCGTGAGCAACGCTGTCCTTATATAAAGCCTCTGCTTCCTTTTCGCCATCATTGCTCTCAGAAGGGAGATCAAGTATCGTTCTTATTCTGCCTGCGGAAACCGTCGCTGAAACGGCAGTGGGTACAAGACCAACAACAGACGAAAATGCAGAAGATACCATACCCGCAAGCTGGAGGAACAATACCATTGTTCCAAAGTCGATATACCCTGTCCACATTCTGAACACACCCCAGCCAAGGCACACGCAGGAAACCACAAAGCCAATAAGGGACATGAGACTGCCGCTTATAAGGGAAAACCTGTTGTAATCCAGGCTTATGTCCATATAAATCTGCTGGAGTGCCTTAAGCCTGTCGCAGAAGGAGTCACCCAGGGAAAAGGCCTTTACAGCCTGGAGATTTTGCAGGGATTCCCCATAAAAGGAAATAAGATTTGAGCTTGCTTCCCTTGTCTTTCTGCCGTATTCACGCATCTTCCTCAGGAAGATATTGGATACTAAAATCGAAATAGGAGCAATAACCACAGCAAGAAGTGCCATTATATGGTCGTAATAAAGAATTACGAAGAAGGATGCCGCAAGCTGGAACAGATATGTAATAAGTCCCGGGATGAGACCCAAAACGCTGTCTGCAACTGTGGAAACGTCGGCATTTATTCGGCTCAGAAGGTCGCCGGAATGGTAATCAAGAGAGGACTCCCACTCCATATCCAGAAACTTGGAGAACACATCCTCACGGATTTCATTGTTGATCCTGAGACTCATTTTTGTGCCGATACGCTTATTAACGGCATTGAAACCAATACGCACAAGTCCAAAGCAGACATATAAAATGGCAGCGTCAACTATACCTGTAGTATCGTAGCCTGTTACCATATTGATAAGCCTTCTGGAAATGAGTCCAGATGCCAGTCCGGCACAGCTTGCCAGAATTCCGAGGAAAATGTACAGGCATATCATGCCCTTATACCCTCTTGCGTGAGAGTATATCCATTTCGCATCTTTAAGCACCTCACGCAAAAGACCGTTTTTCAATTTTTCAATGATCTTTTTCATGAGACTCCTGCATTAGTATTATTTCTCTTTTTTCTTTTCAGAGGAGATGCCGTATCTGCTCTTGCTTTTTCTGTCGTACCCGGACTTTTTGCCGTAACCATAGCCATAGCCGTAGCCATTGCCGTATTTATAGCCATAATTGTACTTGTCAATGCCGGTTTTGCCTGACTTATAGTTCATTACCAGGCCGCAAACATCAGCACCGTTGTCATAAAGGCTCTGAACGCTTGTATAAATCTGAGCCTGATTTGCGTAGTTCTCTCTGACAACGTATACGACCTTATCCGCATATCGGCAGAGCTTAACGGCATCTGCTGTGATGGCACAAGGAGGTGCATCCACAATAACATAGTCGAAATTATCAGCCAGGTTTCTGAATAAGGTATCAAGACGGGAACGGTTGAACACCTTGTTCATATCATAGCCTCTTGGGTCGCCTGCAAGGATATAGAGGTTAGTCTCCTTATTATGGACGAAATTGATGTTGCTTATCTTGTCCTGTGTCAAATAATCGCCAAGACCCTTGGTTTCCTTGTCAATACCCAAAAGCTTCTTGATGCTGGCATTTCTCAGGTCACCGTCCACCAAAACAACATTACAGCCATCCTTAGCAAGGGTTATAGCCGTATTCACGGCGATAGTTGTTTTGCCCTCATCCTGAAGGGTACTGGTAAACATGACCACCTTCGACTTATCCTTCGCAAGAAGCCTTACAAGCTTCATGCGGATGGTGCGGAATGCTTCGCTGAATTGTGAAGACTCACTGGCGTTTTCAACGGTCAATGGCTTCTTTTCAGTTTCTCTGCGTCTTGACTTCATCACAGGCACACTGCCCAGATAAGGCACATTAAGGAACTGCTTTATCTCATCTGAGTTATAAACCGTTTTCTGCATATATGCCCATGCAACAATCAATGCAAGACCCAAAATCAAACCGACCACAGCACCTTTTCCGGCGCTTCCGATCCAGTTTCTGCTGTTGTAGGGTTCTGTACTCATAGTCGGCTCCTGAGTTATCTTAAGCTGGACATTGCCGCTCATAAGATAGCTCATCTGAGGATAGACCTCAATTACAGCTTCAAGAATTCTGTAAGCTTCTTCAGGAGAAGAGCTTGTTACGGTAAGTACAAACAGGTTTGTATCTGCAATGGATGAAGCGGAGATAGAGCCGTTTATATAGTCCGCGTCAAGAGCGATCTTCAAACGTTCATTCATGGAATCTGAATTCAGAATGTACGGAAAAAGTGCTGCAACCTGTGATGCCGCTGTATTATCATAATAATAGCTGTAACCGAAAACATCTGTGCTGCTGAGATTGCCTGAGCTTACGGAGAATATAGCCTCAGACCTGTACATCGGCACATAGCTTCGCCATGCTCTGATACCCATCACGCCGCCCAAAATAACCGCAAAGCATATTACTGTCAGCAGAAACCTTTTCAGACCCATAAAAACGTTGGAGAGCAGCTTTGACATATCAATTTTATTAACACTACTGTTATTGTCCATTTTGTCCCTCATTAATTCTTCTGAGAATTACTATATCCGTAGCCGTATCCATAACCCTTTTTGCTCCTGCCATAGCCGTAACCGTAGCCGTATACGGAGTTGCTTTGGAACAGATATCTGACATCGTTGAGAATAACGCCCAGCATATCTGCACCGCCAAGCTTGAGAGAGTCGATGCCTTCATTGATGTCATCGGCAGGCACGATATCCTGTCTTACTACCAGTACCGCAGCATCAACATACTCAGACATCACTTCACTGTCTGCAAAGTAACCCATCGGCGGAGTATCGACGATTACGTAATCGTACTTTTTCTTCGCAAGCTTGATTATTTCAGCCATTCTGTCGGAGGAAAGCTTATCGAGAACAGAGAGGTAAGGCTTTGCATTTGCCAGAATATCAAGTCCGTATAGCTTGATGCGGTATGCCTTATTTACTATCTCCTCAGGAGTGAAGCTTTCATTCTCAAACATTGCACCGAAATCCTCAAAAAGGTCGGTATCCTTAAGGAGCAGCTTCTTCTGAGCAGGCTTGCGGGTATCAACGTCGATGAGCAGTACCTTATAGCCCTTGTTGCAAAGGCTGATTGCGGTATTTGCGGAAACTGTAGACTTGCCTTCGGACTCTGTGATACTTGTGAACATGAACACGGAGCTCCCCTTTTCCTTTTCATGCTCAAGTCTTGCGCTTATCATACGCATGGACTCGCAGAAGCCATAGCTTCTTGTGGGTGCATTGATAAGGAGATTTTCAGACCTTCTTTTTCTTCTGTCAAATCCTTTAACGAGCTTTTTACCTCTGTCGTATTCATGGGGTATGACCGTCAGAATTCTTGCATCTAACTTACGCTTCGCACCTTCACGGTTCTGAACCGTATCTCTGCTGATGAATATCCACAGGATAGCTACCAGCATAAGTCCGGCACAAACAAGCCCGCTGATCTTCGCATTACGTTTAATGTCCGAGTTGTTATATGCTGATGTGGATACGCTTGGGCTGTCAAGAACACGAAGCACAGCAGTTCTTGAAATATAGTCGGAAACCTCTGCGTAATTATTTTCAACAGCCTTGACGATAAGGAATGCTTCCTTTGGGTTATCTGCAGTTGCTGTTACGGTAATAAGGTTGGTATCACCCACCTGGGATGCTGAGATACTGCCGGAAATACTGCTTACACCCATTTCTTTGGCAACAATATTCTTCATCAACGAACTCTGAAGAAGCTCGGAAAAGGTTGCCGCTGTCTGACCTGCAGCAGTTGTATCGGAATAATAGGTGGATGCACCTGAGCGGGCAGAGACCACAAGGGTCATACTGCTTGAATACTGAGGTGTTACGGTGACGTTTAAAATCATCGTTGCCGCAAGGAGTCCTATCACACCTGCAAAAATCACCATCCACAAATTGTGTGCTATTGCTTTCAGGACACAGTACGGTTCAACGGCACTAAAGTCCAATACGTTTTTATCTTTCATAATATCTCCGTTCTGTGGTTACTGGACAACTACTGTAAGGATAGCTGTATAATTTGAATAGGAATAGCGGACTTCGTAAACACCCTCCTCAGAGGTATCCACATTGGAGTCCATTTCCGCAACTGTTATTCCCTTAACAGAACCATTTGATGTGGTAACTCTCTTAACATAGTTCCAGGGATTGAAGCTTGAGTCTTTTTCGATATAAACAAGATACTCATTAAGCTCAATAAGCTGTTTTCTGACGCTTTCACTATTGATGGTAACCGTCAGCGGAATGGCAGAAGTATCGCCCATGCTGTTTGTTACCTGAACGGTGATGGTATATTCTCCGTCTATGAGGTTGTCCACATTCTGGCTGGTTACTCTGATGCTGTCGGAAATATCACCGTCCACAACGTCGTATGCACTGAGCTTGTCGAATATCGAAATATCCGCACCCTTTGCAAAAATCAGCGGACCGTTTAAGGAAAACTTCGGCAGCTCATAGTCGGTATATCTGATGCTTCTGGTATACCTTCCCACATTGTTGGAGGAGTCAAATACGACGTAGGTTATCTTTGCAATGTTCTTGTTCACAAGCTGAGAGATGCTCTCAACCATGATCCTGTCGGTGATGTCCCCATCGTGCCTGTCATAGGCTGTGAGACCCTCCATAAGTGCAGCCTCATCACCATTGACGCTGTATTCAACAATATCTGCCTCACTGCTGATAACAGGGGCATCGTTATCCTTGATTACACGCTCATTGAATGAGTATACCCCATAGCCGACAACAGCCAAAAGGAACACTATTACTGTAAAAATTCGCAGTTTTCTCATTTAATAATCCTCATGATCCTCAAAATCTGTCTTATTTCTGATGGAAATTACAGGCATATCGCAGATGATGCGTCCCGGGTTTTCCTTTAGAAGCAATTCTGCATAACCACCTATAAGCTTCTCCTCAAGATGACGGTAAACGCCGTCCAGCCTTGGTGTTCGCTTATTTATTCCGTGGGCATCGCTGGCCACCACATGGGCAAGACCGTTTGAAAGTATCCACCTTGCTGTATTCTGCTCGCTGTAACCAAGCTGTCCTGTGATACTGCCCTTGTTTATCTGGATAACATAGCCTCTTTCATTCCATTCCTCCACAAGATGAGGAAAAGCCTGAACCGCATGGTATCTCTCAGGATGGGCAATAACCGGAATAAGTCCATTTGCACTCACTAATTTAAGCATGGAATTTATATAATTCGGATCGGAATTGAAATAGAATTCCATCAAAAAATACTTGGAGCTTGCCAATGTAAGAAGCCTTCCCTGCTCCAAAAATTTCGGCATATCTCTTGTACAGAGAATTTCAGCACCGGAATAAACCTTAAGCGGTATCCCCGCCGCCCTGACTGCATTGCTGAATTCGCGAAAACGATCCAGCAGACTCACGGATTTTATATTCGGCGGAAAGGCAGGAACACAGGAATGAGGAGTTGCTATGATCGCTCTTACACCGCCTGCACTTGCCATTCGTGCCATTCTAACGGCATCATCTATGGTGTCCGCACCGTCATCCACACCGGGTAAGATGTGGCAATGAATATCGATCATCCTGTTCCCTCCTTTTCACCCAAATATGTATCTCAAAGGTAAACGATGATTAAATCAAAAAGCATTACATTATAGCACATCGAGAGGTGCTGTTTCAACTCATTCCGAGCAATCCTCTGATCAGACTGTGGCCGTCTCCTTTTTTGCCATATAAGCTTCGTCAAACTGACTTTCCGGTGAACGGTATGTAGGCACGACCTCGCTGATAAGCTCCTTGATCTCCTGAATAGTCATGTCCTCGACCTTACTGAGCCTGTTAAGGTGCTTTTCAAGAATATCCGCGTCAACCTCCATCTCCCGTCCGATATAGATCATATTGTTCTTTGTCTTGGAGACCTTTTCCTCCTGAAGAAGCAGCTCCTCAAAGAGCTTCTCACCGGGACGGAGACCTGTGTAGATAATCGGAATTTCAACATCAGGCTCAAAACCGGAGAGCCTTATGAGATTGCGTGCCAGGTCATCTATCTTCACCGGCTCACCCATATCAAGAACGAATATCTCGCCGCCCTTTGCAAACGCACCCGCCTGAAGTACAAGAGAAACTGCCTCAGGGATGGTCATAAAGTAGCGTATAATGTGTTTATCGGTAACCGTAACAGGGCCGCCCTCCATTATCTGCTTTTTGAAGAGATGCACAACGCTGCCGTTGCTGCCCAATACATTGCCAAAACGTACCGCAACATAATCGGTCTCAGAGGTCTTGTTCATCACCTGAATTATCATTTCGCAGATACGCTTTGAAGCACCCATGATATTTGTGGGGTTGACCGCCTTATCCGTGGAGATAAGAATAAATCTCTTAACACCAAATTTTGAAGCCGCCTGGGCAGTATTCAGAGTGCCGAATACGTTGTTTTTGATTGCCTCAGCGGGAGAGTCCTCCATAAGAGGAACGTGCTTGTGAGCCGCCGCATGGCAAACAAGGTCAGGTCTGAACTTATCCATAACGTGTTCAATGCGTTCTCTGTCTCTTACGGAGCCGATAAGAACCTCCATTTTCATCTTAGGATATCTTCTGATAAGCTCCTGCTGAATATCATAGGCATTGTTCTCATAAATATCGAAGATGATAAGCTGTTTTGGATTATGAGCAGCAACCTGACGGCAAAGCTCACTGCCGATGCTGCCGCCGCCACCCGTTACAAGAACTGTCTTGTCCTTGATATATGATGCGATCTCGCTCATGTCAGCGTTCATAACATCACGACCGAGAAGGTCCTCAATATTGATATCTCTGAGTCTGAAATTCTGGCTTTCGGAGTCCGCATCCTGATATGTAACCGCCATAACCTTAATATCGCAGTTGGTTTTCTGACATTCATGCAGAATTCTCAGACGCTTTCTGCTGGACATGGAGGAAATGGCCAGTACAATCTCATGCACCTTATACTGTCTTGCGGCTTTTTCGATCATGTCGTCACCGCCCACAACCTTAACGCCCATAAAAAGCTCGCCCCAAAGACGCTTGTTCTCATCAATTACGCATACGACCCTGTACTTATTCTGTCTGCGAAGTCTCAGGTCACGGATGGTGAGTTCACCTGCACGGCCTGCGCCGATAACCATAACATTGATAACCGCACCCTTGGACTTGTTACGCAGTCTGCGAAGAAATCTGTAAAAGATGCGTTCACCGCCAACCAGAACAACGGTAAACAGGATATTGTACAGCATATGGCTTCTTGGTATCGGCAGCTTCAGCATGAACATACCCACAAGCTGCAGTAAAGAGGAAATCACCGCAGCGAGAACTATCCACAGAAGCTCCTTAAAGCCCGCGTGCTCCCAAAGGCTGTTATACAGATGGCACACCCAGAACACAACGATCGCGGTAAGTGTGTTTATCGGCCAGTAGGCCAGCAGACTTTCAAGGAAGCCGGACTCCACCACATCATGCCATATAAATTCAAAGCGTATAAACAGCCCCATAAAGCTGGCAAGATTGATCAGCACCGCATCCATCAGCATTACGGTTATAACTCTGGACAATCTTACTATATCAAATTTTGCTGTTGATTTTTTCATTTAACATCATCCATTCTATCCGTAAATGATATCGTACAAATATTCTCTGCAGGCCGTAATGTCCGGGACCAGAACGCTCATGCCTCTGATGCTTGCGTCATAGTAATCCCCGTTTTGGGGAACGCGGTACATATCAATGCTGCAGTCTGAAAGCATCGGGAAAAACTCCACGGCATAGCCCACCATCTCGGTATTTGTCAGGTCTGTTGTTACCTTCGTGAGAAGCTCGTTTGCTATTCCCAGAATAGTCTCAAGATCAGAGGATCTCGCCTTGTTGATAATGGAGGCTACGACCTTTCTCTGTCTTTCCGTTCTGGCAAAATCAGAACCTGCAAGATCTCTTATTCTCGCGTATCTCAGGGCAAGCTCACCGTCCATGTGCATGATCCCTTCCTTGGGAGCGGGATATCCGTTTCTCGAACAGAAGCCACGAAGCCTGTTCGCCTCTGCTGCCGAGATGTTTATATCAACACCGCCCACCGTATCAATAATGGAGGTAAAGGCATTGAAATCCACTTCAACATTGGCATCAATCTCAATACCAAAATTGAGATAAATAGTCTCGTCAAGAAGCTCCATGCCGCCAAAGGCATAAGCGGCATTAATTCTGTTATCGTTGTAGCCGGGAATTTGAACATAGGTATCACGCATCAGGGAAACAAGGCTCACAACCTTCGACTCCTTGTTGATGCTTACAATTATCATTGAATCGGAACGTGCCCGTGATTCGCCCTCACGTCTGTCCTGACCGATAAGCAGAATGTTTGTAATATCCGCGTCAGGTGTAACTTCCTCAGTCTCAGGCCACTGAATACTTTCAGGGTCAACGATATCATACCCATTCTCATTGTCGTCGGTCTCAAAGTATTCCTCAGAAGGGTCAATAGGTTCAATGCCAACGTCCCTGTTGATCTTGTTGAGAACAGAGTTTATCAGTATAGTCACAGCAAGGCAAAGCACCAGAATGATGATGCCGCAAATGATCAGCAGCTTCTGCCATGCTTTTAAATCTCTGAATTTTTTTCTGTCAGGATTTTTCTTAAAAATCTTCATTTACTCATGCTCCGTAAAAAAACGCATAGTACCACATATTACAGATATCAGTATACATTAATCTATTGAAAATTACAAGTTACAACACATACCAAAAGGTAAAATTCTTTGGAGTTTTTTACATTTTTCTGTACAAACTGCACTTTAAAATTAAATATAACTTGAACCTTCTTCTTTAATGTGATAAACTTATCAATATCTGAAATAAGGAGCTGAAATATTAATGAAGCTTATTGATATAATCACAGGCCCACGTCCCAGCCTGTCCTTTGAGGTTTTCCCTCCAAAGACATGGGACACCTACGAAAGCATTAAAACAGCAACGGAAGAGATAGCCTCCCTTCACCCAAGCTATATGAGCGTTACCTACGGCGCAGGCGGCGGCACATCTCAGCACACCATCTCCATTGCCGCAAACATTCAGGACAAGTTTAACGTGCCGACCATCGCTCACCTGACCTGTATCTCATCCTCCCGCACTCAGGTAAAGGAACAGCTTATGAAGCTGAAGGAAGCAGGTATTACAAACATTCTGGCTCTCCGCGGCGATATGCCCAAGGATATGACCACCAAATCCTTGGACTACAAGTACGCTTCCCAGCTTATTGAGGACATTTTGGAGGTTGGCGATTTCTGCATCGGCGGTGCCTGTTACCCCGAAGGTCATCCGGAAAGCGGAACATGGATGAACGACGTAAAGTATCTTAAGGAAAAGGTAGACGCAGGCTGTCAGTTTCTGACCACCCAGATGTTCTTTGATAACAACATTCTGTACAATTTCATGTATCGCATCAGAGAAGCCGGCATCAACGTCCCTGTTGTTGCAGGTATCATGCCTGTTACAAATGCCGCCCAGCTTAACCGCATCCGCACCATTTCCGGCAACAGCCTTCCACAACGTTTTATCCGCATTGCCGACCGTTTTGGCGATAATCCTGAAGCAATGAAGCAGGCCGGTATCGCTTATGCCACCGAGCAGGTCATTGACCTTCTTGCAAACGGCATAAACGCAGTACATATCTATTCCATGAACAAGCCTGAGGTGGCAAGGGCAATTCAGGCTAACCTTTCCGAGATTATATGATTTATCCTATCACAAAATGGCAGGCAGACGCTCCTGTCATCGACAAAAAGGAAACTCTGCGTTATATGGGTGTTCGTGCAAAAATGACCCCCGAGCTTGAGGCTTTAGCGGACAAAGGAATACAAAAGGTTCAGGAGCTCGCAATATGCCGCGGATGCTATACCCGTATTCCCATAGAGATTATTGATGACACTCATATCTCCATTGTAAAGGAAGTTATCGAATGCCGACATCTTTGCAGACATATGCAGGGCTGTACCGAGGCCTTTCTCATGGCAGCAACCGTCGGTTATAATGTGGACAGACTCATAAGAGCAACCGCAACCTACTCCCCTGCCGACAGCCTTGCGATAGATGCCGCAGGTTCAGCGGCGGTTGAGTGGGTCTGTGATGAGCTGAACAAACACATTGCAGCCATTGCCGAAGAGGAGGGCAAAACCCTTTGCAGACGTTTTTCCCCCGGCTACGGTGATTTTCCGCTTGAATATCAGCAATCCATGTCAATTCTTCTGAATATGCCCATCACTCTGGGAATTATCCTTTCCAACAACCTTATGATGTCACCAACCAAGTCCGTTACTGCCATAATTGGAATTAAATAACAGAAAGGACAGTCACAATGTCTTTCAATATAAAAGAACTTCTTAAAAGCGGCCCGCTTTTCTTTGACGGCGGTATGGGTACAATGCTTCAGTCTCGCGGTCTTAAACCAGGCGAAGCCTCTGAGCATTGGAATCTCACTCACCCCGAGGAGATAATCGCCATCCACAAGAGCTATTACAAAGCGGGAAGCAACATCGTAACCTCCAACACCTTCGGTGTTAACCCTTTAAAATACGACAAAGAAACTGCCGCAAAAATGATCGAGGGTGCTTTAAACTGCGTAAAAGCCGCTCGCGACTCCTTTGATGACGGCAGACGTTTCGTTGCCCTCGATATCGGACCGTGCGGCAGACTTCTCAAGCCCTACGGTGATCTTGATTTTGAAGATGCAGTTGAAGCCTTTGGCTTTGTAGTCCGAGAGGGTGCAAAGAACGGTGCTGACCTTATTATCATCGAAACAATGAACGATGCATACGAAACAAAAGCCGCCGTTATCGCCGCAAAGGAAAACTGCAATCTGCCGATAATAGCCTCCAACGTATACGATGAAAGTGCAAGACTTCTCACAGGTGCCGACATTCCTGCAATGATCGCACTTCTTGAAGGTCTTGGCGTAACCGCTCTGGGCATGAACTGCTCTCTCGGCCCTGTTCAGATGCGTTCTCTCCTTCCTGAACTTGTGAAGCACTCCTCCGTCCCTGTCCTTGCCATGCCAAACGCCGGTATGCCAAAGGTGGTTGGCGGCAAAACCACCTATGACATTACCGCCGAACAGTTTGGTGATATTATGGCGGAAATGGTGGAAATGGGTGCTCAGCTCATCGGCGGCTGCTGCGGTACTACACCTGAGTACATTGCCAATGCCGTTGAAAAGATATCGGGCAAAGCCATCGTTCCTGTTACCGATAAAAACGAGACAGTCGTCTCCTCCTATACACACGCAGTATGCTTTAACGAGGTTCCTGTCCTTGTTGGCGAACGTATCAATCCAACCGGCAAGCCGAAGCTGAAAGCCGCTCTCACCTCAGGTGATATCGGCTATATCCTCCGGGAGGGTGTTTCCCAGCAGGAGCAGGGTGCTGATATCCTTGACGTAAACGTAGGTCTGCCGGGTCTTAACGAAGCTGAACTGCTCTGTACCGCAGTAAGGGAGCTGCAGGCTGTTACAGACCTGCCTCTCCAGCTTGACACCTCTGACCCCGCCGCTATGGAACAGGCAATGAGAATTTACAACGGCAAGCCCCTTGTAAACTCCGTAACAGGCAAGGCCGAGAGCATGGCTGCTGTATTCCCCATTGTCAAAAAATACGGCGGTGCTGTCATTGCCCTCACTATAAATGAGGCTGGTATTCCCGAAACCGCAGAGGGGCGATTTGAAATAGCAGAGAATATCGTTAAAGAAGCCGCAAAATACGGTATTTCCAAAAAGGATATTATCGTTGACCCTCTGGCACTTACCGTATCCTCCGACCCTAACAACGCTCTTATAACTCTTGAATCCATCCGTCTCATCACCGAAAAGCTTGGTGTAAAGACAAGCCTTGGTGTCTCCAACGTATCCTTCGGACTTCCCGGAAGAGATAAGCTGAATTCCGCTTTCTTCCTTGCGGCTCTTGAAAAAGGGCTGGGCTGTGCAATTCTGAACCCATACTCCGAGGAAATGATGAGCGTTTACCACTGTTGGAAGGCTCTCCATGCCCTTGACACAGGCTTTGGTGAATATATCGCCTATGCCGCTCCAAATGATGCTAAAAAAGCCGCTTCCGTCAGCGATAGCAGCTCTGAATCTCTCCAAAGTTCCATTATTAAGGGTCTCCGTGACACTTCAGGCAGCACAGCAAAAAAGCTTCTTGAAACTGTCACCCCTATGGAAATCATAAATGAACACATCATCCCTGCTCTGAATATTGTGGGCAAGGGCTTTGAAGACAAGACCATCTATCTGCCACAGCTTCTTATGAGTGCTGAGGCTGCTCAGGCGGCTTTTGATGAGGTAAGAGCCGCAATGCCTGCTTCCGATAATGACGGTCCGAAAAATGAAATAATTATCGCCACAGTCAAGGGCGACATTCACGACATCGGCAAGAATATCGTCAAGGCTCTGCTGGAGAATTTTGGCTTTGCCGTTATCGACATGGGCAAGGACGTTGAGCCTCAGACAATCTGCGACGAGGCTATAAAGCACAATTCCCCTCTTGTAGGTCTCAGCGCTCTCATGACCACCACCGTCCCTGCTATGGAAGAAACTATCAAGCTTCTTAAGAAGCATTGCCCTGATACAAAAACCATCGTGGGCGGTGCTGTGCTGACTCCTGAATACGCAAGCCGTATCGGTGCTGACTTCTATGCGGCTGACGCTATGGAAGCTGTAAGATGTGCTCAGGAGATGTTTAAGTAAATAACTCTACCCGATACAACTGTGTATCGGGTAGTTTTTTGTGCACGAAATACGGCAGGAGCAAGCCCCTGCCCTGCATAGGTCGGTGTAGATTTCTACTGCAGATAAACCTTCAATCTCTCGATATTGTTCTGCTCCATGGTGATAAGCTTCTGGGCAAGCTCTGCAACCTTTGGATCGGGATTCTGATAGCCGTTCATGATCTTTGTCATATTTGTGATACCCATATTGGAGCCCTTTATCATCATCTCCGCAAGGTGGGAGGTATCGGTATTCATGATGGTACTCATCTCCGTTGCCGCCTTCATGCCAAGCTTCTTATAGGCTTCAATGGGGTCGGGAGTGTTGCCCATCTCCATCAGATGGTTTGCCGCTTCTTTGCAGATTGCATCATATTCACCCTCCTGGGTCCTCAGGTCATCACGAAAAGCGGGATGCTCAGTTTTGGGAAGAAGGTTTTCAATGGACTCCTTACCAATTCTCGCACCCCTGTATATAGAATTAAGCACAGACGCTTCCATTGTTTTTGCTGGATTTGTATTCATAAATTTTACCTCCTTGTTGTGTTTTACGGTAGTTTGTGATAAAATTTAAATAATATAATCAATAACTGCGAGGTAAATCATGGATTGGCTTGAAATAACCATCGAAACCTCTCCACGCGAGATAAACGCTCTTTCAGCCCGTCTGGAAATGCTGGATGTAAGCGGACTTATAATCGAAAACGAATCCGATTATAACGATTTTCTTGAAAACAACAAAAAATACTGGGATTATGTGGACGAGGATTTTCAGAATTCAATAAAAAATCTCTGCCGTGTAAAATTCTATCTTGAGGACTCTCAGGATGGCTTTAACGAGCTTAACAGACTTTCAGAAGCCCTGAATATGGAGCTTCCCTACAAGCGTGTAAAGGACGAGGACTGGGAGAACAACTGGAAGGAATTCTACAAGCCTCTCCCTGTGGGCGAAAAGCTTCTCATCGTTCCCCAGTGGGAAGAAGCACCGCCATCTGACGGACGCTGCATCCTTCGTCTTGATCCGGGTCTTATTTTTGGCACAGGCTCACATCCAACCACAAAGATGTGCCTCCGCCAACTCGAAGCATTGGAACTTGAGAATAAAGAAATTCTCGACCTTGGCTGCGGCAGTGGTATTCTTGCGATTGCCGGTCTCATTCTCGGTGCAAAAAACGCCGAGGGCTGTGACATCGACCCAAAAGCACCTGACATCGTAATGGAAAACGCCGCACTTAACGGCATCGACCGCGAGCTTACCGTTCGTGCCTGCAATGTTTTAAGCGACAGATACACCCAAAAGCAGTACGAGGATAAAAAATTTGATATCGTCCTTGCAAATATCGTGGCAGATGTTATCATCAGCCTTGCTCCAATGGTCAGGTCATGGATGAAGCCTGATGCCCGTTTTATCTGTTCCGGTATTATCGAGGGCCGTCAGGCTGAGGTTGAAAAGGCTCTCACCGCAAACGGTCTCACCATTCTGAACCATTTTAACGATGAGGATTGGCACTGCTACAAGTGCTGTTAGAAAGAAAGGAAGATAAATAATGGAAAATTTAAAGGCATTGATTTTGGCCGCAGGTAAGGGCACTCGCCTTGCCACAGAAGGTATTGACCTTCCAAAAGCCATGCGCGTTGCTCTGGGCAAGCCTCTCATCGGCTATGTTCTCGATGAGCTTGCTTTTCTTGACAAAAAGGACATCATCATGGTTGTGGGCTTTAAGCGTGAAAGCATTGTCAAAACCTTCAGCGAATACAACTTTGCAATCCAGGAAGAACAGCTTGGCACAGGTCACGCCGTAATGTGTGCTCAGGATTATCTCAAGGATTACGATGGCGATGTTATCATCTGCTACGGCGATATGCCTCTTCTCAGCCGTGCAACATACACCGCTCTTGCCGAAACCCACAAGGCTGAAGGCAACGACTGCACCATCTTAACCGGCACAACTGACGAGGATCTGCCATACGGGCGCATCATTCGTGACGAAAACGATCAGTTTGTCCACGTTGTCGAGGAACGTGACTGCACTCCCGAGCAGAAGGCTATCAGAGAGCTGAACATCGGCGTATATGTTTACAAGGCACAGAAGCTCCTTGCTTCTCTCGGCGAACTGAATACAAACAACGCTCAAAATGAATACTATCTCACAGATGTTCCGTCCATTATCCGCAGTCATGGCGGAAAGATCGGCCTCTGCAAACGCACCTTAGGTGCTGAGGTCATCGGTGTAAACACCGTACAGCAGCTTGAACAGGTGGAAAATTATCTCCGAAAATAGCAAAATTTGCAAGCGACCAAAAAATATCTGTCATTTTATCGTAAATACCATCATTATTTGGAGGTATTTTTATTTCCTTTTCTCCTTGACCGTGAAATATGAATATGGTAAAATTGCAGATGTTTTAAACAAATCTGATTCAGGAGGTTTTCCGTTATGAAGATTATTATTGATACACCGGAAAAGATTGCAGAAAAAGCCGCTCTCCGTTACGTTGAGCTTTTATCCAATAAGCCGGATGCAATTTTGGGACTTGCAACAGGTTCCACACCTGTCGGATTATATAATGAGCTGGTAAAGCTCAATAAGGAAGGCAAAATTTCTTTCAAGAATGTAACCACATTCAACCTTGACGAATATGTTGGTCTTGAACCTACTCACGACCAGTCCTATCGTTATTTCATGAACCAGCATCTTCTCAGCCACGTGGACGTTGATATGGAAAAGACAAATGTTCCATCCGGCATTAACCTTGATGAAGCCGCATCCTATGACAGCAAGATCTCATCAGCAGGCGGCATCGACCTGCAGCTTCTCGGCATCGGCAACAATGGTCACATTGGTTTCAATGAACCCGGCACGCCTTTCGGTTCAGAAACTCACCTTGTGGACCTGACCGACTCCACAAGAGAAGCTAACGCACGTTTCTTTGCATCCATTGATGACGTTCCTACTCAGGCTGTCACAATGGGCATCAAGACCGTTATGAACGCTAAGAGCATCATTCTCATTGCCCTCGGCAAGGCTAAGGCTGAAATTATCAAGGCAACTCTGCAGGGAGAAGTTACACCTGAAGTACCTGCAAGCATACTGCAGCTCCATCCTTATGTTGAAGTTTATCTGGATCACGAGGCTGCAAGCCTTCTTGATTAATTTTATAGACAAACTCCTGTATCCGTCATATAATATTTGACGGATACAGCATTATTTGGGAGGATATACAATGTCAAAATATTTCGGGACTGATGGCTTCCGAGGCGAAGCCAACAAAGTTCTCACCGTAGAACACGCATTTAAAATTGGCCGTTTCATCGGGTATTTCTACGGCAAGGAACGTAAAGCAAAAATCGTAATTGGTAAGGATACCAGAATTTCCAGTTATATGTTTGAAAATGCACTGTCTGCCGGTATCACCTCTTCCGGTGCCGATGCTTACCTGCTTCATGTTACTACCACTCCAAGCGTTTCCTATGTCACCCGCACAGAGGGCTTTGACTGCGGTATTATGATCTCCGCAAGCCATAACGCTTATCACGACAATGGCATCAAGCTGATGAACGCTGCCGGCGAAAAAATGGAAGAATGTGTCATTGACGAGATCGAAAAATTCCTGGACGGTGAATACGGTGAAATACCATACGCAACCGGTGAGGACATCGGTGTTGTAGTTGACCACTCCGCAGGCAGAAACCGCTACATCGGCTATCTCATCACTCTGGCAAGACATTCCTACAAGGGTCTGCGTATCGGGCTTGACTGCTCCAATGGCAGCACATGGATGATCGCAAAGAGTGTATTCGACGCTCTCGGTGCAAATACTTACGTTATCAACAACACTCCAAACGGCACAAACATAAACCGAGGCTGTGGCTCAACCCACATGGAACAGCTTCAGCAGTTTGTGATCGACAATAAGCTTGATGCAGGCTTCGCCTTTGACGGTGACGCTGACCGTTGTCTGGCTGTTGACGAAAACGGCAAGATCATTAACGGCGACCTTATTATGTATATCTACGCAAGCTATATGAAGGAACGTGACAAGCTGGGCGACACAAAGGTGGTTACAACCGTTATGTCCAACTTCGGTCTGTACAAGGCATTTGATGAACTGGGCATTGGCTATGAAAAGACCGCTGTTGGCGACAAGTACGTTTATGAAAATATGCGTGCCAACGGTCATCTCATCGGCGGTGAGCAGTCCGGTCATATCATCTTCTCCAAATACGCAAATACAGGCGACGGTATGCTGACAGCCATAAAGCTCATGCAGGCAATGCTGGATAAGAAACTGCCTCTCTCCAAGCTGGCTGAACCTGTCACGATTTATCCTCAGGTGCTTAAGAACGTCAAGGTCACCGACAAAGACGAAACAATGAACGATGCTGACGTTATGGCAGCAGTTGACGAGGTCACCAACCGTCTTGGCTCAAACGGACGAATTCTTCTCAGAAAGAGCGGCACAGAGCCTGTTCTCAGAGTTATGGTCGAAGCTCCGACTCAGGAAGAATGTGAAAGCAATGTGGACTATGTTATCGAGGCAATGGACAAAAAAGGTCTCCTTGTCTGCATTAAATAGTTAGGAAGAAGGTTTTTCAATGTTAAAGATTACAGAGCTTTTGGATCTGTCAAATACCATTGCCGCTCCCCTTTTTGAGGGCAAGACATACCCATGGGAGGCTCTTGGCGATATAGGCGATTTCATTCTTGAACTGGGCAAGACCCTTGACCCGGAGGAATTCGACACTCCTTATGAAAACGTCTGGATCGCAAAGGACGTTAAGGTCTACCCCACCGCAAGCATCACAGGTCCATGTATCATCGACCACGGTACAGAGGTTCGTCCCGGTGCTTTTATCCGCGGCAATGCTCTTGTGGGCAAGAAGTGCGTTGTGGGCAACTCCACCGAGCTTAAGAACGTAGTTCTCTTCGATAATGTTCAGGTCCCTCATTACAACTATGTGGGAGATTCCATATTAGGCTATAAGTCCCACATGGGTGCGGGCTCCATAACCTCCAACGTAAAGAGCGATAAAACTCTTGTGGTTGTAAAGAACGGTGATGAGCTTATCCCAACAGGCAGGAAGAAGTTCGGTGCGATCTTAGGCGATTTCGTTGAGGTCGGCTGTAACAGCGTTCTCAATCCCGGTACTGTGGTTTGCAGAAATTCCAATATTTATCCCGTTTCCTGTGTGAGAGGTGTTGTTCCTGAGAACAGCATTTATAAAAACGCTGAAAACATTGTAATTAAGAATAAATAATTCCTTCTGATAAAAAGAAGTAACCGCCCCAAAGCTGCTTGGGGCGGTTTGAGCGTGTCGAAAAACTTACTTCTGTCATTCCAAGCGGAGCATTTCCCCCATCTCATTCCGGGGAGCAATTCCCTCCTATTGTCATTCCGATGAGCGATTCCTTCCCCATGTCATTCCGAGGAACAATTCCCTTCCCCTGTCATTCCGAAGAACAATTCCCTCCCCCTGTCATTCCGAGGAGCGAAGCGACGTGGGAATCTTATCCAAAACAGTTCAGGATAATATGCATTTTTGAACATTTTTACTTTATTAGTGACTTTTATATTTTGTCGCCTACGCGGCGGGCGGTTCCTTTCCATCGGTGGAAAGGAACCAAAGACCGTTTAAGGGGAACCGCTTCACAAACAGCGGTTCCCCTTAAAAATCCCCTCCGCTACAATCATACTCAAAGCTTCTCTTTTTCCTGCGGAAACAAACTTTAATTGTCTCTGCCTTACCATCGCTTGGACGCTTTCTGCGGCGATCGTTTTAGTCTTTTGCCACTCAATTTAGCCATGTTTTCAATGCTGCTGAAATTTAAGGCTCTATGTCTATAGTTGGTATAGAGCAAAAAAAGAAGTAACCTCCAACACTCCCAAATGCTGCGGTTACTTCTGTAATCACTTTTGGGGCTGACCGTCTATCGGCAGCACCTTTTTATTATAGTCGATTCTATTTGTATTGTCAAAAAACCGTTCCTATTAAGCACCCACTAACGCTCTTGCAGCTGCAACCAGATCCACATTGGTGATCAGCCCATCACCATTTGCATCTCCAAACATATTCTGCAAAGGACGCAAAGCTTCCGATCCGACAATAACGCGAGCCATGATAACAATGTCCTCATTTGTCAATCTTGCATCAAAATTCATATCACCCGTTACTATTTCCGGATTTGGATCATCTATAATAATACGATAATTAGGTTCTGCAAAATATACAATGTCTGTCACTTTTAAAACGTCTATGGCTTCCAGCACGCTTTCCCTTGTCTTTTCTTCAAGCCCTGCATGAACCATTACTCTGCCATTCACCATAATAGTATTTTTGATCTCTGCTATTTTGACTTCAGGCAGAAGCTCAATAAAATTCATATCCTCTGTTATGCCCTTTTTAAAATAAATCACAACTGCACCAGGCTCAAACTCATTTTTATAGTTCGCTTCATTATAAATTCGGTCATACCTTTCCTCTGAAATCACATCGTTATAATCCACACCGGAATGATCAATTGCAAATGCTGTAATGGATAGTAAACAGGATATTGCCAGAATAAACGTTAAAATCCCTATTGCTTTTTTCATTTTTATTCTCCTTTTTCACTCATAAATTATGGCATTTTATCACTAAACAACCATCATTGCTAATAAATCTAAATCGGTATTATCTACAACACTATCTCCGTTCATATCAGCCATTGACAATTGATGTTCAGTCAGCTCAAGCACATTTTCTAAATATCTGGCCAATGCAATAACATCAACATTAGATATTCTCCAGTCATAGTTTAAATCACCGCAACTTATAGGAGTGTATAAAAGTGCATTTTTCACATTCAATCTACCCCCTGTAATACATAAGTCAGTAAGTGCATTAACTTGATCTACACTATTAAGAATTGCTTCTTTTACTTGTGCAGTCGTATAATCAGGATGATAAGAAAGAACAAGTGCAGCCGCTCCTGTTACCATAGGTGCAGCAAAAGACGTACCTGTCATAAACCTATATGAGCCATCAGCACAAGTAGTGTATATCCATGCACCTGGAGCAAATAGATGAACCTCACAATCACCATAGTTAGAACCTTGCTCAGTTAAATCATACCGATAATCATATGGAGTTGAGCCACCTACTACTATCATATTATCACATTCATCACTTAGTGCTGCAGGATAAAATGTATTATAGTTAAGATCTGTATTGTTATTGCCTGCGGAAACAACAACAAGTCCATTATAATTTTGTATTGCTTCCAACATTCCATCACCAGTCAAACTAGAATAACTGATATTCACAATATCAAGATTCATTGCTGTTGCAGCTATCAAACCTTCTACAATACCCGTCACGTAATACTCTCTATTCGTTGTATCATATATTTTTAATGGTACAATGGTTGCGTTCCAGCACACCCCCGAAATACCTATTCCATTATTTCCAACAGCACCTATTATTCCTGCAACAGGAGTGCCATGATTATATATATCTATGGGTGGTTCTGTTTCATCAAGAAAATTAATTCCTCTTTCATAATCAATATTTGCCACCAAATCAGCAACAGGTGACACACCCGAATCAATGACCCCAACCGTTACATCACTGCTTCCGGTTGAATAATTCCATGCTTCGTCCGCTTCAGTAATCTGCAAATGCCATGTATTCATAAGATTATAATCCTCATCATTTGGCACAACCGCTTCACCTGAATAAACTCTATAATTAGGCTCCGCAAATTTTACATATTCACTATCCTTTAATTCGTCAATCGCATCAATAACACTATCTCTTGTTTTTTCAACAAGATGAATCACAATAAACTTCTCTGAAATCACTTTTACATAATCAACATCAACTTCTGAAAACAGTACACCATAATCTTCCACAATTGGTGTAGTGCTTTTTAATGTAATAAACACCTGACCCGGTGCAAATTCTCTTTCATAATTTCGTTCATCATAACATCTTGCATATCGCTCCGCTGAAACCTCATCGCTTACTATTTCCACATTTGAATCGTCAGGAATGTCTGCAGAAAAAGCAGTACCAGACAGCAAATAACTCAGTACAAGGATAAATATAATAATCTTTGAGTGTTTCTTCATTTTTCTACTTCTTCCATCACAAAAATATGTCTAATGTTTCTCTACTTTGCTTTCAGTTTTCAGTGTTCTTTGTCACTTTCAATTCACCTTGTATAATAAATCTTTATATTTCAATCATAACAATTTGAAGTCAATTTGTCAATAATTCATCTGATTCAACGCCGCCTTTTCTTCAATCTAAACATTTAGGCTCTATGTCAATAGTTGGGGTAGAGAAAAAATAAAGAAGCCAAGGATCGTGTCGGAGCAAAGTCTCCGGCACGATTTTTATGTATTGCAATGAAGAATCCTGTTTCTGAATCTTTTAAAATTA
>SVLU01000002.1 GCA_015067795.1 Oscillospiraceae bacterium
TTTCTTAATCCGCTTACTTGTCATGCTTTTTTGCAAAAAAGCACCTCCAAAAACATTTCCCTGTCTTTGGAGGTGCTGATTTACTTGTTAATCCTATTTCGACTTGTCATTAACTTAATGACATTGGGCTTTTGAAGTCTGCTGGTTTGTTTGTAACTAAAAAGTGTTTGTTGAAAAAAACGGTGCTGTCATTCCGAGAAGCGAAGCGATGTGGGAATCTTATCGGAGTATGAAAGCCTTCCCACAATGGAGAAGGCTTTAAATATGAATTCCGCAAATATAATCTTTTAATCCCTCAAAATCCGCAGATTTAAGGGGCAGGGGATAGCCGCCCTCGGGAAGTGATTCCATCCTGTGGGCATCGGATGCCTGGAGTATCTTCAAATGCTTTGGTACTGCATCCGGCAGCTCAAAACGCACCTCGGCGGCAGTAACATCAAGATCCTCCGGCCACATACCAAGAATAGCAAGAAGTCCGTTGGACTCTCTATCCACATGGGCAGGATAGCATATACCATCGTATTTTTTCACAATGGCAGGAAGATCCATAATGGAAATATCACAGCCGGTGATGAGGAGAGTTGGAAACTGCTCGGTACTTCCGTCTGAAGACATTATGATCTGATTGCCGAAGATGGCGGTATCATTTGGAATTGGAGGCAAATGCTCCTCAATGAGCTTGTCGAAAGCTAATGCCTTGTCAATATCAGGAAAAAGGCAAACACAATGTATATCTTCCGAGGTTGTAACCTCAAGCCCGGGAATAAAGCCGATGCCGTAGGCATCAGCCGCCGCCTTTGCGGCAGGGCAATTCTTAGCCGTATTGTGATCGGTCAAGGCGATAAGCTCCACTCCGTTTAAGAGAGACATACCAACAAGATCGAAGGGTGTCATATTGTCATCACCGCAGGGGGACAGACAGGAATGGATGTGGAGATCGACACTTATCATAACTCAGCTCCGATTTTTACGGCAGCTTCATAAATTGGAAGATCGGTTTTAAGAAGTGTAACCTTGCCCTTGGCAGCTTCGATTGCGTCATCGTCATAGGAGTAGCCTTCGGCCAGAACGACACAGGAAACATCAGCAAGAGAAGCCACAGCGATGACGTTACGGTTGCTCATTACTGTGACCCATACAGAATCCTCAGGTGCCTTTGCCATAGCGATACTGAGAAGATCACAGCAGAATACTTTTTCAACTGCTCTGTCATCTTCCTGATTTACAACTGTGAATTCAGGGTATTTCAGAATATCATTTACTGTCATTTTCTTCCTCCTTTTCAGCCAGAAGTCTTTGCAGCTTTTCTCTTATAAGGAAGATGCACAGATCTTCCGTAGCAAAGCCACCGGCAATATCCTCGGCAAGAGCATGACAGGAGGGAGCACCGCAGGCACCACAGTCCATACCGGGGAATTTCTTTTCAATCTCAGCTACAAGAGCCATCTTCTGCATAGCGGCAGAGATGTCGTTATCAAGCTGGAAAATAGGTGCGAATTCAACCTTATCATCCCAATGGATCTCGTGTTCGGGAAGTCCCTCGGGTGCAGGCTCTTGTCTGGACTGACGAACCATCTTATCAAGGCGAGCCTTTGCGATATAAGGATTTTCAACTGCCAGAACACCGCCGACACAGCCGCCGACACAGGCGTTCAGCTCGATAAAATCAACACTGGAGAACTTTTCGTCCTCAACTGCTTCAAGGATATGTATTACGTTTTCCATACCGTCTGCGGCGAGATGCTCCATTGAATCAGCACCGCGGCATTCACCGCCGGAAACTGCCCAGTTCATACCGATAGGACCAGAGTGGGCAAGCTGCTCTGGAGCTTTTACCATTTTGATGGCGGTACGGAGCTTTGGATAAACCTCAGCTATGGAGACTACCGCGTCAACATAGGAGTGGTCAAAGCCCAATGGTGTCTTTGTGCTTGTAGCTTTAGCCGGACATGGAGAGATGAAAATACAGCCGATCTTTTCCATTGGAAGTCCGGTTTTTTTTGCTGCGTTTTGCTTTGCCCATCTTGCCGCAAGCTCCATTGGAGACTTATATGGCAGAAGATTGGGGATAAGGGAGGGGAAACGTGTCCTGACTATACGGACAACGGTTGGGCAAGCGGTATTGATTAAAGGACGGGGCAGATTACCGTGGCGAAGCTCGTCTTTAGTGGCGTTGCTTATTGCCTCGGCAGCGGCTGAGACTTCAAAAACATCGTCAAAGCCGATCCTTTTGAGAGCGGTCAAAATGTAATTTCTGTCTCTTACCTTCTGAAACTGCGCATATAATGTTGGTGCAGGAAGGGCGATAGTGTACTCGTAATTCTTGAGAATTGTAAGAGGGTCTACTACGGCCCTCTTGGCGTGATAAGGACACTGACGAATACATTCACCGCAATCAATACACCGTTCTTTAATTATTTTGGCGATTTTGTTTCTTACTCGGATCGCCTCTGTTGGACAGTGCTTTACACAGTTGGTACAGCCCATGCACAGAGTCGGATCAAGTGTAACGGAATGTAATGTTATCACGGACAACGTCCTTTCTATTTTGCTGTGATCTTCATTGTAACAGTAGTACCTACGCCAACCTGGGTTTTGATCTGCAGGTCATCGGTATACTTCTTGATATTAGGCAGACCCATACCTGCACCAAAGCCCAGGTCACGAACTTCAGGTGTGGCGGTAGACCAGCCCTCCTGCATTGCAAGATCAATATCAGGAATACCGGGGCCTACGTCTGCGAAAACAATGATGATCTCTTCGGGGGTAATGCTGGCATCGATAACGCCGCCGTTTGCATGGATTACCATGTTGATCTCAGCTTCGTACATGGCTATTGCCACACGGCGGATGACGTCGGGAGCAAAGCCCAGCTTTTTAAGCGTTCTTTTAACAGAGCCCGACGCTTCACCGGCACAGGAAAAATCGTCGGTGGAAACATCAAAATGCAGTGTTAAAGGCGGCATTTACATTGTACCTCCATCAGCTAATCCTGCGTTGTAAAGCAGTCCGCAGGCGGAGAACATCTTCTGTTCTGTGGAAAGAAGAGCAAGAGAACGTTCTTCAGCCAGGTCGATCATTGCTGCAGTTGGAGCCTTGCCGCGGACAAGAACGATGCAAACAATGTCCATCATTTCAGCGGTACGAATAACCTGTGGGTTTACAAGACCTGTGAGAAGCACTGCCTGATCCTTAACGAATGCAAGCACGTCACTCATGAGGTCACAACCGCAAGCGGTGTGGACTTCCTTGTCCATCATGTCTTTGCCGCTGTACACTTTTGCGTCTAAGAGAGCCGCAATGTCTGCTATTTTCATTGTATACCTCCGTATTAAATCAATTGACAGATTTGTAATAGTTTACATTAATATAATAGCAAATGTTTTATAAAATTACAAGCACAAAGGTAAATCTTTCGTCAGGATATGCCAAGATTATACCCCTTGCTTTTCCATGGAAATCACTTCATTTATGACCCTGCTTGTACCGATACGGTCAGTTCCTGCGGCGATAAATTCCATTGCATCGGCAATGCCTCTGATGCCGCCGGCAGCTTTAATCTTCACGTTGGATGAAACGTTTTCTCTGAACAGCTTAATATCTTCAAGAGTTGCTCCTGCCTGCACAAAGCCTGTTGAGGTTTTGATAAAATCAGCACCGGACTGAGATATAAGCTTGCACATAATGATCTTTTCTTCTTCTGTTAAAAAATGGGTTTCGATAATAACTTTTAATGTTTTATTGCCGCAAGCACCCTTGACGGCTCTTATTTCGTCAAGAATTTCATCATACTTGACGTCTTTAAGCCAACCGATATTTATTACCATGTCAATCTCAGCAGCTCCGTTTGAAATAGCGTCAATAGCTTCAAAGCACTTTACAGCGGTGGTGGAGTAACCATTGGGAAAGCCGATTACTGTGCAGATGGGTATACGTCCGCTTACATATTCAGAAGCCTGCTTAACATATGAAGCAGGTATGCAGACAGAGGCGACATTATATTTAATGCCCTCGTCGCAAAGCTGCTTTATCTCTCCCCATGTGGCAGTCTGGGAAAGATTTGTGTGGTCTATGTGGGTTAAAAGTTCTTTTAGTTCCATTTGTTACTCCTTATGATTTAGCATTATTATTCACGGAAATACTATTGTGTTTATAGCGTTTTTCAAATTTGCATTTTCTAAAGTTTAAAATAATGTTAGTCGTAATAATAAACATTATCAAAATTAGTATTGTATAGCCAAAAGCGTTACTTGTTAATAACCATGATAAAAAAGATCCGCTAATAATCTTTTTATCCGATCCATTGGTTGCTATCCAAATAGAACCGTAACGGTCATAACAATTCTTATTATCTGTTCGGTCAGATGTGAATGCATTATTGATCTCTTGATTCTCTAAAGCATTTTCTCTGGTGAAATAGTTAACACTCTCATCAATAGTAGATATTGCGACAACAGCACCATTTGGTTGCTGTACATAAAAGCAGTGATTATAGAATATCATATTGCCGATGCCATTACCTGGTTTTTGTAGCTGTAATGTATGCGAATATGTTCCATCTATTTCGTAAAAGTGAACCATTCCCCATGCTGCTTGATATGTAGCTGTCATATCATCACCGCTTGCGACGTTGGTGATACGACCGATAGGTATTGAGTTAATGTGTATTTCTTTTGTTATACCGTCAGAAGTAAAACCGGAGTAAAATAGAGCATTGCTGAAGGCATAAATTGGTATCCATATTAAAATTATAAAAATGATAATTATGGTAATTAAACGATATAACAGTTTCATTTTAAACCTCTTTATTTTGACAAAATATGCACGTTAAATTCTAAGAAATAAATCCAGTTAAGAATTTATATTACCAACCCCAAAGTTTGCATTGCACCAAAGCCTCCCTTGTGCAAAGGGAGGTGGGCCGCCTTTAGGCGGCTCGGAGGGATTGTGTAGTACAATATGACTATTCACATTAGATATTGGCAATATCGCAACGTTTTTGTTGACAATCCCTCAGTCAGCCTTACGGCTGACAGCTCCCTTTGCACAAGGGAGCCTTTGTAGACTTCCATACCGATACATCAAATTTAAAGTATTAAAAGGTACTACTTTCCATTCACCTCTTTTGCTGTATTTTAAGTATAACATATTTCACATGGATATGCCATGAAGTGTAATTCAAAATCTCACCACTCCCACCAAAAAATAATGGTGGAAAACCGGCATATTTATATGTATAATAGCAATAGACAAAAATATATGGGAGGTAAGGTACTATGATGCCTGAAATATCTCTGAACATTCTTGATGTAGCGCAGAATTCCGTAACAGCGGGGGCTACGCTTACAACGATAAAGATAGCCGCTGACACAAAAACGGACAGGCTTTTAACGTCCGTAACAGACAATGGCAAGGGCATGACGGCGGAACAGGTGGAAAAGGTCACTGACCCATTCTTCACAACAAGAACTACACGAAAGGTTGGTCTTGGTGTGCCATTTTATAAGATGGCGGCGGAGATTACAGGCGGTGAGTTTTCTATTGAAAGTACACCCGGTGTTGGTACCTGTACAACGGCGATATTTGGACTCAGCAGTATCGACAGAATGCCGATAGGGGACATTGCCACTACAATGGCTTCTCTTGTGGGTATGAACGATACCATCGACTTTATCCTTGATTACTCCATCGACGGAAATGGTTTTATTATGGATACACGCGAGTTCCGTCAGATATTGGGGGACATCAGTTTGGGTGAGCCAATGGTCATGAATTACATTAAGGAATATATCAACGAGGGCATTGCTGCCTGCGGGGAGCTTTAAAAGAAAAATTTGTAAAAAATTATTCAAAACTTAAAAATTTTTCTTTCAAATCTCGACAACTTGTGGTATACTCAAAGTGTGCGACTGTAAATACAGAATCACAGAATTTGCAATTACATTAATTGTCATATTCATCAGTTTAAGGAGGTTGTTTAAGTGGCAAAACGGAAGACTGTCGTACCATTTAACGGTACGGCGGAACAGGAAAAGAAGCTGAGAGAGATCATTGACGCTCATAAGGATATGTCCGGCGCTCTGATGCCTGTTCTTCAGCAGGCTCAGGAACTCTACGGCTATCTTCCAATCGAAGTTCAGAAAATCATTGCAGAAGGACTTGGCCTTTCTCTGGAAGAGGTATACGGTGTAGTAACATTCTACGCACAGTTTACTCTCAATCCAAAGGGTAAGTACAACATCGCTGTATGTCTCGGTACAGCATGCTACGTTAAGGGTGCTGGTGATCTGATCGACAGAATCACAGCGAAGGTTGGCGTTGAACCAGGCGGCATCACACCTGACGGTAAATTCTCCCTGGAAGCTACCCGTTGCATCGGCGCTTGCGGTCTTGCACCTGTTCTTACAGTCAATGGCGAAGTTTATGGTCGCCTCGTGCCTGATGATATCGACGGTATCCTCGAACCATATATCAACGCAGACTAAACCAAAATACTTACGGAGGTATACTGATTATGAAATCTCTTGCAGAACTTGCTGAACTTAGAGAAAAAATGAAGTCCGCTGTCAATATGAGAAATGACAATACTGACAGCACCAGAGTAGTAGTTGGTATGGCTACCTGCGGTATTGCTGCAGGTGCACGTCCAGTTCTCACTGCTTTTGTTGATGAAGTAGCAAAGCGTCAGCTTAATGATGTTATGGTTACTCAGACCGGCTGCATCGGTCTTTGCCAGTATGAACCAATCGTTGAAGTTTATGAACCAGGCAAGGAAAAGGTAACTTATGTAAAGATGACTGCTGAAAAGGTTGCTAAGGTTGTTGCTGAGCATCTTGTTAACGGTCAGATCGTTACCGAGTACACCATCGGTGCATCTGTTAAATAAGGAGGATTAAGCAATGGATATAGTAAGAGCACATGTTCTTGTGTGCGGCGGTACAGGCTGTACTTCTTCCCGTTCCCCTGAGATCATTGCAGCTTTCAATTCTGAGCTTGCAGCACAGGGTATCGACAAGGAAGTTAAGGTAGTACAGACCGGTTGTTTCGGTCTTTGCGAGCTTGGCCCTGTTGTTATCGTTTATCCTGAAGGCGCATTCTATTCCAGAGTTACACCTGAAGATGTACAGGAAATCGTTTCCGAGCATCTTGTAAAGGGCAGACTGGTAAAGCGTCTCCTGTTCCAGGAAACAATCGTTGACGACAACACAATTAAGAATCTTAACCACACAAAGTTCTATGAGAAGCAGCATCGTGTTGCTCTCAGAAACTGCGGTGTTATTAACCCAGAAGTTATTGAAGAATACATAGCTGTTGATGGTTATGAAGCTCTCGGCAGAGTTCTCACATCCATGACTCCTGAAGACGTTGTTATGAAGGTTACCGAATCCGGTCTCCGTGGCCGTGGCGGCGGTGGCTTCCCAACAGGTCTTAAGTGGAAGTTCGCTATGGGTTCTCCAGGTCCTGTTAAGTACGTTTGCTGTAACGCTGACGAAGGCGACCCGGGCGCATTTATGGACCGTTCCATCCTTGAAGGTGACCCACACGTTGTTCTCGAAGCAATGACCATCGCTGGTTATGCTATCGGTGCACATCAGGGTTATATCTATGTAAGAGCTGAATATCCAATCGCTATCCACAGACTGGAAGTTGCTATTGCTCAGGCAAGAGAATACGGCTTCCTTGGCAAGGATATCTTTGGCACAGGCTTTGACTTCGATATCGAACTGAGACTCGGTTCCGGCGCTTTCGTTTGCGGTGAAGAAACTGCTCTCATGACCTCCATCGAAGGCAACAGAGGCGAGCCAAGACCTCGTCCTCCATTCCCAGCTGTTAAGGGTCTGTTCGGCAAGCCAACAATCCTTAACAACGTTGAAACCTATGCAAATATTCCACGTATCCTCCTGAACGGTCCTGAATGGTTCGCAGGCATGGGTACTGAACGCAGCAAGGGTACCAAGGTATTCTGTCTCGTTGGTAAGATCAACAACACAGGTCTCGTTGAAATCCCAATGGGTACAACTCTCCGTGAAGTTGTTGAAGAAATCGGCGGCGGTATTCCAAATGGCAAGAAGTTCAAGGCTGCTCAGACCGGTGGTCCTTCCGGCGGTTGCATCCCAGCTGAACTTATTGACACTCCAATCGACTATGATAACCTGACAGCTATCGGTGCTATGATGGGCTCCGGCGGTCTTATCGTTATGGACGAAGACACCTGTATGGTTGACATCGCTAAGTTCTTCCTTGAATTTACAGTTGATGAATCCTGCGGTAAGTGTACTCCATGCCGTATCGGTACAAAGAGACTGCTTGAAATGCTTGACAAGATCACTAAGGGCGAAGGCACACTGGAAATGCTGGACGATATGGAAGAACTCTGCAACCAGATCAAGAAGAATTCTCTCTGTGCTCTGGGTCAGACCGCTTCCAACCCTGTTCTTTCCACAATGAAGTTCTTCCGCGATGAGTATGTTGCTCACGTTGTTGACAAGAAGTGTCCTGCCGGTGTATGTAAGGATCTGCTCAGCATCACCATTATTCCTGAAAAGTGTAAGGGCTGCACACTTTGCTCCAGAGTATGTCCTGTTGGTGCTATCTCCGGCAAGGTTAAGACTCCACACGTTATTGATCAGGCTAAGTGCATCAAGTGCGGTGCATGTATTGAAAAGTGTAAGTTCGGCGCAATTGTTAAGGGCTAATTCGATTTGAAGAGGAGTTGAAAGTTAAATGAATATGGTAAATCTTACTATTAACGGCATTCCTGTTCAGGTTCCTGCAGGCTCTACTGTGCTGGAGGCCGCTCAGAAGGCTGGAATTCGTATTCCAACACTTTGCTATCTGAAAGATATTAACGCTATCGGCGCTTGCCGTATGTGCGTTGTTGAAATTAAGGGCGCTCGTTCCTGGGCTGCTGCTTGTGTAAACCCTGTCGGTGAAGGCATGGAAGTTTATACAAATACCCCAGAGCTGAGAAAGGCTCGTAAGCAGACATTGGAGCTCATGCTTTCCAACCATAGAATGGATTGTCTGTCCTGTTCCCGTTCCGATTCCTGTGAACTTCAGGACCTCTGTAACGAATATGGTGTAGATCAGTATCATTACGGCAAGGGTCTTACCGAGCCTATCATTGATGATTCTGCTATCCACCTCATCCGCGATAATTCCAAGTGCATTCTCTGCCGCCGTTGCGTAGCAGTATGTAAGCACAACCAGAAGGTTAGCGTTATCGGTCCTAACGAACGTGGTTATGACACACGCATCTCTTCTCCATTTGATATGCCTCTGGATCTTACCGCTTGTATCAACTGCGGTCAGTGCGTTGCTGTATGTCCTACCGGCGCTCTCACAGAACGTGATGACACCGATAAGGTTTGGGCTGCTCTCAATGATCCTTCCAAGCACGTTGTTGTTGGTCCTGCTCCATCCGTCAGAGCACAGCTCGGCGAATGCTTCGGTATGCCAATCGGCACAAACGTAGAAGGCAAGATGATCGCTGCTCTCCGTCGTCTCGGTTTCGACAAGGTATTTGACGTTGACACCGCTGCTGACGTTACAATCATGGAAGAAGGCACAGAGCTTCTTGACCGTCTCCAGAATGGCGGTAAGCTGCCACTTATCACTTCCTGCTCCCCAGGTTGGGTTAAGTACTGTGAAACCTACTATCCTGAATTCATCGAAAACCTCTCCAGCTGCAAGAGCCCTCAGCAGATGTTTGGTGCTCTGGTAAAGAGCTACTATGCTGAAAAGGCTGGCATCGATCCAAAGGATATCTTTGTTGTAAGCATCATGCCATGTACAGCTAAGAAGTTTGAAATCAACAGAGAAGTAATGGCTAACGACGTTGACGTTTCCCTTACAACTCGTGAACTGGCTAAGATGATCAAGAGAGCCGGTATCGAATTTACTCAGCTCCCAGACGAAGAATGCGATCCGGTATTCGGTGTAGCTTCCGGTGCAGGTCATATCTTCGGTGCAACAGGCGGCGTTATGGAAGCTGCTCTGCGTACCGTATACGAAGTAGTAACAGGCAATGCTTGTGAACCTCTGGAATTCCACGATGTTCGTGGCGTTGAAGGCATTAAGGAAGCTTCCTATGACCTTAACGGTACAGTTGTTAACGTTGCTGTTGCTTCCGGCACAGCTAACGCTGCAAAGCTCCTTGACCTGGTTAAGTCCGGCGAAAAGGAATATCAGTTCATCGAAATCATGGGCTGCCCAGGCGGCTGCGTAAACGGCGGCGGCCAGCCATATCAGCCAGGTCAGGTTCGCAACTTCGTTGACCTGCGTGCTGAACGTGCAAAGGCTCTGTATTCCGAAGATGCTGCAATGACTCTGAGAAAGAGCCATGAAAACCCAGTTGTTAAGGAACTCTATGATACATATCTGGAAAAGCCAAACAGCCATAAGGCTCACGAACTGCTTCATACCACTTATGTACAGAGACCAATTCACTAATCTCTGAATAAAACTTAACAGCGCACTGTGAAAACAGTGCGCTGTTTTTCTGTTAAAAGCCTGTAAGTCAAAAATCAAACAGCTCCCTCGTCAGAAGGAGCTGTTATCTGTTAAACAGGCTGATTTACTATACCAATAAAAAGCGGTAAACCCTCAGGACCTGTTATTACAAAGATAAACGGACGGTCAAGAGTGAAATCAATTTCACGTGCAGACTCTTCAGCGCAGGACTCTTCTGTAACTATTACTGTATATGCTGCTGCTGTGCAGCCCTCCTCATCTATCATAACTCTCGCGTCGTGCTGTGCCTGAGTTACGTATAGATTTTCGGCATCCTCGGTCATAGGGGAAAAATCGGAAACAATTGAGTCAAATATATCCGTTATTCCTAAATTCATAAGACCTTCGGCAAGGTCGATCTGAGATGTGATATCAAACTTCGGAACAGAGAGATTAACAGAGTATTGAGTTTTGTTCTCCCATTCAAATCCTTTCTGTATGAAATCAACGAGTTCGGTTTCCATCAAAAGCTCGTCTACGGAAATATTTTCATCAGGGAGGATGAACCACATATTGTTGTTGCCGGTGAGACTTTCGGATACAGAGGTGAAGCTTTCACCTTTGTAGTAGCTGCGAATATCGGATTTGTGCATATAGTCACAGGTAATTTCACCGTTTTCGGTATAGAATGTATCGGGTTTTACCAAACCCTCGTAGAACTTATCCCTCCACGCCGCTTTGAAGTAAATTGTGGTTGCAAGGGCAAGAACAGTATCGGGGGTGAAATTAATACTTTCAATCTGCTCTTCGAGAAGTCCCCCTGTCTGTTCATTCAGCCAATCATGAAATGCTTCGTTAAAGTCAGAGGAACCCATTTCACCACGATATGATGAAGAATAATAGTTTTCTGCGATGGTGTCCATCGTGGACTGATTGAATGAAATATCCTCATTAAGCCAAAGGGAGCTTGCAAGAATACTTGTAGATTGTCCGTCGTTATTGTAGTTTGATCTCCACAATGAGTTTGCCTCACTGCGAAGGGACTCGATATCTTCACTTCCAAGTAAGTCAAGTATCTGTTCACGACTGTTTCCATCTGTCAGCTCAGTCAGCATACTCAAAGCCAAGTATACGTTAAGAGGGGAATAGACCTTGTTTTCACCGTTACTGTCAGCCAGAAATTCGGGTATTGTTTCATTTAAAAAGTGAGTGAGCTGACCGGTTTCTTCTATACCCGATGTGAGAGACTCTTTGGCTGAACGCCAGCTATCCATATCCTCGGAGTAGCTTTCGTAATCCCAATCTCCATTACTTTTATAATAATCCTCTTCATTGGGATACTGAGGCATCTCGGGATATTCAGCTATCGAAATAGCGTAAGCATTTGTTCCGATGGGATTTGAAATGCCAATCAGCATTACTACAACGAGCATCGCGGCAACAGCTGTAATATAAAGCGGATATTTACGCTTTTTTCTGAACCTGTGTTTTTCGGCACGTTCCACAATATCATCTCGTATGTCTGTTATACCGTTAAAAATATCTTCGTTATTCATATAACTACTCCTTCCAATTCAAGTGCTTCTTTCAATGATTTCCTGAGCTTCAACATTCGCTGTGCCATCTGATTTTGTGTGCATCCACAGGTCTTTGCAAGAGTTTTTACGGCATCACCAAACCAGTACCTTCTTACAAACAATGTACAGTCATCAGGGGAAAGAGAGTCCAGCCATGTGTTAATAATTTCAGTAAGCATCATACGCTCCATCTCGATTTCCACATTGTTAACTGTTGGAACACAGTCCTCAAGCTCAGATAACAGCATTTCCACACCGTTATAACGCTTTTTAGCGTGATTAGCACGATATCGGTCTATTGAATGAGTCCTTGTTATACGACCCAAAAACGCCTTTAGAGAGTTTGGGAAAGCAGGCGGCATACTCTTCCATGCTGATAAATATGTATCGTTTACACATTCCTCAGCATCCTCCTGCAATGTGAGGATGTTTATGGCAATTCGATGGCAGAAAAGACCGTATTTCTGCTGAGTTTCAGAAATGGCGATTTCATCTCTCTTGTGATAAAGCTCAACGATTTGATTATCTTCCACAGCTTATCCTCCTCTTATTTTTCTCTTTGATATATTAGACGTAAATTATTGGAGAATGTTGGTGTATTTATAAATTTTATTATATAACATGAGCGAGGATTGAACCTCGCTCAGATTATTATGTTTCATTTGGAGCATCAGAAATCTCGCTGAGTGCCTTTTTAAACTGGAAGAAGAACAGAACACCTGTGAAAGTAACTGCCAGAATATCGGCGACAGGCTCTGCTGTGTAAACTGCGGCAGTCTTGTCTGACATTATTTCAGGCATGATGTAAATAAGGGGAAGAAGAAGTACGAATTTTCGTACTACTGCAACTATTGCCGAGGACATAGCTTTTCCAAGTGAAACAAATGTCATCTGGCAGGCCACCTGAATACCGAATATGCATAGAACAGCACAGTAAATTCGCAGAGCACTTTCGGTAAAATCGAGAAGATCGGAGTTTGAAGTGAAAATTCCGGCAAATCCTCTTGGGAAGATCATAATAAGAAGCCAGAGAGTGATTGAATATACAAGGCTTGTTATGAGAAGAAGTCGGAATGTCTCCTTAACTCTATCCACATTTTTAGCACCGTAGTTATAGCTTGTTATTGGCTGAGCACCCTGGGCAAGTCCCTGCAGGGGGAGCATAGCAAACTGCATAACACTTGTGAGAATGGTCATAGCACCAACGGCTATGTCATCTCCGTACTTGAGCAGCGAAGAGTTAAAGCAAACGGCAATGACACTTTCACTTGCCTGCATAACGAATGGTGCGAAACCAAGTGCAACGCAGGGAAGGGCAAGCTTGAAATTTATCTTAATACTCTTTCTGCTGAGCTTAAGAATTGATTTCTTTCCGTGGAGGAAGAGAAGTACCCATGTGCAGGAAATACCCTGAGAAATGACAGTTGCAAGTGCTGCACCACGGACACCGAGATCAAATAAGAAAATAAATACAGGGTCAAGGATTATATTGCAAACCGCACCGATAAGTACCGTAAGCATACCTTCTTTAGCAAAGCCCTGAGCAGTGATGTAGGAATTCATGCCGAGGGTAAGCTGAACAAAGATAGTACCAAGAGCGTATACCTGCATATATGAGGATGCGTATTCAATGGTATTCATGCTTGCACCAAATGCCATAAGCAGGGTTCTGTTATTCAATACAAAAATAACAGTAATGACAAGAGATACAAGCACCTGCAGACCAAAGCAGCTGCCCATGGTTTTTTCGGCAGTGTCATAATCTCCCTTGCCCATGAAAATTGATGCACGGGGTGCACCGCCTGTACTGATAAGTGCGGCAAAAGCGGAGATGATCATGATGACAGGCAGGCATACGCCAACGCCAGTAAGTGCTAAATTGTTAACTCCATGACCGATATAGATACGGTCAACTATATTGTACATCATATTGATAAGCTGTGCAGTTACAGTTGGGACAGCAAGCTTAAACAGCAGTTTTCCTATCGGTTCTGTACCAAGAAAGGTGTTTTCTTTTTCCATGGATAAAATTCCTTTCGTGTTAATAACAGGGAGATATTTTAACAGAAAAATGAAATTATTGCAAATAAAATCGCCCATCTTTTGATGGGCGATAAGTTATTTGGTTTTATTTAAGAGCTCTTTTTTCTCTGAGCAACTTCATAAGAGTCCTGGAGAGAAGAGCCAGAGCTATAAGGTTTGGAATTGCCATGAGACCGTTGAAGGTATCTGCAATACCCCAAAGGAGGTCAAGCTTCATTGTTGCGCCAACAACAGCTACAAGAGCGTAAACTACCATGAAAGGCTTAATGAACTTTTCAGAGCCGAGGTATTCAATACATCTTGCACCGTAAAGACCCCAACCAAGAATGGTAGAGAATGCGAAGCAGCACATTGCAACTGCAGTGAAGATGGATACCCAGTTGCCATATGTAGAGGTGAAGCCACTGATTGTAAGAGCAGCACCTGCATCAGCACCATAAGTAATGGATTCGTTGCCGCAGAGAACAACAAGAGCGGTAAGAGTGCAGATGATGATGGTGTCAATGAATACTTCAAATATACCAAAGTAGCCCTGTTCGACAGCATCCTTAGTGTCGGAGGTTGCATGAGCGATGGAGCCGGTACCGAGACCAGCTTCATTGGAGAAGATACCTCTGGAAACACCCTTCTGGAGGCTTATAAAGAAGCTGCCCACAACACCGCCGGTTACAGCAGAAGGATTGAACGCACCTTCAATAATAGAACTGAATACAGCAGGAACAGTCTTGAAGTTGATTGCTACAACACCGATACCAAGAACGATGTAAAGAAGAGCCATGAAAGGAACAAGCTTTTCTGTAACATTACCGATACGCTTGATACCGCCGAGCAAAACAACACCAACAAGAATTGCAATAACGATACCAATGATAAGGCTTACGGTACCTGTGGAATCAGCATTAACAACATTATAATTTGTAAGAGCGGTGTTGATTGATGTTGTAATGGTGTTTACCTGAGTTGCGTTACCTGTGCCGAAAACGGTGAAAACGCCGAATATTGCGTACAGAGTTGCAAGCCAGTGCCAGCGCTTGTTAAGACCGTTCTTTATGTAGTACATTGGGCCGCCAACATAGTCACCATGCTTATTCTTTTCACGGAAATGAACAGCGAGGGTAACTTCGCCGAACTTTGTACACATACCGAGAAGTGCGGTTATCCACATCCAGAATACAGCACCCGGACCGCCAATAGCAATAGCACCTGCAACGCCGGCGATGTTGCCTGTACCTACGGTTGCGGCAAGGGCGGTGCATAAAGCCTGGAATGGAGTGATAGCACCCGAGCCAGCTTCGGATTTCTTAAAGAGCTTGCCAAGTGTGATCTTGATGGAGTATCCAAACTTTCTGAACTGAATGAATTTACTCATTACAGAAAGCAGAATGCCTACGCCGATAATGCATATCATTGCAGGTGCACCCCATACAATGCCGTTAACTGTGGAGTTTATTTTTTCAATTACTCCGATAAAACCTTCCATTTTTCAATTATCTCCTTTTCTTATTATTTAATATGTATCCTACTGTTTGTACCCGGACTTTTCAGGAAAAGGGAAATACAAAAAGTGGCAAGTACAAAAGAAAAAGCACCTTTTCAGGTGCTTTTTCTCTTTTGGTGGAGATGAGGGGGATCGAACCCCTTACCTCTTGAATGCCATTCAAGCGCTCTCCCAAGTGAGCTACACCCCCATGTAAGATAAAATATTAAATTTACAACAGATATATAATAGCATAATACTGTAATGCTGTCAATGATTAAAGTTTTTAATTAGTTGAATTGCTTGTGAATATGTAATATAATACCTTTATAATTATGAAAATCCAATTTTGAGGAGTATTATATGAAAGACTTTATGTACTATGCACCCACCAAGGTTTATTTTGGGCGTGATGCAGATAATAATATCGGTGAGAAACTGAAGGAATTTAATGTTAATAAGGCTCTTGTTCTTTACGGCGGAGGAAGTGCTGTTCGTTCCGGTCTTATTGCTAAGGTTGAGAAGGGACTAAGTGACAGTAACACACCTTTTATAACAAAGGGCGGCGTAGAGCCTAATCCGAAGCTCAGCTTTGTTAGGGATACTGCTGAACTCTGCAAGTCTGAAAATGTTGATTTCATTCTTGCTGTTGGTGGCGGCAGTGTAATTGATGCGGCAAAGAGTACGGCTATTGCTGTTGGTACCGGCTGTGACCCATGGGATGTCATTATGGGAAAAGTAAAGCCAACTGCAGCCTTACCTCTTGCTTCTGTTCTCACCATTGCTGCGGCTGGCAGTGAGATGAGTAATTCTCATGTTATTACAAATATGGAAGCAAATATCAAAAAAGGCTGTAATTGCGACCTTGTTCGTCCCAAGGTTGCTTTTATGAATCCTGAAAACACATTCACAGTTCCTTCCTATCATACCTCCTGCGGCGTTGTTGATATAATGATGCATACCTTTGAGCGTTATTACACAGGTGATGCCTGGATAGAGCCTACTGACCGCATTGCAGAGGCAATTCTTCTTACCGTCAAGGAAGCAGGGGCAATTCTTGTTAATGACCCTGAGAATTACGAAGCAAGAGCCAATCTTATGTGGGCATCCTCCTTATCCCACAATGGTCTGACTGCCTGCGGCAAGGATTTCCGTGTTCTTACTGTCCATCAGCTTGAGCATGGTCTCAGCGGCGTTTTTGACAGAGTTGCTCATGGTGCAGGTCTTGCTGTGCTTTATCCTGCCTGGGCTAAGTATGTATATAAGTATGATATACCACGCTTCAGCCGTATTGCTGAAAAGGTCTGGGGAGTTAAGGCTGATACACCTGAGGAAACAGCAAGGCTCGGCGTGGAAGCCATGAAGGATTATTTCGCCTCTATCGGAATGCCTGTTTCTCTTAAGGAGCTTGATGTAACCTTTGAGGACTTTGAAAGAGTAGTTAACAACATTACGCTTAACGGTGAAAGAAAAATTCACAGCTATATTCCTCTTGGAAAAGATGAGGTAATGGACATCTTTAAAATAGCTGAGTGATTATTAGTATTTCAGTATTGCCGCAGATATCATATCTGCGGCATTTGCTGTGCTTCAATTTCAACAGCGGAAACTTCAAAAGCGGTTTTCTCAACAGGGAAACCGTTTTCATTTTTTATGTACTGCCTGCTCTGAATACGTCCCGAAATACTTATTACAGAGCCTACATCAAGTACGGAAACAGCTTCGGCGTATCTGCCCCATGCGATACAGGGTAGATAGTCGCTTCTTCCGTACTGCCTGTTGACAGCAAGCATAATATCACAAATCTCACGTCCCATAGGTGTGCGGCGGAGATTTGGCAGCTTGCAGATTGTACCTTTGAGATTTACGATATTACGGTCATCATCGTTTGTAAGAACAATCTGTTTGGCAAGGACGGTTATAACAAGGCGACTGCCTTTTCCACTCTTATTATTATATGAGCGAATTTCACCTTTAACTAAAATATGCTGACTTTCATCAGGCTCAATGCTATCCAAAAGCTCCTGTCTTATGAGTATATTAATAGTATCCACTGCTCCTGAAAGGCGTTGTACCTCCAATGGAAATGTATAGAACACCTGGTCGTGAAGCGTATGTGAATAAACAGGCTTGCCTGCAAGTACACCGCAAAGCTCTGCGTAGTTGTTGGTCTCCAAAATTTCAACTCCCTTGTACTGTTGTGTTTGTAAAACTTATGCAGTTGTTGTTATATTTATGACAGGCTGTCGGGAGACAGTCCTAATATCAGCTTTGCGGCTGCTACCGCCATAAGAGGATAGGGAGGTAAACCGTATTTATTCTGAATATATATTTCCTGAGGTTCTATTGTTTTTCCTGAAAGAGTCGTTATCTCACGCTGAATTGCAAGAATAGGCTTTTCTCCTGTTGATGAAAGGGTGATACTGCATTTTGGTGACATTCCGTAGCTTACGGCAATCTTAGCCTTTGGAACAGCCATCATTTCATCAGGGATAAGCAGTATATTGCAGTTTGGGAAAGGTGGTTCAGCACCGGGGGCAATAATCAGCAGGTCTGTGGTTTCGGCTGAAATATTTGAAATAAGCTCGCAGCTTGCATTGCAGTATAAGCTTCTTGTTATTTCCAACGAATATTTTCCTGCTATTATTACCTTAAACATGATAGATCACCCCGTAAATGAATTATTGTGTTTATATACGGGATTTTATACATAAAACTGCTATGGGTAAACATGGTAAAAATGCTGAAAATTTTCGTTAAATTGCCAAAAATATGAATTGTACATCGACAATAAACTAAATCCATGCTAAAATCATAATGATATTATGCACAATTATTTATATATTTTTGTGTTTGATTTTGGTAGCATAGGCGTAAGCCTTTGTTATAAATAATCTATAAAGGAGAAGAAAACATGAAGAAACTTAGCATCGCATTATCCCTTATTCTTTGTGCAGTACTGTTATTTGCGTTTGGCTCAACGGCAATGGCAGCAGATGCACTGGCTGGTGAATACACTCTGTATTCCACAAACTATATCTATGGCGAAGAAGTTCACACTATCGGTCTTACAACTGATGTTGAGCTTGATCCCGAAACCGTAGCAGCAGAAGACTTTGAAATTTATACAGTTTCCTGCGGCCGCAAGAGTCTTAAAACTATTAATTCCGTAGTAGTTGAAGGCAACACAGTAACTATCGAAATTGGTATTACAGGATCCGGTGTTAACATTGATGCAGACACAGCATACAATTTTGACCTGGTAGGTTCTGTAACTGATAAGGCTGGCAAGGAATATAACGCTGACAGCTTCACATTTGCAGCTCAGGTTAACCCAGCTATCGATCAGTTCATCGAAGGCGAAACTGAAAACATGAAGTATCGTCTCTTCGTTCCGGAAGATAAGGACGGCGAAAGTGCACCAATGCTCGTATGGCTCCACGGCGGCGGTGAATTCGGTACAGAAAACCGTGCACAGCTTTCCGCTTCTTCTCCAACAAACTATGCTAACCCTGAAATTCAGGAACTGTTCGGCGGCGAGCTCTTCGTTCTCTGCCCACAGTCTCCAGCTCCAAAGCCACATATCACAACCAACATCATGGAAACAATCTACGATGTATGTGCAAAGTACGACATCGATATGAGCCGTATCTATGTTGCTGGCTGCTCCCAGGGTGGTAAAACAACAATCGAACTCATTTCCGAATATCCTGAATTCTTTGCAGCAGCAGTTTCCAACTGCCCATATCAGACTCAGGTTACCCCAGAAGCTGCTAAGAAGCTCACTGACTTCCCAATCATTTTCCTCCATGCAACAAACGACACAACAGCTATGCCTTATGAATCCATCATCTCTTACAACAATCTGAGAGCTGCTGGCAACGAAAACGCATGGTGTCTTATGTACAGCAGAAACCCAAATAACCCTGTAACAGGTCAGGCTATGATGGGTCACTGGAGCTGGACATACGTTCATGAAAATCCAACTACAAAGGAAGAATACTTCATCAACGGTGAAGGCGTTTACACAAACGGCGGCGTTGATTATCCATTCGTAAGTACACCTCTCTCCGAAATCGGCGAAGGCTATGACACTCTCTGGCAGTGGGTTGCTGACCAGCAGAGAGACGAAGTTGTTCTCAGCGGTGATTTCGTTCTTAATTCCACAGTTTACTACTGGGGCGAAGAAGTTAATACCATCGACCTGGAATTCTGCTCCCCAATTGATGCAGCAACAGTTGCTGTTGAAGATTTCGAAGTACGTTCCGAAAGCCTTAACTGGCAGGGTCGTCCTCAGATCATCAACTACACAGTTAACGGTGTAGAAGTAAATGGCAATATCGCAACTCTCAGCCTTGACCTTTGCGGCACCGGCGTTAATAAGGGCGCTGTTGATGCTTACAAGGTAGACCTTGTTGGTGCTGTTACCGACGTTAATGGTAATGTTTACGAATCCAGCAGCTTCAAGTGTGTTGGTCAGGTAAACCCACAGGTTGACAGATTCCTTGAAGGCGCAACTGAAAATACAAGATATCGTCTGTATGCTCCGGAAACAGAAGAAAAGGCTCCAATGCTCGTATGGCTCCACGGCGGCGGCGAATTCGGCACAGATAACAGAATTCACATTGCTTGCTCCACAGCTGTAAACTACGCTGATGAAGAATGTCAGGAAGTATTTGGCGGCGCACTTTATGTTCTGTCTGTACAGACAATAAGAAGCCCACATAAGGCTGCTGATATCATGGAAACAATCCTTAAGGTATGTTCCGAATACAATGTTGACATGGGCCGCATCTACATTGCAGGCTGCTCCATGGGCGGCAGAGGCACACACGACATGATCATAGCATATCCTGATTTCTTTGCAGCAGCAGTTCCAAATTGCCCAGCTTCCACACTTACAGAAGCTCAGGCTGCAACTCTGGTAGACCTCCCGATCATGTATGTACACGCTCTCAACGACGGTACAGTTAACGTAACAAACACAATCAACTCCTACAACAGACTGGTAGCTGCAGGTTCCGATAATGTATGGTCCTGCTACTTCCAGGATACCGGCACACACGATGTAACCGGCAGACCAAATGACACACACTGGAGCTGGAGATACCTCCATTCCAACTTCGACTGCACCGAAGAAAACTATGTAATCGGTGAAGGCGTATACGTAAGAAGAGGCGTTGAATATCCATACGTTTCTACTGACATCAAGGCTGACCTGGGTTATGATTCCTACTGGCATTGGCTTGCAGCACAGGAAAGAGATCCTGTTCTCAATGGCGACTTTACACTTTACTCCACATCCTATTACTGGGGCGAAGAAGTAAACACAATTGAACTTGATTTCAATTCTCCTGTTGATGCAGCATCCGTAGCAATTGAAGATTTTGAAGTACGCTCCGAAAGCCTTAACTGGATGGGTCGTCCTCAGATCATCAACTACACAGTAAATTCCGTTGAAGTAAACGGCGATAAGGTTAGACTTAATCTTGACCTTTGCGGCACAGGCGTTAATACAGGCGCTGTTGACGCTTACAAGGTAGACCTTGTTGGTGCTATTTCCGACGTTTATGGCAATGATTACGCAATCGGCAACTTCAAGTGCGTTGCTCAGGTAAACCCACTTGTAGATCAGTTTGTAGAAGGCCAGACAGATACAGTTAAGTATCGTCTCTATTCTCCAGACACAGAAAAAGCAGCTCCACTTTACATCTGGCTCCACGGTGCAGGCGAATTCGGTACAGACAACCGCATCCAGCTCACCTGCTCCAACCTGGCAAACTGGGCAACTCCAGAAGTTCAGGAAATCTTCGGTGAAGGCATCTATGTAGCAGCTATCCAGTCTCCAAGAGGCGGCCATCAGGCAGCTCCTATCATGGAAGCTATCCTTAAGATTTGTGAAGAAAACAACGTCGACATGAGCCGCATCTACATCGCTGGCTGCTCCATGGGTGGTGCAGGCGTTCACACTGTAATCTCCGCATACCCAGACTTCTTCGCAGCAGCAATTCCAAACTGCCCAGCTTCCACACTTTCCGAAGCAGCAGCAGCAACTCTCGTAGATCTCCCAATCATGTATGTTCATGCAATCACAGACCGTTCCGTAAACATCACAAGCTCCATCAACTCCTACAACAGACTCGTTGCAGCAGGTTCTGACAATGTATGGTGTGCATTCTTTGAAGATACAGGTACACATGACATTACCGGCAGAGCAAACGATACACATTGGAGCTGGAGATACATCCATTCCAACTTCGACTGCTCCGAAGAAAACTACATCATCGGTGAAGGCGTATACACAAGAAATGGTACAGAATATGCATACACATCCGTAGATCTTGCTGACCTCGGTTATGAAAACATCGCTTCCTGGCTTGCAGCACAGCGCAAGTTCATCGCTGACTACAGCCTCTATTCCACCTGCTATGACTACGGCGAAGAAGTACATACAATCGTTTTCGACGCTGGTGCTGAAATCGATCCAGCAACAGTTTCCGATGAAGATTTTGAAATCAGCTACCTTGGCGGTATGTGCGGCTACACATGGACAAATTACCGTCATATTGAATCCGTTGAAGTTGACGGCACAAAGCTTATTCTCCACCTTGCAATGACAGGCTCTGGCACAAACACTCCTGTTGCAGAAAGCTATAATGTAGAACTCGTAGGCGAAATCAAGGACGTTGAAGGTCATGTATATATTACAAGTGACCTCACCTGCCTTGGTCAGTTCAACGAAGAGCTTGATCAGTTCATGGAATTCGTAACAGAAGACGTACAGTATCGTCTCTATGTTCCTGAAACAGATGACGAAGCTCCTCTCTATGTATGGCTCCACGGTGCCGGCGAATTCGGTTCCGAAAACCGTACTCAGGTTTCCTGCTCCAGCCTTGTAAACTGGATCGAACCAGAAGTTCAGGACATCTTCGGTGGTGCTCTGTACATCGCAGCAATCCAGTCCCCAACATCTCCACATGACCCAGCAGAGGTTATGGATGCAATTATGGATATCTGCACAAATTATGATATCGACATGAGCCGCATCTACCTTGCAGGTTGCTCCATGGGTGGCAGAGGTGTTCATGACATGATCACCACATACCCAGACTTCTTCGCAGCAGCAATTCCAAACTGCCCAGCTTCCACAATCACAGCTGAACAGGCAAAGCTTCTCGTAGATCTCCCAATCCTCTATGTACACGCAGCAGACGACACAACTGTAAGACTTACAAACTCCATTAACTCTTACAACAATATCGTTGCAGCAGGTTCCGATAACGTATGGTGTGCATTCTTTGAAAATGCAGCTGTAAATCCTGTAACAGGTGCTCTCAACCAGGGTCACTGGAGCTGGGTATGGATCCACAACAACTTCACATCTAATGAAGATGCATTCATTTCCGGCGAAGGTGTATACACCTACAACCGCGTTGACTATCCATACGTAAGCACACCTCTCTCCGAAATCGGTGAAGGCTATGCAAACGTAGCAGAATGGTTCGCAGATCAGCAGAATGAAAACGTAATCTATATTGAAAACTTCACAGCTGAACAGGGCGAAGAAGTTGCAATCCCGGTTTATGTTGACAATGCAGCAGATCTGGCTACCTTCAGAGTACAGCTCACCAACCCTTACCTCGTTCTCAATGATGTAGTTGTAAGCGAAGAGCTTGATGCAAATGCAGCAGCATTCGAATACAATGTAGAAAATGGTAAGATCACATGGGCAGGTGTAGATAACCTTGAAGGTGATGCACTCCTCTTCACACTCTATGTAACAGTAGTAGATCCACTTGCAGACGGTGAATATGTAATTGATCTCGACATGATCGAAATCCTTGACGCAGACGGTTATGACATTGATTACACAATGGTTGATGCATTCATGACCGTTGTAAATCCACATTACCCAGGCGACGTAACTCTTGACGGTTCCATCACAAATGCTGACGTAATCGCAATTGCAAGATACCTGGTAAATCTGGTACAGTTCAACGAAGAACAGCTTCTCCTTGCTGACTACGACGGCGACGGCGAAATCAAGAACGCTGACCTTATCAAGGTTGCTCGTTATGTAGTAGCATAATCAAAGTTTAAAACTGAATAATTCGGTTTAAAACGACAAGAGCCTCTGCTTTATGCAGAGGCTCTTGAGCGTGTTAAATAGCCCTAATCTGTCATTCCGAGGAGCGAAGCGACGTGGGAATCTTAAAATGGAAAGACTCCTTATGCAGAGACTCTTGTAATATAAAAGGCTGCAGTAAAATTGCTTTTCAAAAAGCTGATTTACTGCAGCCTATATTCTTAAATCTGAGAGAATACGTAACCAATTTTGTCGTTGATAACAAGATTTGCGATACTGTCCATAGGGGTAGGGGATTTGTTAATAAGTACAAGCTTGTGGCCTTTGTAATAATTGATAAGACCGGCGGCAGGGTAGACTGACAGGGAAGTGCCTCCAATTATCAAAACGTCAGCCTTGCGTATGAGACTTATGGACTCGTTCATTATGTCCATGTCGAGCCCCTCTTCATAGAGGACAACATCCGGCCTTATAATACCGCCGCATGAACATCTCGGAATGGTCTGACCTTCCGTTACTGCCGACAGGGAATATGGCTTTTTGCACCTCATGCAATAGTTACGAAGCAGTGAACCATGAAGCTCCAATACTTTTTTGCTGCCTGCAAGCTGATGAAGTCCATCTATATTCTGAGTTATTACAGCCCGAAGCTTACCCTGACGTTCAAGCTCCGCAAGACGCAGATGTGCCTTGTTGGGTTTTGCGTTCTTCGCAATCAGCTTATCACGATAGAATTTATAAAACTCACCGGGATGGCTGATAAAAAAGCTGTGACTCAGAATAACTTCAGGCGGATAATCGTACTTCTGATTATACAGACCGTCAACACTTCTGAAATCGGGAATACCACTTTCGGTACTGACACCTGCACCGCCGAAGAAAACTATATTATTACTGTCCTCTATCCATTCGGAAAATGTGGAAATAGCATCCATGCCTGTATTCTCCTTTACGTATCATAAAGTTGAACAGAAAACTGCCCATTGAAAGTATACTTCCAATGGGCAGATAATTATATTAGTGTTCGCTTCTTGTGTGTTCCTTGAGAACGACGTCATGAGCACCGCCTTCAATAATGGATGTTGCAGAAACAAGAGTAAGCTTAGCTTTCTGCTGAAGCTCAGGAATAGTCACAGCACCGCAATTACACATTGTGTGACGAACCTTGCTCAGAGTGAGAGCCAGATTGTCCTTAAGGCTGCCTGCGTAAGGAACGTAGGAGTCAACGCCTTCTTCAAAGCTGAGCTTCTTGGAGCCGCCAAGGTCATAACGCTGCCAGTTCTTAGCACGTGCAGAGCCTTCACCCCAGTATTCCTTCATGAATGTTCCGCCAACCATTACCTTATTTGTTGGGCTTTCGTCAAAACGGGCAAAGTAACGACCGAGCATAAGGAAGTCAGCACCCATAGCAAGAGCAAGGGTGAAGTGATAGTCATGAACAATACCACCGTCGGAGCATACAGGGATATAGATGCCGGTTTCTTTGAAGTATTCGTCACGAGCCTTGCATACTTCGATAAGAGCAGTAGCCTGTCCACGGCCGATGCCCTTCTGTTCACGAGTGATACAGATGGAACCGCCGCCGATACCAACCTTGATAAAGTCAGCACCACATTCAGCAAGGAAACGGAAGCCTTCAGCGTCTACAACGTTACCGGCACCGCACTTTACTGTGTCGCCATAATTATCTCTGATCCACTTAAGAGTGATCTTCTGCCATTCGGAGTAACCTTCGGAGGAGTCAATGCAAAGAACATCAGCACCTGCGTTAATAAGAGCAGGAACACGTTCTGCAAAGTCTCTGGTGTTGATACCCGCTCCGACAATATACTTCTTGTGAGAGTCGAGGTTTTCGAGAGGATTGTCCTTGTGGGAATGGTAGTCCTTGCGGAATACGAAATAGAGAAGATGACCTTCATCGTCGAGGATCGGCAGGGAATTCAGCTTATTATCCCAGATGATGTCATTTGCAACCTTGAGAGATGTGTTTGCAGGAGCAGTTATCAGCTTGTCCAGAGGAGTCATAAAATCCTGTACAAGCTCTTCGCCGCTCATACGGCTAACGCGATAATCACGGCTTGTTACGATACCAACAAGCTTGCCGTGCTTTGTGCCGTCTTCTGTTACTGCAACTGTGGAGTGACCCTTTTCTTCCTTGAGCTTAAGGATGTCGTTCAGGGTAGCGGTTGGTTTTACATTGGAATCGCTTGGAACAAAACCAGCCTTATAGGTTTTAACACGTCTTACCATAGCTGCCTGATTTTCGATGGTCTGAGAGCCAAAGATAAAGGACAAGCCACCTTCTTTAGCCAGAGCAACAGCCATCTTATCATCGGAAACGGACTGCATAATTGCAGAGGTAAGCGGAATATTCATTGTGATTGCAGGCTCTTCACCTTTATTAAACTTAACAAGTGGAGTCTTTAAGCTGACGTTATCTGGCAGACATTCTGCACTGGAATAACCGGGAACCAGCAGATATTCACTAAATGTACGAGATGGTTCACTGAAAAAGTATGCCATTTAATTATCCTCCATTATTTTTTCATAATTTAATTAATAACACGTCAACCTATATTTTAATCCAATTTGTCGAATAAGTCAATATTTACGCTGATAATAAAACATATACTGTTGAGCTAAACCGCTGTGTCCGCCGAAAATACCGGTGTCAAGCTTACCATTATAATGCTCATTGATAGCTTTTTTCATCCAGACATCAATGGGGAAGGCATCTTCAATACGTAGTGAGAAAAGAATTGCACAATTTGCGACCTTATCACCAACTCCATTGAGAGTTTTGAGTGCGTTTCGGGCTTCATCCAGGGTGGTGCTGCTGAGTGCCTCCAAATCAAGCTTGCCGGAGTCCACAGCCTGTGCAGCACCGATTATGTATGGTGCTCTGTAACCGCATCTTAAGGGAGCAAGGTCGCTCACAGTCAGCTTGGCGACTCTTTCGGCAAATGGGAATGTGTGGTAAATATTACCTTCAAGCTCAGTTTCATCTCCGAAATGGGAGCAGAGAGCTTCAACTATTTTCTTTATTCTCGGTATGTTGTTGCATTGGGAGATAATAAATGAACACAGAGCCTCCCAACGATCCTGATTGAGAATTCTTATTCCTTTGCCATATTCGGTGGCATCTCTCATGTAGTCATCAACGCAGAGAGATTTGCGAATTTGGGAATAATTCTTTCCAAGATCGAAATAATCAAACCATATATTATTAAAATCATCGGCAGAGCCTGAAATGAAGATCCTGTCATTTTCCTGTCTGATTTTTGCAGCCTTGCCCATTGCAACGCCGATATAGTCACCGTTTTCATTTTTATTCCAGCGGAAGCATTGACCACATTCAAAAATCTTTTCAAGGTCAAAGTCATCTTCGGGGATAAGCTCGATTTCACGGTTGTGCTGTAAATATTTCACAGTAAACACCTCGTATTAATTATAACATAATTCAAGGAAAATCGCAAAGGATATTGGAAAGGAGTGATAAGAATGAGTTTGAAGCACGTTGGAAAGCAGAGTGTGGCTCTTGCAAACCCTCCATCAATCGCAGGACACGCCTGCATTGTGGGTGAAAAGGAAGGACAAGGACCGATAAAGGATAGCTTTGACTATGTAAGCTCTGATATGAGATTTGGTCAGAATTCATGGGAAAAAGGCGAAAGTGAAATGGTGCGGAGAGCACTTGAGCTTGCTATTGGCAAATCGGGTAAGCAGCAGGAGGAAATTGAATACCTATTTGGTGGTGATTTATTAAATCAATGCATAGGTACAACCTTCGGTGTTCGCGATATGAATATTCCGCTATTTGGCATTTACGGTGCTTGTTCCACTATGGCAGAGGGCTTGTCACTTGCCGCTATGATGATTGACGGCGGTTTTGCAGATACAACGGCGGCTGTTACCTCGTCACATTTCTGTACATCTGAAAGACAGTACCGTTTTCCTGTTGAATACGGCGGCCAGAGACCTCTAACGGCACAATGGACTGTTACAGGTTCAGGTGCTGTTATACTAACTTCCGAGGGACCAGGACCTTATATAACCCATATCACGACAGGAAAGATAGTTGACCCTGGAATTAAGGATGCTAACAATATGGGTGCGGCTATGGCTCCTGCTGCCTACGAAACCTTGAGAATGCATTTTGCCGACCTTTCTCTAAGACCATCGGATTATGACCTGATTGTAACAGGTGATTTGGGACAGGTGGGCTCGTCAATAGTATTGGATTTCTTCAAGCGTGACGGTATTGAGCTTATGCCTAATTATGATGATTGCGGTTTGATGATATTCTCAAGGGAAAAGCAGGATGTTCATGCAGGCGGTTCAGGCTGTGGCTGCTCTGCTTCTGTACTTTGCGGTTATCTGCTGAATGGGATGCGTGCAGGGCGATGGAATAAAATTCTGTTTGCAGGTACAGGAGCTATGCTGTCTACAACCTCAAGTCAGCAAAAAGAGTCCATTCCTTCGATTTGTCATGCTGTATCTATATCAAATACAAGATAAAAGGGGAATTGTATGGATATTTGGGAATATATAAGGGCTTTTATATTGGGTGGTGTTATATGTGCCATAGGTCAGATACTAATTGATAAAACAAAACTGACTCCGGCAAGAATATTGACTTCCTATGTGGTTTTGGGCGTTTTACTGGGAGCGGTGGGAATATTTGAACCGATTAAAAAGTGGGGTGGTGCAGGTGCAACTGTACCTCTCATAGGATTTGGCAATCTTTTGGCTCAGGGGGTTAAGAAAGCTGTTGACAGCACCGGCTTTCTGGGAATTTTTACAGGTGCGTTTACTGCTGCCGCAGGCGGCATTTGTGCGGCGGTATTTTTTGCATGTGTGGTTGCGATGGTATTTAAGCCGAAGGGTAAAAAATGATTAAAACGGAGTGAAGATACCAAGAATGGTAAATCACTCCGTTTTGCAGATTATTCTATTATGTTATTCTTTGAATATTCCTCAAGTGCTTTTGCTGTTTTGCGGAGGAAAATAATATGTAAAATATTGATGATTATTTCGAAGATTGTTCCAACATAATATACAAAGTAGTATTTCCACATCCCGGTCCATTCATTTGACAGCTTACTGTCAACATCCTTAACTATATCGGCATTGGCACTGAATTCCTGTTTTATGGCAAGAACACCGATAATTGCCGAAGCAATAAGGAGTATAATGGATACGATTAAATAAATGGCGTCGCTAACAATGAAGATCAGCAGTGTTTCAAAAATAGCTGTAATAGTTTCCAAGACTATATTTACAAGACGTAAAATACCGGCGATTCTATAGCGTTCATCGTACTTACCAAGCTGAATCAGAATGATAGCGTATGCAATAAAACCGCCAATTGCAATGAGGCTGGGAACTAATGCTACAAGAGATAAACCATCTGTAATGAAGGAAAGGACAGAGGCTGCTATTATAACCAGTATCAGTATGAAAAGCGTGTTTATTTTTTCACCAAGTGCAGCAGCTTTTGATATAAAGTCTTTCTTTTCATCAATTCGTTCCAAAACAACATCCGACATTTCTTCACGCTGATTGCATTTGTAGCATGAATTCCTTACCGGGCAGACGTCACAGCTTTGGTGGTTTAGGTTTTTACAGCATTGGGAAATCTCACAGCTGTCTGCAAACTGTTCCCTCAATTCAGATTTGCAGCCCTTACATTTGTAAAACTGATATTTGTCACAGTTTTCGCATGATTTTCCACAGTATGAATCTGTCATATATTATCCCCTTTCTTTTTGTCGTAATAGTATGAATAATGTGCTGTATAAGCATAGCATTTTGCGAGTATTTAGTCAATATTCTAACTCTTAAGATTGTATTAAGATTTTTGTATGATCACAGACGATCAATTACAGGATATATTCCGTGTATAAAAATGTAACGACTGATGAAATTAATCATCAGTCGTTATGAATTAATAGCATTTTTCACCGGATAATATCATCATTTTATCCTTGTTTGGTTCTATTTGAGGCTTTATGACCTTTTCCTCCCATTCTGCAGGCTCGATTTCCTCGATGGAAACAGTGATGGCCTGAGGAGGACAGCCCCATTCCTCAAGAAAGACCTGATTAATTCTTTCGGTTACCTTTTTCTTCGTTTCGCTGTCCTTTGGATAAGCTTTGATTGCGATATATGGCATATTTTACCTCCTGTTATTTCGTATGTTATCAAAAAATCTATTCAAAATCCCGGCACATTCATCCTCTAAAATACCACCGTATATCTCAGGAGAAAAGCCGTAATCTTCCATAAACAGATTAATTACACTTCCGCATGAACCAAATCTCGGTTCTTTAGCACCGTACACAAGACGGCTGATGCGTGAGTTAAGAATAGCACCGGCACACATTGGGCATGGCTCAAGGGTGACATACATGGTGCATCCCTCCAAACGCCAGTCGCCATGATTGCGGCTTGCATCTTTAATAGCTTCAATCTCGGCGTGAAGAGTTGCGTCGTTTTCAGCTCGACAGCGGTTTCTTCCTGTGCCGATTATCTCGCCTTCGGAGTTTACTATTATACAACCTACAGGGACTTCATTGTAGTTGTATGCAATTTTTGCCATATCAAGTGCTTTTTGCATATAAGCTTCTTTAGTCATGGTATAAACCTTTCAAGAATAATAGCTGCCTGACAAGTCAATACTTATAACAGTATTAGATTTGGAGGTGTAATTTATGTTAGTAAATGAAATTATGAATAACAGCGTTATTTCCGTTGCTCCTGATGAATCCGTAGCATATACTTCAAGACTTCTGTACCGTCATAATATCGGTTCTGTACCTGTATGCACATCTGACGGCACTCTTAAGGGTATTGTAACTGACAGAGACATCGTCCTCAGAGTAGTTGCCGCTGACAACGACCCACATTCTACTCCTGTAAGCGAGATCATGTCCCACAGCGTTATCACAGTTGAGCCTGATGCGGACGTTAAGAGAGTGTCCAAGCTTATGAGCGTATCTCAGGTGCGTCGTCTTCCTGTTGTCAACGACGGCAAGGTGGTTGGTATGGTATCTCTCGGTGACCTTGCACAGTCCAGATGCTGTGATATGGAAGCAAGTGAAGCTCTGAGTGAGATTTCAATGAACGTAAAGAAGAAATAGTGTTCCGGTCATTCCGAGGAGCGAAGAGACGTGGGAATCTTTTTGAATAAGATTGCCACGGCTTGTTCCAAGTCTCGCAATGACATAGACGAAAGGCTGCTGATAATATCAATATCGGCAGCCTTTTATAATTAGTTTCTTAAGCTGTGAAGTGGGGCAGGGATACGACCGCCTCTTGCGATGAATTCAGCACTGGAACCATCGTGAACAGGCATAACAGGAGCAGTACCAAGAAGTCCACCGAAGTCCACCTGATCGCCAACGTCCTTACCGGGAGCCGGAATAATACGAACAGCGGTGGTCTTGTTATTTACCATACCGATAGCTGCTTCGTCGGCAATGATAGCGGAGATAGTTTCAGCGGTAGTTGTACCGGGAACAGCTATCATATCAAGACCAACGGAGCAAACACAGGTCATAGCTTCAAGCTTGTCTAAGGTGAGAATACCAGCTTCAGCAGCTCTTATCATACCTGCATCCTCAGAAACAGGGATAAAAGCACCGGAAAGACCGCCAACATGGGAGGAAGCCATAACGCCACCCTTTTTAACTGCATCGTTGAGAAGGGCGAGAGCCGCGGTAGTACCGTGGATACCAACGCTGGAAAGACCCATTTCTTCAAGAATATCAGCAACGCTGTCGCCAACTGCAGGAGTTGGTGCAAGGCTCAGGTCTACTATACCGAATGGCACGCCAAGACGGTTGGAGGCTTCCTGTGCAACAAGCTGACCCATTCTTGTGATTTTAAAAGCGGTTTTCTTAATTGTTTCTGCAACCTGATCAAAGGAACGGTTCTGACACTTCTGCAGAGCGTGATGAACAACGCCCGGGCCTGAAACACCAACATTGATAACACATTCAGCTTCGCCAACACCGTGGAAAGCACCTGCCATGAATGGGTTATCCTCAACTGCGTTACAGAATACAACGAGCTTTGCGCAAGCCATGCCGCCCTGATCTTTTGTGAGTTCAGCGGCCTTTTTAATCTGCTGACCCATAAGGGCAACAGCGTTCATGTTAATACCTGCTCGTGTTGAGCCAACGTTGACGCTGGAGCATACTCTGTCAGTAACGGTAAGAGCCTGTGGAATAGCTTCGATAAGACGGCGGTCACCTGTGGTGTAGCCCTTATGTACAAGAGAGGAAAAACCGCCAATGAAGTTTACGCCAACCTCTTTTGCCGCTTTGTCGAGAGTAACAGCAAATGGAACGTAATCATCGGTTTCGCAGCTTTCGCAGGCGATAGCAATGGGAGTTACTGAAATTCTCTTGTTAACGATTGGAATACCGAATTCGCTCTCGATATCCTCGCCGGTTTTTACAAGATTTTCAGCGTAGGATGTGATCTTATCGTAAATCTTCTGACAGCAGACCTTCTGGTCGGGATGGGCACAGTCACGAAGGGAGATGCCCATTGTGATAGTTCTGATATCCAGATGCTGCTGGTCGATCATTTCTATTGTCTGTAAAATTTCACCGGTATTAATCATTATTAGAACCCCTTAAATTCTGTGCATTGCATCGAAAATGTCCTCACGCTGAATACGGATATTGAGCTCAAGCTCTTCGCCTGTCTGCTTGAGAAGTGCTGCTACTTCAGCGAAAGGCATTTTACATTCCTTAAGGTCAACCAGCATGACCATTGTGAAGTATTCCTGCATGATAGTCTGGCTGATGTCAAGGATGTTGATACCATTGTTTGCCATAATATTTGCCACAGTTGCCATGATGCCAACTCTGTCCTTAGCGATTACTGTTACGATTGCTTTCATGTCAAATTCCTTTCTTTATTCAACAGAAAAATTTAGTTCATCCAAGGTGAGTTCAAATGCAGGGATGCAATGCTCCATGAAGTAATCAACCTCCTGCATTTTATAGGAAATGAGCTTTTCTTTAGTTTGATTTGCCGCAAGTAAAAACTCATTATTGCCTGTTTTAAGTTCCTCAAGGCACTTGATATAAGCTGAAAGCTTATCGGCCGCCTTGATATATTTTTCAACCTCATCATCAACCTCGCAAAGAAGAGGTTTATAGGAGGAATGAAGCTGAGAGGGGAGAGTGCTGAGAAGCTTTTTGGAAGCCTGATGCTCCAATTCCTTGTATGCCCTGATGATTTCCTTGTTGTGATACTTGATCGGTGTTGGCATATCACCTGTTAATATTTCAGAAGCATCATGGAACAGAGCGGCTGTAGCACAGCGATCAGGATCAATGCTTTTACCGTAAATATCACGTCCGATAACAGCAAGCGCATGGGCAAGCACAGCTACCATGTGGGAATGTTCCTGTACATTCTCGATGTAGCTGTTACGCATAAGCGCCCAGCGTGATATATTTTTCATTCTTGATATTAAAGCGTAGAAGCTGAACATATTAATGCCTCCTTTAGCCTATATATGATACCATTTTAAGCGATCAATGTAAAGGCTTGCTATTGCAATTTGTGGGTTATCGTGTATAATTATAGTATAATAACCTAAAAGGGGTAGAAAAATGATGGAAAGAATGGATAAAGTAAACTACTATCTTGATATTGCCGAAACTGTATGTCAGCGTTCCACCTGCCTCAGACGTAAGTACGGCGCTATCATAGTACATAATGATGAAATCATCTCCACCGGCTATAATGGTGCTCCTCGTGGCCGTCATAACTGTGTTGACCTTGGCTATTGCCTGAGAGATCAGCTTAACATCCCAAGCGGTGAGCGTTACGAGCTTTGCAGAAGCGTTCACGCCGAGGCTAATGCTATCATTTCCGCAGCCCGCCGCGACTGCATCGGTGCTACTCTTTATCTCACAGGTATTTTCCCGAAAACAGGGGAGTATACTACCGATACAACTCCATGCTCCATGTGCCGCAGACTTATAATTAACGCAGGCATCAAGGAAGTTATCGCAAGAGTTGGTGAAAACGAATACACAGTCACAAATGTTCGTGATTGGGTATTCAATGACGATTCTCTTAATATTTCTCTTTAATAATGTTCAGCCGACAGTGAAAGCTGTCGGCTGTTGATTTTATATACGCAAAACACCCCGACCGTTTCCGATCGGGGTGAATGTATACATTAACTTATTCAGTTACGTATGGCAGGAGAGCGATCTGACGAGCTCTCTTAATAGCAACTGTGAGCTGACGCTGATGAGCAGCGCAAGTACCGGTAGTTCTGCGAGGCAGAATCTTGCTGCGTTCGGACATATAACGGCGGAGCTTTGCTACGTCCTTATAGTCGATAGTCTGGCACTTATCTACACAGAACTGACAAACTTTTCTACGCTTACGCATACGAGCCTTCAGGCTATCTTCCTTGTTAACCAAAGTTATTTCCTCCTATCGTAATAATTTGAAATAATCGAATTAGAATGGTAAATCGCCATCGTCATCATCAAGCTCAGCAAAACCTGAACTGGATACAGGAGAGGAATATGCCGGGTAAGCGGGAGCTTCATAAGCTGGGGCAGGGGAAGGAGCAGGAGCGTATCCATACTGTGGAGCACGGTCACGTCTGCCTTCAGCGAAGTATACGTTGTCTGCAACGACTTCTGCTGTTCTGCGTTTTGCACCATTGTTATCGGTCCAATCGCGGATCTGAAGTCTGCCGGAAACTGCAACAAGCTGTCCCTTTGTGAAGTATTTGCTTACGAATTCTGCGGTATGTCTCCATGCAACGATGTCGATGAAATCCGTCTGTCTTTCAGCACCCTTCTGAGCAAAATCTCTTTCTACAGCAAGTGTAAAAGATGCTACAGGGAAACCGCTCTGAGTGTGTCTGACTTCCGGATCGCGGGTGAGACGACCCATCAAAACAATCTGATTAAGCATTGTTTGCCTCCTTATTCACCGATAACAGTGATGAGAGAACGCATGATACCGTCTGTGATCTTGAGGATACGATCGAGTTCAGCTGGGAACTGTGGTTCTGCGTTGAACTTTACGAGAACGTAATAACCCTCTGGCTTGTCGTTGATGAGATAAGCGAGCTTGCGCTTGCCCATTTCCTCATGTTCGATTATTTCGCCGCCATTATCTTCGATAAGATCCTGGAACTTTTCAACGAGAGCAGCAATACCGTCTTCGCCCTTATCGAGGTCGATGATGTACATAAGCTCATATGTTGCGGATGTCTTTGCCATTTACTTTGCACCTCCTTCTGGACTGATGGTCTCCGCCTTATACCGGAGACAAGGATATACTCGCGACCCTATGCCGCAAGCCATTAAATTATACACTATTTTTTGGATTTGTCAACATAATTCCTGAAAATATTTGAAATAATTATTTTGAATATTGGCTTCACTTCTCATACATTATATATATATTATATTTTGAAGTTTGTTTTTTATCATTTTACCGAAATGGCAGGCGATTTTTTTAGATAAATCTCACTTTTATTAGTTGAATTTGTCAAATGTTTATGTTATTATTTAGAATGCAAACTTAGGAAGTTTACTTTTTAACCACTGAAATTGGAGGTACCTAATAAATGAAACAGCATAAGGTAAGTTTTACCGAAACTGTTTTGCGTGATGCAAATCAGTCACTTATCGCAACCCGTCTTCCTTACGACAAGTTTGAGCCTATTCTTGAGACAATCAACAAGGCCGGCTACTACTCTGTAGAATGCTGGGGCGGCGCTACTTTTGACGTATGCCTTCGTTATCTGCACGAGGATCCATGGGAAAGACTCCGCAAGATCAAGGCTAAGCTGCCTAACACCAAGCTGCAGATGCTTCTCAGAGGTCAGAACATCCTCGGCTACAAGCATTATCCAGACGATGTAGTTCGTAAGTTCGTTGAACATGCCGTTAAGAACGGTATCGACATCATCAGAATTTTCGACGCTCTCAACGACACAAGAAACATCAAGGTTGCTGTTGAAGAAACAGTAAAGCGCGGTGCTATCGCTTCCGGTGCTATTTCCTACACAACAAGCCCTGTACACACAATGGCTAAGTACGTTGAACAGGCTAAGGAAATGCAGAAGATGGGCGTTTCTACCATCGCAATTAAGGACATGGCCGGTATCATGGGTCCACAGGAAGCTTATGATCTCGTAAGTGCTCTTAAGGATTCCGTTAACCTCCCAATCGTTATCCACACCCACAGCACAACAGGTCTTGCATTCATGACATACCTGAAGGCTGTTGAAGCAGGTGTTGACGTTATCGACACAGCTATCTCCCCATTCTCCGGCGGTACTTCCCAGCCGGCTACCGAAACTCTCGTTTATGCTCTCAAGCAGCTTGGCTACAAGGTTGACCTTAAGACCGACGTTCTTCAGGAAATGGCTGATTACTTCAAGCCACTGAGAAACGAATTCCTTGCAGACGGTACTCTTAACCCAATCTCCATGGCTACTGATACAAACTGCCTGACATATCAGATTCCAGGCGGTATGCTCTCCAACCTCATCAGCCAGCTTAAGATGATGAACGCTCTTGACAGACTTGATGAAGCTCTTCTTGAAACTCCAAAGGTTCGTGAAGACCTTGGTTATCCTCCACTCGTAACTCCTACAAGCCAGATGGTTGGCGTACAGGCTGTTCAGAACGTACTTGCTGGCGAACGCTACAAGAACGTTGGTGCTGAAATCAAGGCTTACTGCCGTGGTGAATACGGCCGTACTCCTGCTCCAATCAATCCTGAAATCAAGAAGCAGATCCTCGGCGATACTCCTGAAGTAGAAGGCCGCTTCGCTGACACTCTTGCTCCTGCATTCAGAGCTGCAAGAAAGGAACTTGGCGACACAGCTCGCTCTGACGAAGATGTTCTTTCCTACATCGCTTTCCCACAGGTAGCTCAGAAGTACTTCGACTGGCGTAAGGCTCAGGACGAAAAGGTTGTTAAGTACACAATCGAGCCTGTTAAGTAAATAGGAGTGTGAATTATGGTTGAAATTACAATGGGAAAGGCTTTGGCTATTTCTCTTATCGGCTTTAGCATCGTTTTCATCGTTCTTATACTCCTCATGACAGTTATTGTAGTTATGTCTAAGATTATTAAGCTTATGAGTAAAAAAGAAAAGAAAGAAAATATTGAAGTTACTGAATCTGCTCCTACTGCAGCTCCTGCAAAGGGCTCTTGCGGCGACCTTACTCTCGTTAAGGTTTCCGAACGTGACGCAGCTATGATCATGGCTATCGTTGCAGATCAGCTTAAGACCCCAATCAATGAACTGAGATTTATTTCCATCAAGGAGGCAGAATAAAAATGAAGTACAAAGTAACATTAAACGGCAAGGTTTATGAAGTTGAAGTAGAAAAGGGTACAGCTATCCTTACTGACGAATATGAAGCAGCTATGCCTGTTGCAGCTCCTGTTGCAGCAGCTCCGGCAGCGGTTGCCGCTCCAGCAGCAGCTCCTGCAGCGGCAGCAGCTCCTGTTGCAGTAGGTGCAGGTGAACCTGTTAACGCTCCACTGCCAGGTATTGTTGTAAACGTTAAGGTAAGTGCCGGTCAGGCTGTTAAGAAGGGTGACGTTCTCGTTATCATCGAAGCCATGAAGATGGAAAACGAAGTTCTCGCTCCTCGTGACGGTACTGTCAGCCAGGTTGTTGCTGCTAAGGGTGCAAACGTTGAAACAGGTGCTCCTCTGGTCGTTCTGGCATAAGGGGGCAGTTCAATGGATTTTATTATTGAAACCTTTACAGGGGTATTTAAATCCTCTGGCTTCATGTCAATGACCTTGGAGCAGGGTATCATGATCGCTCTCGGTTGTGTTCTCCTTTACCTTGGTATCGTTAAGAAGTTTGAACCACTCCTTATGGTTGGTATTGCTTTTGGCATGATTCTTACCAATCTTCCAATCACCGGCATTTATCATCCGGAGCTTTGGTCCGGTACTGAGATCAGCTACAGTGATGTTCTCCATCACGGCGGTTTCCTGGATCTCCTTTACATCGGCGTTAAGACCGGTATTTATCCGTCTCTTATCTTCCTTGGCGTTGGTGCTATGACAGACTTTGGCCCTATGATCGCAAATCCAAAGTCTCTGTTCCTCGGTGCTGCTGCTCAGCTGGGTGTTTACTGTGCATTCATGCTCGCTATCATCCTTGGTTTCACAGGCCCTGAAGCAGCATCCATCGGTATCATCGGCGGCGCAGACGGCCCAACAGCTATCTTCCTTACAAAGACTCTTGCTCCACACCTTCTCGGTGCGATCGCTATTGCGGCTTACTCCTACATGGCTCTGATCCCTCTGATCCAGCCACCTATCATGAAGGCTCTTACATCCAAGAAGAACCGTCAGATCAAGATGGAACAGCTTCGTGAAGTATCCAAGACTGAGAAGATCCTCTTCCCAATCATCGTTACTATCATCACTGTTCTCATTCTCCCTGACGTTGCATCCCTCCTTGGTTGCCTGATGCTCGGTAACCTGTTCCGTGAATGTGGCGTAACTGACCGTCTTTCCGACACTGCTCAGAACGCTCTCATGAACATCGTTACTATCTTCCTCGGTATTTCTGTTGGTGCAACTACTGTTGGCGAAAACTTTATTACTTGGGATACTATTTCTATCGTTCTTCTTGGCCTTGGTGCTTTTGCATTCTCCACTGCTGGTGGTGTTATTCTTGGCAACATTATGTGCAAGCTCACAAAGGGCAAGATCAACCCACTCATCGGTTCTGCAGGTGTTTCCGCCGTTCCAATGGCAGCTCGTGTATCTCAGACAGTTGGTCAGAAGGAAAATCCTTCCAACTTCCTGCTCATGCACGCTATGGGTCCTAATGTCGCTGGTGTTATCGGTTCTGCAGTTGCTGCAGGCTTCCTGCTCAGCGTATTTGGTTAATAGAACTTAATCGGTGGAGCTTTTGCTCCACCGATTTTTTATGCCTTCGTATATGTCATTCCGAGGAGCGTAGCGACGTGGGAATCTTAAGAGACGAGATTGCCACGAGCCCCAAACGGCTCTCACAATGAAAGTGTGTACTGTTTATGACAATATGCTATTCTGCATAATGTGGATTTTTTGCGGAACTTGTCAAATAACCGCAAAATGTAGCATCGAGTTTTTAATATTTCTCGCATAATGTACATTATGACGAAGGATTTTTTAAAAATAAGTATTCCATTTTTGGTTAAAATATATTAAAATATAATAGACTATATATGTATGCATATTTTGATTAAACAAGGAGTTTTTGAAATGGATAAAAAACCGATATATAAAAGAATACTTCTTAAGCTGAGCGGTGAAGCTCTTGCCGGAAATCAGAGCTTTGGTCTTGATTTTGATGTTATCAAGACTGTTTGCAAGGTCATCAAGGAATGTGTTGACATGGGTGTTCAGGTTGGCATCGTTGTTGGCGGCGGCAACTTCTGGCGTGGTCTTAAGAATGGTGAAGGCAAGATGGAACGCACCAGAGCTGACCATATGGGTATGATGGCAACTGTTATGAATTGTCTTGCTGTTGCGGATGTCCTTGAACAGCTTGGTGTTGAAGTTCGTGTACAGACTGCTCTTGAAATCAGAGCCGTTGCTGAACCATATATCCGTCTTAAGGCTGACAAGCATCTCAACAAGGGCAGGGTTGTTATCTTCGGTTGTGGTACAGGTCATCCATATTTCTCCACAGATACTGCTGCTGTTCTCAGAGCTGCTGAGATCAATGCTGACGTTATCCTTCTTGCGAAGAACATCGACGGTGTATATTCCGCAGACCCCCGTATTGATAAGGATGCTGTTAAGTTCGACAAGATCTCCTATGATGATGTGCTTGCAAAGCATCTCAAGGTTATGGACTCCACAGCAACCTCCCTGTCTATGGACAATAATATCCCGGTTATCCTTTTCGCACTTAAGGATGCGGAAAATATTATCAGAGTTGTCACCGGTGAAAAGATCGGTACTATTGTAGAATAATCAACAAATTTACATAGGAGGAAAAGAGCAATGTATAAAGTTTATGAAAACAAAATGAAGAAGACCATCGAGGTGCTTCAGACTCAGTTTGCGGCTGTAAGAGCCGGCAGAGCAAATCCTGCTGTTCTGGACCAGATCAGAGTGGATTATTACGGTTCTCCAACTCCAATCAACCAGATCGCAAATATCTCCGCTCCTGACCCAAGAACTCTCACTATCCAGCCATGGGACCCTCAGACCCTGAAGCTCATTGAAAAGGCTATCCTTGCTTCCGATCTGGGTATCAATCCTCAGAACGATGGCAGAATTGTCAGACTTGCATTCCCACAGCTTACTGAAGAACGCCGTAAGGATCTCATCAAGCAGGTAAAGAAGTATGGCGAAGAAGCTAAGGTTGCCGTTCGTAATGTTCGTCGTGATGCGATGGACGCATTCAAGGCTATGAAAAAGAAGTCCGAAATCACAGAGGATGACATGAAGGACGTTGAAAAGGAACTTCAGAAGCTGACTGATAACTACATCAAGGAAGTTGACAAGGTAACAGCACAGAAGGAAAAGGAACTTTCCGAAATCTAATGAAAATATTCAAAAAGACAGACGGGGAGTCCAATGTCATAAATGGACTTCCTCGTCATATTGCTATCATATTGGATGGGAATGGCCGTTGGGCGCAAAAGAAGGGTATGCCAAGAACTGCGGGCCATTCCTATGGTGCGGAGAATTTCCGTACCATATCAAAATATTGCAAAGAGATAGGCATTAAATATCTAACGGTATACGCTTTTTCCACGGAGAACTGGAAGCGTCCTAAGGCTGAAGTGGATGCAATAATGAATCTTCTGGAAAAGTATCTTCTTGAGGCTATCGAGAAGATGGAAAATGACAGGATCAAGCTTAAGTTTCTTGGTGATATGTCAGTATTGTCTCCTAAGCTTCAGAAGATGATCAGTGAGGTAGAAGAAATTTCATCACGTTATGACGGTGTTCAGGCAAATATCTGTCTGAATTACGGCAGTCGTGATGAGATAGTTAAGGCTGCAATTAGATACGCTGAGGATTATAAGGCAACGGGTAAGGCTTTGAATGAAGAAGAGTTCAGCCGCTATCTGTATAGCTGTGACATTCCTGACCCGGATCTTGTTATCAGACCAAGCGGTGAGTATCGGCTTTCCAACTTCCTCATGTGGCAGTCCGCTTACAGCGAGCTGTATTTTACCGAAGTGCTCTGGCCTGATTTCACACCCGAGGAGCTTGATAAGGCTCTTGAGAGCTACAGCCACAGAAAACGTCTTTACGGTGGTTTGAGAAAATAAGCAAAACTTTAAGGAGTTGGTATTGATGAAAACCAGAATAGTAGTTGCGGCAATAGCTATACCTTTTATCCTTGCGGTGTTGCTTTGGCTGCCGCCTGTTTTCATGACCGGCTTTGTGGCTCTTATGACGGGCTTTATCGCCTATGAGCTTATCAGAGCATCAGGTGCCGATTCGTGTAAAAGAAACTTTATTTATGGGATAATATCTGCCGTTCTTGTACCTGTGATGGTATATCTTGAATTAGACAGAATATATTTTCATGTGGTACTGTATCTGCTGTGTGCCGCAATGTTTGCGGAGGCTGTGTTTGCTTACGGCAGAGAGAAGAGCATTAAATTCTTCGATATACTAACAGTTATTTTCGGCGGTTACCTTATCCCATGTGCATTGTCCTGCCTTGTAAATCTTAAGATGAGAGAGCTTGGTCATCTCTATGTACTCCTGCCATTTTTATGTACTTTTGTTTCCGACAGCGGTGCTTATTTTGCAGGTGTATTTCTTGGTAAGCACAGAGGTATTGTCAAGGTAAGTCCAAATAAGAGTGCTGAGGGTTTTGTGGGCAGTATTGTCAGCCTTATTATTGGTATGATTATCTACGGCTTAGTCCTTCGTTATGCTCTCAATATTCCTGTCAGCTTTACCATTCTCCTTCTCTATGCAATTATCGGTAATGTTATGACTCAGCTTGGCGACCTTGCATTTTCCCTTATCAAGAGAGAGCACGGTATCAAGGATTACGGCAATCTTATCCCCGGTCACGGTGGTATGCTGGACAGATTTGACAGTATGATTTTTGCCGCACCGGTGATATACATACTTGTAACACTTGTTCCGGCATTTTAATAGGTGCAATTATGGAAAAGGATGTAATTATATTGGGTTCAACCGGCTCTATTGGCCGGCAGAGCCTGGATGTTATTGAATCACTTGGCGGCAGAGTGAGAGCCCTTACCGCCAACAGAAATATTGATCTTCTTGAACAGCAGATAAGAAAGTTTAAGCCTGAGCTTGCAGCGGTAGCTGATAAAAAAGCGGCTGAGACATTGGCGGTCAGAGTGAGTGATTTGCCTGTGCGTATTGTTTCAGGCATGGAAGGGCTTGTTGAAGCGGCATCACTTCCAAGCGGAGACACTGTTATAACCGCTGTTATGGGTATGGTTGGACTGAAGCCTACTTTGGCTGCAATCAGACAGGGAAAGCGTATTGCCCTTGCGAATAAGGAGACTCTCGTTTGTGCAGGGCATCTTGTAATGAAAGCGGCTGAGGAGCATGGTGCTGAGATCATCCCTGTTGACTCTGAACATTCTGCAATATTCCAGAGCCTTGAGGGTAATTCCAAAAAGGAAATAAAGCAAATATTGCTTACTGCTTCCGGCGGTCCTTTCAGGGGATTTACAGAGGAACAGCTTAAAAATGTTACAAAAGCTGACGCTCTTAAGCATCCTAACTGGGCTATGGGGCAGAAGATAACCATAGATTCCGCAACTATGATGAATAAAGGACTTGAGTTTATTGAGGCTATGCATCTGTTCAAGGTCACACCTGAGCAGATAAAGGTTCTTATTCACCCTCAGAGCATTATTCATTCAATGGTGGAATATGTGGATAATTCCGTTATTGCTCAGATGGGGCCTCCTGATATGAGAATTCCCATTCAGTATGCACTGACCTGGCCTGAAAGAATGGCAGGTCCGGCTAATAAAATTGATTTTCTCAAGGTCGGTTCTCTGACCTTTGAAGAGCCTGATTTGAACGTATTCAAATGTCTTGCTCTTGCTATGGATGCGGCGAAGCGTTCCGACAGCTCCTGTGCTGTTATGAACGGTGCAAATGAAGCAGCCGTTGATCTGTTCTTACGTGAAAAGATCGGCTTTACCGAAATTTATGATCTGGTTAGCGAGACTGTTGCGAAGTTCGGTGGTGCGATGACTAATACTGTGGATGAGATCATTGAGCTTGATACAGAGGCTCGCAGTTTTGTTTATGGAAAGGCGTAATCTATGTATATAATCCTGGCTATTCTGGCGTTTGGTATTCTTATTGCTACTCATGAGCTTGGTCACTTTATGGCGGCTAAAGCCTGCGGCGTTAGGGTGAATGAGTTTGCTATCGGTATGGGACCTGCGATATTTAAAAAGCAGGGTAAGGAAACCTTATATTCTCTGAGAATTCTGCCTGTGGGCGGCTTCTGTGCTATGGAAGGGGAGGACGAGAAATCTGAGGACCCGAGAGCATTTTCAAGTCAGAAGGCCTGGAAAAAGCTGATTATACTCGTTGCAGGTGTTGCAATGAATTTTATTTTCGGCTTTATCATCATGCTGATAATCTTCTCACGATTTAATTATTACGCAGGAACAACCATCGACTCCCTTGCCGATGGGTTTCCTCTTGAGGATCAGATCATGGTTGGGGATACCGTTTACAGCATTGACGGTCATCGCATTTATTATGCCGACGATTTCTCCACATATATGTCCAGGGGAAATGGCGAGACGGTTGATATGGTGGTTGTAAGAGACGGCGAAAAGGTAAAGCTTGACAATCTGCCATTAACTCTTCGCGAATACGTTGACAATGGTGAAACTCAGCTTAGATATGGTATCACTTTTAATGTGATAGAGGCTAAGTTCAAGGACAAAATTGCATATTCCTGGTACGAAACCCATAATTCTGTCAGACTTGTACTTATGGGACTTACTGACCTTGTAACAGGTAAATTGGGTGTGCAGGATATGGGCGGTGTTGTTCAGGTTGTGGATGTGATCAATGAAGTCGGTCAACAGTCTGAAACCACCTCTGCTGCTCTTTGGAATATCGCGTATATTTGCGGTTTCATCGCTATAAACCTTGCGGTTATGAATATTCTTCCAATACCTGCATTGGATGGCGGACGTGTATTCTTCCTGCTTGTGACATTTGTAATTGAAAAGATAACCCGCAAAAAGGTAAATCCAAAATATGAGGGTTATATCCATGCAATTTGTTTACTGCTTCTGTTGGGACTAATGGTATTTGTAACTTATCACGATATTTTGAGGATTATAAATGGCTAAGAAACAGATAATGGTGGGCGGAATTCCGGTTGGCGGTGGTGCACCGGTTACAGTCCAGTCCATGACAAATACTAAAACTGAAAATGCGGCCGATACTATTGCTCAGATAATGGAGCTTGAGCACGCAGGCTGTGATATTGTGCGTGTGGCTGTTCCAAATATTGAAGCTGCAAGGGCTATTGCGGAGATCAAGGAGAATATCTCCATCCCACTTGTTGCGGATATTCACTTTGATTATAAGCTCGCAATCGAAGCGGCTGCCTGTGGTGCTGATAAGATAAGAATAAACCCGGGCAATATCGGCGGTGAGGACAGGGTAAAGGCCGTTGTTGATGCCTGCCGTATGAGAAATCTCCCTATCCGCATTGGCGTTAACGGCGGCAGTCTTGAAAAGGAGCTTTTGGCTAAGTACGGTCTTACTGCAAGAGCTATGCTGGAAAGTGCGATGGGTCATGTTAGACTTCTCAATAAGTATGACTTTGATGATATCTGCATTTCCGTAAAGGCTTCAAACGTAAAGCTCACTATTGAAGCTTACAGACTTCTTGCAAGCGAGACAGACTACCCTCTGCATCTTGGCGTTACGGAAGCAGGTACTGAATACATGGGTGTCATCAAAAATTCTATCGGTATCGGTACACTTCTTAGTGAGGGCATCGGTGATACCATCCGTGTTTCCCTAACTGCACCTCCCGTTCAGGAGATAAAGGCCGGTGTTTCCATTCTCAAGGCTTTGGGAATGAAGAGCGGTGTTAAGATAGTATCCTGCCCAACCTGCGGCAGAACAAATATTGACCTTATTGGTATTGCAAAGGACGTTGAAAAGCGTCTTGAGACCTGCACCAAGGATATCACAGTTGCTGTTATGGGCTGTGTTGTTAACGGACCGGGTGAAGCATCCCATGCTGATTTTGGTATTGCAGGCGGTAAAAATGAAGGTATTCTTTTCAGTAAGGGAACTGTTATCAAGAAAGTTCCTATGGAATATCTTGCAGACGAACTTATAAAGCTTATCGAGGAGAACTGATTTATGTCGTTAAACCCTGTTCCGTTTTTTGAGATGTTCAGCGGCTTGGGTGATAACAGCGAGCTTCGCTCTATATTGGGCGGTGCAGCGGTGTTATCCGCCGAGGTAAACACATCAGAACGGACAATGAGTATAAAACTAAAGCTTGATAATATGACTCCTCCTGCCGCAATTTGGAGAGTTCAGGCGGAGCTTGAGAGCGAGTATGAGCTTAAGCGTGTGGATATTACACCCCTGTACCCACCTGAACAGCCTAAGGAACAGACCAAAAAAGTGCCAAAGGGCGGACAGCTTATATTTGGACGTTCCACCAAGGGTGAATTGACATCAATTTCCGATGTAAATCTTGAATCAGGCAGAGTGGTTATCCGAGGTGATATTTTTAGCCTTGAAGTAAAAGAGATTACAAAGACTAATTCCCTTGTTCTCAACTTTGATATTACAGATTATACAGGCTCTGTAAGAGTTTCAAAATACATAACAGATGATGCTGAAAAGGCAAAGGCTTTGAATATCAAAAAGGGAATGTATGTCAAGGTAAAGGGTACTGTCGGTTTTAACAGATACGACAATGATATTTCCATAACACCTGAGGGCATCTCCCTTGAGGAGAAAGTTCAGCGAAAGGACACAAGCGAAAAGAAGAGAGTTGAACTCCATCTTCATACTCAGATGTCCGCAATGGATGCTCTTACAGATACAAAGAAAGCCATCAACCGTGCAATAAGCTGGGGTCATCCTGCTATTGCAATAACCGATCACGGTGTATGCCAGTCTTTTCCTGATGCCATGAAGGCGGCAGGGGATAAGATTAAGGTCATCTACGGTGTTGAGGGCTATTACATAAACGATGTTGACGACAGACTTGCACTCTACGGCAATACTGAGCTTGACCTTGACACAGAGATAGTTGCCTTTGATATAGAAACAACCGGTCTTGACAGCTGTGCTGACCGAATTACCGAAATTGGTGCGGTAATCATGAAGGGCAATAAGGAGCTGGCAAGGTTTCAGACCTTTGTTGACCCTGAAATGCCAATTCCCGCTAATATTATTCAGCTTACAGGCATTACCAATGAGGATGTAAAGGGTGCTCCTTCCCAGAGGGATGCGGTAAAAAGCTTTCTTGAATTTGCAGGCGGCAGACCCCTTGCCGCTCATAATGCAAGCTTTGATATTGGCTTTATATATCAGGCTGTCGTAAGATACGGTCTTGACTTTGAGCCTGTTTATATTGACACACTGGCTCTCAGTCAGGGACAGCTCAGTGATATGAAAAACCACAAGCTGGATATGGTAGCAGGCAGACTGGGGCTTCCTGAGTTCAATCACCACAGAGCTTCCGATGACGCCGTTACCGCTGGTCTTATCCTCGTTAAGCTCTTTGAAAGGGCAAAAGAGGACGGAATTAATAAGCTTTCCCAGCTTAATCCGTATATTCAGGCTATGCGTAATTCCGCAATGGAAAAACGCAGATTTAAGCCTAAGCATATTATTATACTTGCAAAAACTCAGGCTGGTATCAGAAATCTGTACAAGCTTGTTACGGCAGGTCATCTTGACCACTTCAAGCGTTATCCGATAATTCCGAAGAGTGTAATTCAGAAGCACCGTGATGGTCTTATTATCGGTGCGGCTTGCGAAGCCGGCGAGGTATTTCAGCTTGTTTCAGATAACAGAAGTGTTCTTGAGCAACGCAGAATTGCTGATTTCTATGACTATCTGGAAATTCAGCCGATATGCAACAATATGTTCATGCTCCGTGGGGATAAGCCTAAGGCTAAGGATATTGAGGACTTAAGGAGATTCAACCGTCGTGTTATTGAGCTTGGCAAAGAGCTTGGCAAGCCTGTTGTTGCAACAGGAGACGTACACTTCCTTGACCCTGAGGATGAGGTTTACAGACATATTCTTCTTACTGCCAAGGAATTTGATGATGCGGACTCTGATTTACCGATCTATTTCCGCACTACTAACGAGATGCTTGATGAGTTCAGCTATCTTGGCAAGGAGCTTGCCGAAGAGGTTGTAATCACTAATCCCAATCTGATAGCTGATATGTGTGACGTGACACGACCTCTCCCACCAAAAATTCTCTACGCACCAAAGATTGAGAATTCTGCTGAAGATTTAAAGCGTCTTGTTTATACAAAAATGACCAGTCTTTACGGTGAAAATCCTCCTGAAATAGTTAAGAGTCGTGTTGATACTGAGCTTAACGATATTCTGGCGAGAAATTATGATGTTATCTATATGTCTGCGCAGAAGCTTGTAGCAGACTCTTTGGAGCATGGCTATCTGGTAGGCTCACGAGGCAGTGTTGGCTCATCTCTTGTTGCTTATATGTCAGGTATTACTGAGGTTAACTCACTGCCTGCCCATTACAGATGCCCGAATTGTCTTAATACTGATTTCGAGTCAGGTAAGGGCTTTGGCTGTGGTGCTGATATGCCGGACGCTAACTGCCCTGTATGCGGTATTGAATATTCAAAAGAGGGCTTTGATATCCCATTCGAAACCTTCCTCGGTTTCGGTGGTGATAAGGTTCCTGATATCGACCTTAACTTCTCCGGTGAGTATCAGGCGAATGCCCATAAATATACAAATGAGCTTTTCGGCTCTGACCATGTTTTCCGTGCCGGTACTATCGGTACCGTTGCGGAAAAGACAGCCTACGGCTACGTTAAGAAGTATCTTGAAAAGATCGGCAAAACCGTAACGAAGGTTGAGGAAACAAGACTTGCCCTTGGCTGTGTTGGCGTTAAGCGTACAACGGGTCAGCACCCGGGTGGTCTGGTTGTTATTCCGCAGGATATGGAAATATTTGATTTCTGTCCTGCACAGCACCCTGCTGATTCTCCTGACAGCGGTATTGTTACAACGCACTTTGAATACCACTGTATGGAGGACAACCTCCTAAAGCTTGATGAGCTGGGTCACGATGACCCAACAATGATCAAAATGCTTGAGGATATGTCCGGGGAGGATGCAAAGAAGATCGCCCTTGATGACCCTGAAACAATGGGTATCTTCAAGTCAGCAATACCTCTTGGTCTTACTGATGATGACCCGATTATCGGTAAGACCGGTACTATCGGTATTCCCGAATTTGGTACAGGCTTTACACGCCAGATGCTCTGTGATACTAAGCCCGAGTGCTTTGACACTCTTGTTCGTCTTTCAGGCTTCTCTCACGGTACGGACGTTTGGCTTGGTAACGCAAAGGACCTTATTCTTTCTGAAACTGCCTCCATCAGCGAGACCATCGGCTGTCGTGATGACATTATGCTCTATCTTATCAGTAAGGGTATGAATGAAAGACGTGCCTTTAAGATAATGGAGGCGGTCCGAAAGGGCAGGGGTCTTCCGGAGGGTGCGGAAGATGAAATGAAGGAAATTGAAGTTCCTGAATGGTACATTGAGTCATGTAAAAAAATCAAGTATCTGTTCCCAAAGGCTCATGCAGTTGCATACGTTATGATGGCTTTCAGAATTGCCTGGTTCAAGGTACATAAGCCGCTTGCGTTTTACAGTGCATATTTTTACAGACGAAGCCAGAAGGACAGCTTTGACGCTTCCTGTATGATTATGGGTCTTGATGTTGCGGCGGCAAAAATTCGTGAGATCAAGGGTAATCCTGCCGCTTCTCAGAAGGACAGCGACCTTCTCACAACTCTTGAAGCTTGTTATGAATTCTATAAGCGTGGCTATGAATTTGCACCTATGGATATTTATAAATCAGATCCTGTTAAATTCGTCATTGACGGCAACAAACTGATTCCGCCTCTCGTTGCGGTAAGCGGTCTTGGTGAGACTGCCGCGTATGACCTGGGTGAACAGAGAAAGAATAAAACATTCCTGTCAATTGAGGAGCTTTTGGACAGCTGTGCCAAGATCTCCAAGATGCATATAGAACAGCTGAGGGCAGTTGGTGCTCTTGATGAACTGCCTGATACAAGTCAGTTATCACTGTTCTGATAAACTCTGATCGGGGGAAAAGGTTATGAGTGAAATTAATGTAAAGGCCGTATGGCCTGATTGGGAAATTCAGGGTGAGCTTGGCAGCGGTGCTCACGGCAATGTCTATCTTGGCAAGCAGACTGCCCCAAACGGCGGTGCGGTTTACAAGGCTGTCAAGACTATTCAGGTTCCTCCTCAGAAGGAGGCTATTCAGAGTGCCATTGATCTCGGTATCAGCGCAACTCTCCTGAAGAATTATTTTGATGTTTTCAAGGATGATCTGAACTGGGAAATGACTCTTTACAGATCTGCTGACTCCGAGCATCTGGGCAAGTCTGATGAATTCAAGTTTGTTGAAAATGAGCTTGAACCGGGCTGGACCTGCTATATCAGAGAGCATCTGTATACTCCGATGGCCATGTACTATGCCGACAGCAAAACCGGTGAACAGGAGGCTGTTCAGATAGGTAAGGACATCTGTGCAGGTCTCACCGCCTGCGAGAAGTTCAATCTTGTTCATGGCGGTATTACACCTGAAAACATTATGGTCAACGATACAGGTAAGTTCCTGCTTGTTGACTACGGTATCACAAGATGTCTCAGCAAGGCAGGTGCAAAGCTCTTTAAGACCGACAGGACTTATGATGCTCCGGAGGTTGCGGCAGACGGTAAGTATTCAAAGCAGTCCGATATTTACTCCCTTGGTATGGCAATGGCATTCTATGCCAACGGTGGAGTGCTTGTTAACGGTGCAGAGGTCAAGGGATGCAGTAAGGAATTTACCGCTGTGATCGAAAAGGCAACCGCAAAAGAGCCTGCCGACAGATATCAGTCTGCGGCTGAAATGCTTGCTGACCTTGAACGTGTTCCTGTGGCTGCGGCTTACGTACCACGCGGTACTTCTGCAGTATCTCTTGCTCTTGCGGCAGTTGGTATGTCTCCAATTCTTGGTGGCAAGGGTAAAAAATCCGATAAGAAGTCTGCTGATAAGAAATCAGAAAAGAAGGCGGAAACTAAACCTCAGGAACCTAAGACTGAGGAAAAAGCCAAGGACAGCGAAGAAGATATGATGGCGGCAATTATTGCAGGTGCATCTGCCGCTGCAAATGAAAGTGTAGATTCTGCTAAGGATGAGAAAAAGCAGAAGAAAAATAGAGATAAGACCGCAGGTGCGGCGGTAGCTGCAGGTGTGGCTGTGGCAGGTGCCGGTGCTGCTTCAAAGAAGTCCAAGGCTGATAAAAAAGCCGAAGCAAAGGCAAAGGACGCCGAAAAGAAGGAAGCAGATAAGGCGGCGGCCCGTGAAGCCAAGAATGCCGCAAAGACTGCGGCAGCAGCGGCGGCAACAGCAAAAGCTGCTTCAAAGGCAAATGCCGCAGATGAAAGGAAAAAAGCAAAAGCCGCTGAAAAGGCTGCTCGTGAGCAGAACAAGGCAGCGGAAGCTCGTGCTAAGAAAGAAGCCAGGGAAAGTGCTGCAGCGGCAGCGGCGGCTGTTAAGGCTGAGAAGAAGGCAAAAAAGAGCAAAAAGTCAAATGCAAAACAGAAAAAGGATGATATTCCGTTTGTTTCTGTTGGTGAAGAAAAGAAGAGCAAAGCAGGTCTTTGGATAGTTATTATTCTTATTATAATTATCGCTCTTGCGGCACTTGCTATATTCCAACCATGGAATACCGGTGATGATACTAACGATAATCAGGGTGATGAAATCATCGAAAATAACGGTGCTGATACTCAGATTGACGAGCCTGACGTTATTGTTGACGACAAGCTTGAGGATGAAACCAATAAGCCTGATGACACAGAACAGCCTCCGGAGGAAATTCCTGAGGAAAGCTCTGATGATCAGGAAAACATTCCTGACGAAGGTGCTGAAGGCGAAGAAAACGTCCCTGAAAATGGCAATAACAATAGCTATAAATATGCTTCTGCTGTCATTTCCTCAAGAGATCTTGCAGGCATGACAAGAGAAGAAGTACAAATGCTCATTAACGAGATCTACGCAAGAAATGGTCTTATATTCGGCACAAGCGGAAGCTCAAATCAGCAGCATTTTGAAGCCTTTGACTGGTATGAGGGTACTACCACAGATATGAGCAAGGCTTATTCCAATATGAGTGATATTGAGAAAAAGAACCTGAGTATCATGCTTGAATATCGCAGCAGTCTTGGAAACTCCGGCAATTCCGGTAACGGCGGAAACAGTGGCAATTCCGGTAATTCCGGAAGCAGCAGTAACGGTGGCAGCTCCGGTAATTCCGGTAATAGCGGCAGTTCAGGAAACTCCGGCAGCACAAGTAATGCAAAGGACTACAAGTGGGCAACAACAAGAATTAAGACAAGTGACCTTGCCGGTATGACAAGATACGATTCTCAGATGCTCATTAATGAGATATATGCAAGAAACGGTCTTATATTCGGCAGTTCTTCAATTCAGAGCCATTTTGAAAGCCAGTCCTGGTATAATGGCACAACAAGAAGCCTTACCAAGGCTTACTCCAACATGAACTCCACCGAAAAGAAGAACATCAACACAATAGTTACATATCAGGTTGATAGCGGCTTCAGAGGCGGCGAAAAGAGTGAATTCCTTGCTGAATCTCATACCACATATCTCACAAGGGAAGACCTTGAGGGTATGACCAAGGAAGAAACCTCAATGCTTATCAACGAGATTTATGCTCGTCATGGCAGAATATTCAAATCCGAAAGTATTCAGAACTACTTTGAAAATCAGGATTGGTACACACCTGTTACAGAATCCAGCGATGCCATCATAGCTCAGTTCAATGAATACGAAAGGGCAAATGTTGAGCTTCTGGTTGAATATCAGAAGGAAATGGGTTACAGATAAGTGATCCAAATACAAGTCAGTTATTACGGGGAAGTATAAATGTTTTCAAATAATATTACTACGCCTGAGGGCACAAGGGACAGACTGTTCAACGAGAGCAGAGCTCTCAGAAAAACAGAGGCTGCCTTCATCGGCGTTTTTCAGGAGTACGGATACAGCGAAATAATCACTCCTGAGGTTGAGTATTACAATATGTTCGTCCAGACAGGTAATCCCTTGCCTGAGGACTCAATGGTAAAGATTACCGACAAGAGCGGCAGAATTTTAGTTATGCGTCCTGATAACACAACTCCAATCGCAAGAGTTGCGGCAACAAGACTCAAGGGTGTTGGTGTACAGAGGCTGTACTACAATCAGACAGTTTTTCGCTCCAGTTCAGCTCATCACGGTGCTGAGAGCGAGATACCACAGTGCGGTGTTGAGCTTATAGGTGCAGGCGGTCTGGAAGCTGATGCTGAAATGCTGGAGCTTGCAGTCAAGTCCCTGGGCTCAGTTGCAGGTGACAGCTTCCATATTGAAATTGGCCATGCAGGTCTTTTCAGAGCTGTTGCAGAAGAACTGGATGCAAGTGAACGCTCCATCGAACGCATAAGACGCTATATTGAGCGTAAAAAGTTTGCGGCTCTCAATGATTATCTTGCTAAGTATGAGGATCAGACTGCGGCAGTTGCCCTTGGCAGGCTCAGCCATCTTTTCGGCGGTGTTGAGGTGCTTGATGAAGCTGATAAGATCGTTACAGCACCAAAGGCAAAGGATGCTCTCCGGTATCTCCACAAGCTGTACGAAATTCTCAGCCAAAAGGGTCTTGGTGAGTTTATCCACTTTGACCTGGGCATGGTAAATCAGATAGACTACTACACAGGTGTAGTATTCAGAGGCTACGTTAAGGGCGCGGCTGCAAGCGTCCTTTCAGGCGGCAGATATGATAATCTTTTGGGTTGCTTTGGTGCTGATGCTCCCGCAACCGGCTTTGCTATCAACACCTCTGATGTTGAACAGTGCCTGAAAGCTGATAATAAAAGCGACAGAAACCGTCTGAGAATTGCCATCACAAAGGGCAGACTTCTTGATAAATCTGTTGATATGATGGAAAAGATGGGTCTTGACTGCGAAGAGGTCAGAAATCCCGGACGTAAGCTCATTGCCGGCATTAATAATTATGACCTGGACGTTGTTATGTCCAAGGCACCTGATGTTATAACCTATGTTGAACACGGTGTCTGTGATATGGGTATCGTTGGCAAGGACACAATTCTTGAGGGTGATGGATCTTTCTACGAGGTTCTGAACTTAGGCTTCGGAAAGTGTCGTTTTATGCTTGCGGTAAAGGAAGGCTTTGACTTCTACGGCTCTTATAAGAGTAGAACAGTTGCCTCCAAGTACCCGAATGTTGCCAAGAGATACTTTGCCGAAAAGGGTATGGACGTTTCTGTAATTAAGATCGAGGGTTCTGTTGAGCTTGCTCCTATTCTTAATCTTACCGACGGTATCGTTGACATTGTTGAAACAGGCTCCACTCTTAAGGCAAACGGTCTTGTACAGGTCGAAAAGCTTCATGATGTAAGTGCGCGACTCATCGTCAATACAGCAAGCATGAAGCTGTACAAGGAACAGATACTTGATTTTATCCAGAGATGTGAGGATGTTATAAATGCTGGAAATTAAGAAAGTAACTAAAGAAACTGTCGCACAGGTTCTTGAAGATATGAGAAGCCGTGCGGCAAATGCTAATGAAAAGATAGATAAGATTGTTGCTTCGGTCTTAGCCGATGTACAGGTAAGAGGTTATGAAGCAGTTAAGGAATATTCCCTGAGATTTGACGGTACAGAGCCTTATGAGATAACTAAGGAACAGCTCGAGAAGGCTGCGGAGGAATGTCCCCGTGACCTTTACAGGGCAATGGAACAGGCTGCAAAGAACATTTGGGACTACCAATCAAGACTCCTTCCTAAGTCCAGCAGTTGGACTATTGGTACAGGTAGTGTATTAGGTCAGGTAGTTCGTGGTCTTACAAGAGTTGGTATCTATGTACCCGGTGGCAGTGCGGCTTATCCATCCTCCGTTCTTATGAATGCCATCCCTGCTAAGGTTGCAGGCGTTGAGGAGATAATCATGGTGACACCACCAACCGCAAACCTCAATAACGCAGTTATGGCAGCGGCACAGATTGCAGGTGTTGACCGTGTTATTGCAGTAGGCGGCTCTCAGGCTGTTGCTGCTCTCACATACGGTGCAGGTTTTATCCCAAAGGTAGACAAGCTTGTGGGCCCAGGTAATGCATTCGTTGCTGCCGCAAAGCGTATGGCTTACGGCAAGCTGGATATTGACATGGTTGCAGGACCTTCCGAGGTTCTTGTAATTGCCGATGAGACTGCAAATCCTGAGTATGTGGCTGCTGATATGCTGAGCCAGGCTGAGCATGACGCTATGGCAAGCTCTGTTCTTGTAACCACATCCTTTGACTTGGCTGAAAAAGTTCGTGAAGCTCTTATTCGTCAGGCTAATGCCCTCAGCCGAAATGAGATCATTTTTAAATCATTAAATGATTACGGTCAGCTTTTCGTGTGTGAAAGCATGGAAGAAGCCGCAGACCTTGCAAATGAAATTGCTCCTGAGCATCTTGAGATTATGACTGCACGCCCTGATGCTGTTCTTCCTATGATAAAGAACGCAGGTGCTGTGTTCATGGGCAAGAATTCTCCTGAACCGCTTGGCGATTACATGGCAGGTCCAAGCCACGTTCTGCCAACCTCCGGCACTGCGCGTTTCTTCTCTCCACTTAGTGTTGACAGCTTCTTAAAGAAGATGAGCATTATAAATTATAATGAACAGGATCTTTCTGATATCCATGAGGATATAATCCGATTTGCAAATGCTGAGTATCTCACTGCTCACGCAAATTCCATCAAAGTTCGTTTTGCTGACGACGGAAAGGAATAAAACCATGAGAATTTCTGAGATCAACCGTACAACAAAGGAAACGGATATTTCTCTTTCCATCTGCCTTGAAGGCGGTGAGGTTTCCGTTTCCACAGGTATTGGTTTCTTTGACCATATGCTGACTGCAATGTTCTTTTACAGTGGTTTCGGTGCTAAGGTAACCGTAAAGGGCGATCTGTATGTAGACGGTCATCATACCGTTGAGGATACGGGTATCGTTTTGGGTAAGTCTGTCCGTGAAGCTCTTGGCGACAAGAAGGGTATCAGACGTTTTGCCTCTGCCTATATCCCTATGGATGAAGCCCTCTGCTTTACTGCTCTCGACTTCTCCGGCAGGGCATTCAATGTTTATGATGCTCCAATGCCTCAGGAGATGATAGGCAGCTACGAAGCCTGCCTTACCGAAGAATTTATGCGTGCTTTTGCCGTTAACGCAGGTCTTACACTCCATCAGAAGTGCATTTACGGCTCCAATGCTCACCACATAACAGAGGCTCTGTTTAAATCTCTTGGTGTTGCGATGAAGGATGCGGTTGAAGTTGTTGATGATAAAGTAGTTTCTACAAAGGGAGCGCTTGAATAATGGGAAGAACAGCGGTTATTGATTACGGTGCAGGCAATCTTATGAGCGTTACAAATGCTCTAAGATACCTGGGCGAAGAATGGATCATCACATCCGATAAAAGTGAAATTGAAAAGAGCGACAGAGTAATACTTCCCGGTGTGGGTGCGTTTCCTGCCGCTATGAGATACCTTCGTGAAAAAGGCTTTGAGTCCTTTGTGAAGGAGCAGGCTGAAAAAAAACCTCTTTTAGGTATTTGCCTTGGTATGCAGATGCTGTTTGAAGAGAGTGACGAGATAGAACTCACAACAGGTCTTGGTCTTATACCCGGCAGAATTCAGCGTGTTCCAACTGAGCTTAAGCTTCCGCATATCGGTTGGAACAGTCTTAAGTTCAATAATCCATGTCCGCTTCTCAAGGGCGTTGACGAGGGTGCATACGTTTACTTTGTTCATACCTTCTGTGCTATGACAAAGTACCCTGAAAATCTTATTGCAAGTGCCGATTACGGTGCAGAGGTTGCCGCAATCGTTTCAAGCGGCAATGTATTCGGCTGTCAGTTCCATCCTGAAAAATCAGGTGAAGCCGGACTTGCCATACTGAAAAATTTCTGCACACTTTAGTTTTGAAAGGACATCAAAAGCATGAGAATTTTGCCTGCTATTGATTTAAAAGACGGAAAATGCGTCAGACTCTTCAAAGGTGATTTCAGCACGGTTCATCAGGTATCCGAAGACCCTGTTGAAACAGCAAAAATCTTTGAAGCTGCGGGTGCACAACTTATACATATGGTAGATCTTGACGGTGCTCTTGACGGCAAGCGTAAAAATGGAGAGCTTGTTAAGCGTGTTGCAGGTTCAACAACAGCAAGAATCGAGCTTGGCGGCGGTATTAGAAATATGGATGATATCCGTGCTGCTGATGAGCTGGGTGTATGGCGTTTTATCATCGGCTCTGCAGCTGTAAGTAATCCTGAATTCGTTGCAGAAGCCGTTAAGGAATACGGTGAGCGTATCGCTGTGGGTATTGATGCCCGTAACGGCTATGTAAGCACTCACGGCTGGGTCAAGGATTCAGGTATCAGTGCCATAGACTTTGCACGACAGATGGAGGCTCTCGGTGTTAAGACTATCATCTTTACCGACATTGACACAGATGGTACATTACAGGGACCGCCAATCGAAAAGCTCAAGGCTTTAAGAGAAGCTGTAAGCTGTGAGATAATCGCAAGCGGTGGTGTAGCTGTTCTTGACGACATTAAGGCACTTCGTGAGCTTGGTGCTGACGGTGCGATCATTGGCAAGGCATATTATGCCGGAACAATAGACCTTGAAGAAGCTGTAAAGGAGGCTGGAGACCAGTGCTGGCCAAAAGAATAATCCCATGTCTCGACGTTCGTGATGGTCGAGTTGTAAAGGGCGTAAATTTTGTAAATATCAGAGATGCAGGCGACCCTGTTGAACTGGCAAAGTATTACAGCGACCAGGGTGCTGATGAAATAGTTTTCCTTGATATTACCGCAACCCATGAGGGCAGAGCTACCGTTGTTGATGTGGTTCGCCGTACAGCGGAGCAGGTTTTCGTTCCGCTTACAGTTGGCGGCGGTATCGGCAGTGTTGAGGATTTTGGACAGCTTCTGAGGGCAGGTGCTGACAAGATATCCGTTAACTCTGCCGCTGTCAGAGATAAGACTCTCATTTCCAGAGCCGCTGACAAGTTCGGCAGTCAGTGCGTTGTTGTGGCCATTGATGCCAAGACAAGACCTGACGGCACATTTGAGGTTGTAATTAACGGCGGTCGTATCTGGACCGGTATTGATGCGGTTGAATGGGCTAAAGAGGTAGAAGCTCTTGGTGCAGGTGAAATTCTTCTCACATCAATGGACGGTGACGGCACAAAGGCAGGCTTTGACCTTCCAATGACCAAGGCTGTTGCCGATGCTGTAAATATTCCTGTAATCGCCTCAGGCGGCTGTGGCTGTCTTGAGCATTTTGCAGAGGTCTTTGAAAAGACCGGCTGTGATGCTGCTCTTGCCGCAAGTCTGTTCCACTTCGGTGAACTGACCGTTCCACAGGTCAAGGAATACCTTGAAGGACAGGGAATACCTGTCAGAAAGTGATGGTGGAGCATGGATATTAAAGACCTCTTTAAGAAATCTGAGCTTATTCCTGTTATTATCCAGGACAGCGAAACCCTTGAGGTTTTGATGCTTGGTTTTACCAATGAGGATGCCGTCAGACTTACCATTGAAACCAAAACAGCATGGTTTTGGAGCAGAAGCCGTGAAAAGCTCTGGAACAAGGGCGAATCATCCGGCAATTTCCTCCATGTGGTGGATATGAAAACGGACTGCGATACGGACACTCTTCTGTATTTCTGCAAGCCTGATGGACCAACCTGTCACACAGGTAACAGAACCTGCTTTTTCCGTGATCTCGTTTGAAAGGAAACTTTACTAATGAATAACGTACTTGAAACTCTGTACAATGTTGTACTGGACAGAAAGGCAAACCCTCAGGAGGGTTCCTACACCTGCTATCTTTTTGATAAGGGTCTTGATAAAATTCTGAAGAAAATCGGTGAAGAATGCAGCGAAACAATCATTGCCGCAAAAAACAGCGACAAGAGTGAAACCGTTTACGAAATCTCCGACCTTATATATCACCTTATGGTCATGATGGTAAATGAAGGTATTGAGCTTAATGACGTTATGGCTGAACTGGATTCCAGAGCTCAGAAGATCGGTAATCTTAAGCAGATGCGTGTTACCGACAAAAACACCTGATTAAATGCATAATGCAAAATGCAGAATTTGGAGGCAGACCATGACTCGCAGACTTTATTTTGAAAACAGCTTCATCAAGGAGTTTACCGCAACAGTCATTTCCTGTGAAGAGGCTGAAAAGGGCTATATTATCGTTTTGGATAAGACTGCGTTCTTTCCCGAGGGCGGTGGTCAGAAGCCTGACACAGGCTTTATTGACGCTGTGAGGGTAAATGACGTTCAGGAAAAGGGCGATACTATCTATCATTATACCGATCAGCCTGTTAATGCAGGTGAATGCTGTGTATGTAAGATTGACTGGGATCAGCGTTTTCGCAGAATGCAGAACCACTCAGGTGAGCATATTGTTTCAGGCATTGTTCACGGCAAATACGGCTATAACAATGTGGGCTTCCATATGGGTGCTGAGGATATAACCATCGACTTTGACGGTTATCTTGACCGTGAACAGCTTATGGAGGTTGAAGCGATAGCGAATATGGCAGTAGCTGAGAATACTCAAATAACTGCGTTTTATCCTGAACCTGAAGAACTTAAGAATATCGACTACCGCAGTAAGCTTGACCTTACTGAAAATGTACGTCTTGTAAATATCGAAGGCTACGACCTGTGTGCCTGCTGTGCTCCTCATGTGAACACAACTGCTCAGGTTGGTCTTGTTCGCATTTTTGAGAGCATCCGCCATAAGGAGGGTATCAGAGTTCATATGCTCTGCGGTCTTGACGCTGTTGATGATTATCGTGAAAAGAGCCGTAATGCTGAGGCCATTTCCAAAATGCTTTCCGCACCTCAGAATGATACAGCACTTGCCGTTGAACGCTTAAAGGCTGAAAAGGAAGCAGCGTTTGCTGAAATCAACCGTCTTAAAAAGGCTCAGGAAAATGCGGAGATCAAGAAGCTTAGAGAAACAGAGGGCAATATCTGCGTATTTACAGAGTCCTTTGAAGCTGACCAGCTCAGAAGCATTGTAAATGCCGGTATGGCACTTTGCGGCGGTATATGTGCCGCATTCTCTGGTAACGATAAGGACGGCTGGAAGTATATCATGGGCAGTTCATCTATCGACATGGGCAAGGAAGCGAGAACTATCAACTCTGTGCTCAGAGGCAGAGGCGGCGGCAGAGGCTCTATGATTCAGGGAAGTATGCAGGCAGGCGAAGCGGAGATTAAAGAATACTTCAGGGTATGAGTACCGCTTATATATCCGTCAGAGCGTATGACGAGCTGAAACGCTGGCTTTCGGCAAAAGGGTATGTACTCAAAGAATTTCCCGAAGGCGATTTGCCTTATCCTGCCATAAGCTCTCATCCTGATATTTATATCTCTGATACCAAAAACGGTCTTATCAGACAGTATGAGATAAGCGGGAATTATCCCGACTATCTTGGATTTAACGGTGTTTTTCTGGATAAGTATTTTATCCACAACCTGAAATACACTTCACCCACGCTTATTAGCCAAGCAGAGAACATGGGTCTGACGCTCGTAAACGTCAGACAAGGTTATACCAAATGCTCCTGCGTTGTAGTGGATGGCAGTTCAATTATTACCGCTGACAAGGGTATAATATCTGCTTTAAGTGCTTGTCCGGATATTGATGTTCTCGGTATAAGTGAAGGTCATGTGCTTTTGGATGGATTTGAGTACGGCTTTATCGGCGGAGCTTCCGGGAGGGTTGGGAATTCTATTGTTTTTAACGGTGATATTAAAACCCATCCTGATTGTGATGCTATAAAGGCTTTTATCGAGGGCAGGGGACTTGAGGTTGTAAGCTTTCCCGGTCTTAAGCTCTATGATATAGGAACTATATTCACAGAATAAAAAACCTTAGTTTCTTTTTCCGAAACTAAGGTTTTGTTATATTTAGCTTTATGATCACTTGCGATAGAAAAGAATACCAAGGCAATTTGGACCGCAATGGTTAGCGATTGTGCAACCTGCGGAGGTGATAAGTACCTCTTCAAAGCTACCGTATTTCTTAACGGCTTCTTCAGCACACTTAACGAGTTCAGGATTTGTTTCTGCGGTGTGGGTGATGAAGATACGGCGATAGTCAATATCATCTCTGCCTGTGAGTCTGTCTGCTATATACATTTCTACGCATTTATTCAGAGTGCCACGGTACTTCTTGCCAACCTGCATCTTGCCGTCGATAACCTCGATACATGGCTTAAGCTTCAGCAGATTAGCACCGAGAGCAACGATGCTGGAGCAGCGACCGCCCTTCTGGAGGTAGAGGAGAGTATCCAGAACAAAGCTTGCTTCAACCTTCTTAACTGCATCCTCAAGGAATTTAACGATTTCTTCAGCGGATTTGCCCTCACGAGCCATAATAGCGGCATCAAGAACGATGTGACCACTGCCGGTAGATAGATTAAGGGAGTCAACAACGTAAACATTATCAAATTCCTCAGCTGCAATCTTTGCGTTTTGATGGCAGGCAGAAAGGCTGGAAGAAAGATTTACATGGATAACAGCATCGTAATCCTTGGCATACTTTGCGAATATTTCGCCGTATAATGCGGCGTTTACTGCGGATGTATGGCAGATTTTGCCTGTACTTGCAACGTGGTCAAATATCTGCTGAGGATTTATCTCAATTAGATCCATGAACGGCTTGTCATCCATAACAACGTAGAGAGGAATAATTTCTACATCATATTTCTTCGCAAGAGCTTCACCTATATCACAGGTGCTGTCTGCTGTAATTTTAATTCTCATATCATAATCTCCATATTTTAAAATTATGTAATTATACTTAAAGCTGAAAGCAATTATAACAACAAAGCAATAGTTTTGCAACAGTCAAGAGAAACGCACCATAATGGGATATGGTGCGTTAAGCTTTATATCTCGTCAACAGAGGTTGTATTACCAATCTTTCCCGCAAGAAATGCGGAGATAAAAATGCTGATGACAGAAACAAGAGTACCGAAAGAGAAATTAACAAATAACATAATAAGTGCAAATATTCCGATGATGATAAGCCATGCTGCAGTACCCTTGAGCTTTCTGAGGTGGTTTGTGCCGGTTTTAAAGGAATCTATTATGGATTTAGTCGCCTTGCTGATGCATCCGAAGAAGAAAATATTCACAATGGCAAGAAGCACATCAATGACTATTGCAAGAACACCGATAACTAAAACTGAGTCGGAAATAAGTGCGAATGTATCGCTCATTCCGGGATAGAGAAGTTCGGCATAGGAGACAAAGCTGCTGACGAAGGAAGGAACAGCCACGAGGATAATCGCAAGCACAAGGAGAACAGCAATAACGATCCACATGAGAACTCTCAATATGGTGATAAGAACAGAAGTAAATCTAATACCAAAAAGAGACATTCCCTGTTTGGAGGAACAAGCCGCAAAATATGTTACCCAAAGAGAAATGGGAATAAGGGCTTTGAAAATGCTAAACCACAGGTTATCGCTTTCAAGCATTGATAACAATACAGATGCACTTGATAGAACACATAACAAAAGCATCAGAAATGAACGGAAATTTGATTTCAAAGAATCTATAAACCTGTCGGTAAGGTCCAGGGTCTTATAACCGCCGCAGACAGGACATTCCTGAGTTACCGGGTCAAGGGGCTGACCGCAGTATGTACAAAATCGCATAAACTCATTCCTTTCGATTAAAGGATATGCCTATTATAGGCACAATGCTTAAACTTGTCAATAAATCCGGGGAAACTGTTGTTGAATTGTAATATTTTAATGGTTTTTATAATATATTATCTGATATAGCACGCATATAGACAAAAGCACCGTTGTAATTGTATAATAGAAAAAGAAAAAATTTTGGCAGGTGACAGGTATGTACTATAACTCATTTTCAAAGGCAATGAGAGGAAAATTCGGGAGACCGATTTATAAGCTGTCTTTGGATAGCGGTATGACCTGTCCAAATCGCGATGGAACATTGGGTACAGGAGGCTGTATTTTCTGCGGTGATATGGGAGCAGGTGAGTTTGCGGAAAAGCAGACTTCCGATATTGAAGAACAGCTTGCAAAAGCAAAGAACAGAGTTTCCTTTAAAACTAAAGCCAATACAGGCTTTATCGCCTATTTCCAGAGCTTTACCAACACCTATGCACCTCTCAGCTATCTTGAAAGACTCTATATGCCCATAGCAGAGCGTGAGGACATTTGTGCCATATCAATCGCAACCAGACCTGACTGCCTTTCTCAGCCTGTTGTGGAGCTTCTAAGACGAATTAACAGAATAAAGCCTGTGTTTGTGGAGCTTGGACTCCAGACAATACATGAAAGCACAGCGAAGCTCATCCGAAGGGGTTATACTACAAGTATATACGATGATGCTGTAATGAGGTTAAAAAGGGCAGGAATTGAAGTTGTAACACACATGATAATCGGACTTCCCAATGAAACTGAGGAGATGATATACGAAACCGCAGAGCATATCGCAAGGATTGGCTCTGACGGCATTAAGCTTCATCTGCTTTATATTCTCAAGGAAACCGACCTTGAAAAGATGTATCTGAATGGTGAATACACTCCTCTTGAGATGGATGAGTATATCAGAATTCTTGCAGGCTGTATCCGCAGACTGCCGAAGGAAATGGTAATACACCGCATGACAGGGGACGGAGCAAAGCGGGATTTGGTCGCACCTCTTTGGAGCGGTGATAAAAAGCGAGTGCTTGCTGCCATTAATGATTACTTTGAAAAGGAAAATGTGGTACAGGGCTCATTGTATAACCTTGATTAAATGCAAAAAATGTGAGATAATACTTAAGTTAGCAACAGAAACGAACTTGCATATATATGGATAGAGTTTTTTAAAAGGAGAAAGCTATGTTCAGAAAAGTTGATATAAATTCCCTGGAAATCAATCCTTTTGAATACATCGGTAAAAAGTGGATGCTTATAACAGCAGGTGATGGAGAGAGTTTCAATACCATGACCGCAAGCTGGGGTACTATGGGTGTTCTTTGGAACAAGCCTGTTACTCAGTGCTTTATCCGTCCCGGCAGATATACCTATGAGTTCATTGAAAAAGATGACTGCTATACCCTGTGCTTCTTCGGTGAGGAGTACAGAAAGGCACTAAGCTTCTGCGGTGCCAACAGTGGTCGCGATGTGGATAAGGTCAGGGAGACCGGTCTGACTCCGGCTGTACATGAAAGCGGTGCGGTATACTTTGAGGAAGCTGAGCTTGTTCTTATCTGCCGCAAGCTGTACCATGAGGATATTGACCCTAATAATTTCAAGACTGGCGAAATTGAAAAGAATTATCCACAAAAGGATTATCACAGAATGTATACAGGCGAGATAATTGAAGCTCTCCTTAAGTAAAGAGGTAATATATTGGAAAACACACAGGAAAAAGTATTGGAAAAGGCAATATTGGCAGGACTTTACGCAGACTGCCTTGATAAAAAGGATTGTTCCACCGAGGACAGCATGGACGAACTTGAGGCTCTTCTTGAGACAGCCGGCGGCGAATGTATGGGTAAGGTCCTGCAAAACCGCCATACACCTGACCCGAGAACGTATATCGGTCAGGGTAAGGTGCAGGAGATTAAAGAGCTTGTGGCCATGAACGATTGTTCACTGGTGGTCTTTGACAACGAGCTTTCACCATCTCAGACAAGGGCACTTTCCGAGGATATTGGAGTGAGAGTAATGGACAGAAGCTCCATTATTCTTGATATTTTTGCTCAGCGAGCCAAAACCAAGGAAGGTCGTCTGCAGGTCGAGCTTGCTCAGTATAAGTATATGCTGCCGCGTCTTACAGGTATGTGGACTCATCTTGTAAGACAGACTGCCGCAGGTGGTTCAAGCCCTATCGGCACAAGAGGTCCGGGTGAAACTCAGCTTGAAACCGACCGCCGTCATATCAGACGCAAGATAGATAAGCTTGAAGAGGAGATCGAAGCCGTCCGCAAGGTGCGTAATACCCAGCGCCGTAAGCGTGAAAAGAACGGAATGCCGGTGGTTGCCATCGTTGGCTATACAAACGCAGGCAAGTCCACGCTTCTCAATAAGCTTACCGATGCAGGTATTCCGGCTAAAAACCGACTTTTCGATACTCTCGATACGACTACAAGAAGACTTAAGATAAGCCCAAGAACGGAAATTCTTCTTTCCGATACGGTTGGCTTTATCAGAAAGCTCCCTCATCATCTTGTTGATGCATTTAAGGCAACTCTTGAAGAGCTTGTTTATGCTGATGTTCTACTCCATGTTATTGACGCATCAAATCCACTTTGGCGTGAGCAGGTTGAGGTTGTTGATGATCTTATTGACCAGCTCAAGGCTGCTGAAACACCGAGAATTCAGGTTTTCAACAAGTGCGATATTATGAATGAGGAAATCCTCTTCAAGGGCGAATACAATGTTGAGATCTCTGCAAAAACAGGCGAGGGTATAGACAAGCTTCTCAGCAAGATCGAGCATATTCTGGATAACGGTCAGCGTCATGTTGTATTTCATCTGCCTTACTCTATGGGCGGTTATGTTCAGACACTACACGAAAAGTCGTCTGTAATAAAGACTGAGTATATGAGTGACTGCATCATGGTTGAAGCTGTGGTGGGCCCAGAGCTTTACGGCAAGCTGAGAGATTATATTGCCGACCTTGATGACGAAAATCAGGAGAATATATGACTGAATATCTTATTCCCAGCGGATACGGTGAAGCGGAGCTTGTTGAAAAGCGTTCCCGCTTCATCGGACGAGTCTGGGTCACAGAAACTGAAGAAGAAGCTGTTGCAAGGATAAAGGAAATGCGCGACAAGCATTGGGATGCAACCCACAATGTCTACGCTTACATAATCCGCGACAGCGGAATAATGCGATACTCTGATGACGGTGAGCCTCAGGGTACATCGGGTATGCCCACTCTCAATGTTTTCAGAGGCGAGGGGATACAGAATGTGTGCTGTGTTGTCACAAGATATTTCGGAGGAATACTTCTCGGTACAGGCGGTCTGGTGAGAGCCTATTCAGCTGCCGCGAAAGCCGCACTTGTTGCCGCCGGAGTCAGCGTAGTAAGGCTCTGGAAAGAGATGGTGCTTGCCTGCAAGTACAGCCAGTATGAGGCGGTGATGAAGGAGCTTGCGTCTTTTGACGGTATTGCGGCGGATATTGACTATGGTGTTGATATCATGATTTCTGCATTATTACCTGAGGAAAAAGCGGAAGCTTTCACTCTGAGAGTGTTCGATATAACGCAGGGTACTGTTATGTGCGAGATTGTTGGTGAGGAATTCAGAGCAGTTAAACTGGAAAACGGCCTTAAATAAGTCGAAAAGTTTTGAATTAAATTTTTATCAGAAATTTCTAAAAAACTATTGACAAATTACCCCTATGCCGTTATAATACATCTTGCGTTTAGCGAAATACCTAAATGTAGCGGGATTGTGTAATGGTAGCACAGCGGACTCTGACTCCGTATGTGAGGGTTCGAATCCTTCTCCCGCTGCCAAGATCCTCCGAACGAAAGTTCGGAGGATTTTACGTTTTATGACCTTTTCAATAAGACTAAAAGACACGCTTCGCAGCGTGTCTTTAATTTATAGTTCTGTAACCTGAACTAAATCCATATAATGATTAATGCTGGCTATGCATGGAGCCTGACTTCCATCTGTCATCACCGCTGAAGTGCCAAGTGCCGCCCCAAGCTTTGCAAAATCCTTATCTTCCGCACCGTGCTTAAGGCAGTATGCAATTCCTGCTGTGACCGCATCTCCTGCACCAACTGTGCATTTAGCATTTACTTTTATGACAGGGGAGTGGTATACGCTTTTTGCAGTAACGTAAATCAAACCTTTATCTCCCAGAGTAACCATAACGCCGTGAAGTCCCTCTGAAACAAGCTCCTTTGCAGATATGATTATTTCCTCAAGACTTGTAAACGACCTTCCTGTAAGCTCTGAAAGCTCCTGTATGTTGGGCTTTGCGATATATGGCTTTACCTTTACAGCTTCCTTAAGAGCTTCGCCGGAGGTGTCAACGATTACTTTACCGGATACGGTGCTTATAAGTCTGCTTATAATCTGGGGTGAGGTTATGGGGCTGATGCTTCCGGAGATTACGAAAACAGTTTCCTTATCAAAGCTTGTAAGCTTGTTAATGAGCTGAGCTGCTGCAGCTTCATTAATTGGTATACCTGCTTCGTTAATGTCGGTAGTAGTACCTGAAACAGGATCATTAATCTTGATATTTGTCCTTATACTGCCATCGGTGAGAATAAAATCATGATTAACACCTATGCTGTCCAATATGGAGGAATAACTGTCATAATTATTTCTTCCGGCAATTCCCACAGCAATATTTTCGCTGTCAAGAACACCCAGCACCTTGGAAACATTAACACCCTTACCGCCGGCATCAAGCCTTGTGCCTGTTATTTTATTGACACATCCCTGATGGAAATTGCATACTATAATTGATTTATCAAAAGAGGGATTAAGTGTTATTGTAACGATCATGATACTCACCGTCCGAATTTTTAATATATTGATTGTAGTTTACAACTGCAGTTTCTGTCAAGAGAGCAGCAGAAATTAGTCAATTTCAAAAGCCGCATACTGATAAAATTGCAATTTCGATAAAAAATTTTCTAACTATATCACTTTAAAATGATAAGACAAGAAATCAAAAAGTATTTAAAATCACCACTATTAGCTGTGAAATTAAGTTGAAATCATCAAATTATATAAAAATTTTGATAAACGATATTTTGCGTTGACAAAGCAGGAAATGAATGTTAAAATACACGCATCGTGCAAAAAGAAGTTACAAGGCGGCAGATAGATGCCGTGCGGCACAATTCCAAATTTGAAAGGAGCAATTCCCGTGAGTTACGTTGACAATGTAATTAAGCTTACAGCAGAAAAGAATGCAGACCAGCCAGAATTTCTTCAGGCAGTTACCGAGGTTCTGGAATCCATCCGTCCGGTAGTTGAAAAGAATGAGGAACTCTACAAGAGAGAAGGCATTCTTGAAAGAATCGTTGAACCTGACAGACAGATCATGTTCAGAGTACCATGGGTCGACGATGAAGGCGTTACTCGCGTTAATCGTGGTTTCCGTGTACAGTTCAATAATGCTATTGGCCCTTACAAGGGTGGTCTCAGACTTCATCCTTCCGTAAACCTCAGCATCATTAAGTTCCTTGGTTTTGAACAGATCTTCAAGAACAGCCTTACAAGCCTTCCAATGGGCGGCGGCAAGGGCGGTTCCGACTTCGACCCAAGAGGCAAGTCCGACAGAGAAATCAAGGCTTTCTGCCAGAGCTTCATGACAGAGCTTCAGAAGCACATCGGTCCTAATACTGACGTTCCAGCTGGTGACATCGGTGTTGGTGCTCGTGAAATCGGTTATATGTTCGGTCAGTACAAGAGACTGAGAGACAACTTTGAAGGTGTTCTCACCGGTAAGGGCATGGCATACGGCGGCTCCCTTATCCGTCCTGAAGCAACAGGCTTCGGTGCTGTTTATTACACAGTTGAAATGCTGAAGTCCTTCGGCGATGACATTAAGGGCAAGACCTTTGCAGTTTCCGGTTTCGGTAACGTAGCATGGGGTACAGTTACAAAGATCAACGAGCTGGGCGGCAAGGTCGTTACAATCTCCGGTCCTGACGGCTATATCTACGATCCGGACGGCGTTGCAACTGAAGAAAAGGTTAACTTCATGCTTGAAATGCGTGCTTCCGGCCGTGACAAGGTTCAGGATTACGCTGACAAGTTCGGTGTAGAATTCTTTGCAGGTCAGAGACCATGGGCACAGAAGGTTGACATCGTAATGCCATGTGCAACTCAGAACGAAGTTGGTATCAACGATGCTAAGAACATCGTAGCAAACGGCACAAAGTACTATGTAGAAGTTGCTAATATGCCAACAACTGCAGAAGCTGTTGAATACCTGAAGGAAAACAATGTTATCATTGCTCCATCCAAGGCTGTTAATGCCGGTGGCGTTGCTGTTTCCGGTCTGGAAATGAGCCAGAACTCCATGCGTTACAACTGGACTGCTGAAGAAGTTGATGCAAAGCTGCATCAGATCATGGCTAACATCTACAAGAACTCCTATGAAGCAGCTAAGAAGTACGGCATGGAAGGTGACCTCATTGCAGGTGCTAACATCGCAGGCTTTGAAAAGGTTGCAGAAGCAATGCTCGCTCAGGGTGTTTAATTAGATTAGAGTTTATACATAAAAATATTCGCTGCTGCAAAACTACGGTTTTGCAGCAGCTTTATTCATACATTAAGAGACATATACAGCAAAATGACACGCTGAAAATTCAAATAAATTGCATTTTTATTTAAATCCAACAAAATTATTGCTAAAAAGACTTGACTTATTGTGAAGTGGTATATATAATGGTTTCACGATAAAAAAGCGAGTACGGTAATATTTGATGAATTATACAATAGAAACAAGTGATGAGGTTCTTTGGCAGGCGGCTTCATATGGTGATGCCCATGCGGAAGAGATACTCATAGAAAAATATAATCGACTCGTGAAGATCTGCTCACGCCCCTTCTTCCTGGCAGGCGGCGACAGCGAGGATCTTATCCAGGAGGGTATGATGGGATTACTCTCCGCCATCAGGCAATTCGACCCGGCTCGAGATACAGCGTTTAAGACCTATGCAGAAAACTGCATCCGCAACAGATTATTATCAGCGATCAAGTCAGCATCAAGGTTTAAGCACACCCCTCTGAATGAATCCGTTTCATTTGAATCTCCAATGTTTGACGACATGGCTCATCCATCCGGTTTAATGCGCGATCCTGAGGAGCTTATCATAGCCAGAGAACGGCTGGCCGAAGTGAACAGCGTGCTTAGTGGTTCTCTGTCCCAATTAGAAAAAAAGGTTTTGGAGTTCTATTTGTCAGGACTTTCTTATCAGGAAATTGCAGATGCCATTTCCAAAACTCCAAAATCCATCGACAATGCTGTACAGCGAATCAGGAAAAAGCTGGCACAGTTACTTAATTCCGGCGATATCAGCAAAAGCTGAACGCAAATACAGCCCATTGGGTAAGACTTAGTCAAAAGTGAGGATTCAACATGTACGAAGATAAGACTTTAAAATGCAAAGAATGCGGTAATGAGTTCGTTTTCACAGCTGGCGAACAGGAATTTTATGCAGAACGCGGCTTCCAGAATGAGCCACAGCGCTGCAAGCCATGCCGTGACGCTCGCAAGAACCTGACACGTGGCCCAAGAGAATTCTTTACAGCTACCTGTGCAGCTTGCGGCGGCGAAGCAAAGGTTCCATTTGAACCAAAGTCCGACAGACCTGTATACTGCAGCGATTGCTTTGCAAAGATGAAGGAACAGGCATAATTGCATATTAACTTAATATGTACGGAAAACGGGATGCATATGCGTCCCGTTTTTTTGCGCTTTACTCTAATTTTATTGTTGAATTTTTCGTCAATATTGGTATAATAAGCTTGTACTATAATTAGGAGGTAAATTTAAATGTTTAATAGAGATACAATCATTTCCGAAGTTCTGCAGAAGGCTCCACAGTCCGCTCCTCTGTTCTATTCCATCGGTATGCATTGCCTCGGCTGTGCTATGGCAAGCGGCGAGACTCTGGCACAAGCTTGTGCAGTTCACGGCGTAGACGCTGATGATTTCATCGCTCGTCTCAATGCTTACGTTGCTCAGCTCCAGACTGCTGAATAATCAATAAGGAAATTTGAAAACCATTAAGCCTGACACATAAGTCAGGCTTAATTGCTAAATATGAAATATGATAAAATTGACAAAACGACTTGAAGCAATTAAAAATCACATATCTGTCGGTGCTAATGTCATTGATGTTGGTACTGACCACGGCTATATCCCGGTTTACCTTGCAGTTAATGATATAGCAGAGAGCATCATTGCGGCTGATATTAACAGCGGTCCGCTTTCCAAAGCCAGGGAACTGGCAAAGGAATACGATGTGACCGACAAAATGAGCTTTGTACTTACTGACGGTCTTAATGGAATTGAACCCAATGCTGATACTATCATTATTGCTGGCATGGGCGGTGAGACGATAATCAGCATCCTTGAAGCCGCTCCATGGGTGCGTGAAAATGGCGTGAAGCTTATTTTACAGCCACAGTCCAAGATAAGTGATCTTACTCTGTGGCTTGCTGAAAATGGCTTTGCTGTGAAGTCCTGTGAGCTTGTGTGCGAGCGTGAAAAGTATTATATAATCATGGAGGTCATGGCAGGTGAAGTTGTTCAGGAAGCATTTGATCCTATGTACGCCGAAAAGCTGTTATTAAATGCTCATGACCCGATACTTCCGGAATACTTGGAAAATCTCATCCGCCGTCAGAGACATATTGTAAAGGGACTTGAAGAGTCTAAGAATTGTGAACAGCTTGAGGAAAACAAAGCTGTTCTTGCGAAACTAATGGAACTGAAAGGGGAGACTGAAAAATGGTAACTGTCAGAGATATACTTAATAATCTTGAAGAATTAGCTCCTGTTTCTCTGAAAATGGATTTTGACAATGTGGGTCATCTTGTGGGCTGTAAGGAAGATGAGGTTAGCCGTATTCTTGTGGCTCTTGATATAACAGATGAAGTCATTGAAGAAGCTGCAAGTGAGGGTGTACAGCTTATCGTTTCTCATCATCCGTTATTCTTTGGACTTAAAAATGTGGTGAGTGATGACCTGACCGGCAGAAAAATTATTAAACTCATTAAGAAAGGTATTTCAGCCATCTGTATGCACACCAATCTTGATGCCGCAGAGGGCGGTGTAAACTCCTGTCTTGCTGAGACCTGTGGTATCATTGAGCCTGTCAAGCTTTTTGACAAGCCTGACAATATCGGATACTATGGAGAGCTTCCTGAGACTATGGCTTTTGAGGATTATCTGAGTTTCGTTAAGAATGCACTCAATACTAACGGTCTCCGCTATGTTGAGTCCGGAAAGGCTGTAAGAAAAGTTGCTGTTGTGGGTGGCTCAGGCGGTGATGATATGGAAAGAGCCGTTGAGCTTGGATGCGATACATTCATTACAGCAGACCTTAAATATCATAAGTTCATACAGGCTAAGGAGTCCGGAATTAATCTTATAGACGGTGATCATTTCTGTACCGAAAACGTAGTTGTACCTGCTCTGGAAAAGAGACTTACCGAATACTTCCCTGAAATTCAGGTAATTATATCAAAAAAGCACAAGCAGACGGTGCAGTTTTTTTAGTATAAACGCCTATTGAAATCTGTGCGGAGAGATACTATTATAAAGACATAGTTTTGCGCTGTACCCTTGGAGTAAATCTTTATGCTCAAGATGAGTGGGCAGCAGCAGGGAGGTTTTTAAATTGAATAAAAGTATTTCTCGCACAGGTTATTTAACCAGACTGTCGGTACTGCTGGCGTTAGTTATCATACTAACCGTACTTAACATTGGCAACATACCGATAGGACCGATCGTAGCAACCATTTATCAAATTCCGGTAATCGTAGGGGCAGTGCTCCTGGGTACGGGAGCAGGATGTATTTTGGGCGGCGCATGGGGTATCCTGTGCTTTTATCTTGCCGTCACAGGTCAGACAACTGATATTGTTGCTCTCGGCATCGTTCAGCAGAATGTTCTGCTCTATTTCGTAATTGCATTTGTTCCACGCTTTATGGTAGGTCTTATTTCCGGCCTTCTCAGTTCAGCATTTAAGAAGATCAACTTCTTCCGTAAGCACAATGTTATTCCTTTTGCAATCACCGGTGCGGTTGGTGCTCTTACAAACACCGTACTCTATCTCGGCGCTCTCTATATTTTCGTAAAACAGCTTCTTGCAGAGCTTTATGAAATCGACATCAGTGCCGTTGGCGGAATGGTAATGGGCGTTGCAACTACCAACGGTCTTATTGAAGCGGCACTTTCCTGTGTTGTTGTTGCCGCAATCTGCAAGGCTCTCAGCCATGTTGATAAAGGACTTAAGATTTAAGTTATTGAAAGGTTCAAATTATGATTCTTGCACTTGATATTGGAAATACACATATTGTTATGGGCTGTCTTGAGGATAATGAGATCAGGAAGGTTGCCAGAATGGCTACCGATCCCCTCAGAACAGAGCATGAATACGCTGTTATGATAAAGCAAATTCTTGAAATCGACAGCATTGACAATCGAGGTTTTGACGGAGCCATTATTTCCTCCGTTGTGCCGCCTCTCACTTCTACCTTGAAAAAGGCAATAGAACGTGTTACAGGCCGCAAACCTATGGTCCTTGGTGCAGGTTTAAAGACTGGTCTTAACATCATGCTCGATAATCCCGCTCAGCTTGGCAGTGACCTTGTTGCGGCAGGTGTTGCGGCACAGGCTGACTACAAGCTTCCTGTTATCATCATTGATATGGGTACTGCTACTACCATCACGGTTATAAATGAAAACTCCGCATTTCTTGGCGGTGCTATCATTCCCGGTACCGCTCTTTCCATGAATGCCCTGGCAAGCGGAACTTCTCAGCTTCCAAAGGTTTCTATCGAAGCTCCGAAGCACTGTATCGGTACTAACACTATCGACTGCATGAAGTCAGGTGCTGTATTTGGTGCGGCTTCCATGCTGGACGGCATGATCGAGCGTATTGAAGCTGAGCTTGGGTGCGAAGCAAGCGTTGTTGCAACAGGCGGTCTTGCTCGGAGCATAACGCCATACTGCAAAAGAAAAATTGTTTGTGACGATGATCTTCTGCTCCGTGGTCTCGGTATTATTTACAATAAGAACGCAAGAAAAAGATAGTTTTCACGAGCCTGACCAAACGGTCAGGCTCGTGTATTTTTATATTGACTTTTGTTGTCTAATGGTGTAGACTATATATAGAGTCTAACGCAGTAGACAAGGAGGTGCAATATGAGTATTCCAAAAATACACGAAAGCGAATACAGGTTTTGCCTTATTATGTGGGAGCATGAGCCTGTTACGGCTGTAGAGCTTGTTAAGCTGTGTCAGGAGCAGTTGGGTTGGAAAAGAACCACGACTTATACGGTTATCAAACGTCTTGGAGAGCGTGGAGTTCTTAAAAATGAGAACGGAATTATCATATCTCTTGTTTCAAAGGATGATGCACAGGCATTTGAGATAGATGAGTTGGTAGAGAAAAAGTTTGAAGGCTCTCTGCCTGCCTTTATTGCGGCTTTTACCAAGCATCAGGAGATGTCTGAAAAAGAGCTGGATGAAATTCAGAATATGATCGATCGTATTAGGAAAGGAGAATCAAAATGAATGAACTCTTTTTAAAGATCGTCAATATGAGCATTTCTGCAAGCTGGCTCGTTCTTGCTGTGCTTTTAATCAGACTTGTACTCAAAAAATCCCCAAAATGGGTCAACGTTTTGCTGTGGGGTATCGTTGCTGTCAGACTGCTCTGTCCGTTTTCCGTTGAGAGTATTTTTAGCATGATACCCAGTGCGGAAACAATTCCTGTTAACATCGAAATGGACACCACTCCTGTCATTAACAGCGGTATTAACGCAATAAACGATGTTGTTAATCCGATAATAAGTCAATCAAACACAGCGGTTAATGGTGCAAGCGTAAATCCTTTGCAAATATGCGTGGCAATTCTTGCTAATATCTGGATTATGGGTATTGCTGTTTTGCTGATCTATACTGCTGTTAGCTGCTATCGTCTTCACCGTAAGGTAGATACTGCAGTTATATTGAAGGATAACATCTTCCAAAGCGAGAATGTAGGGTCGCCGTTTGTTTTTGGTATTATCAGACCGAGAATATATCTCCCATTTAAAATAGACGGAAAGGATTTGGAACACGTTATTGCCCATGAACAGGCACATATCTGCCGTAAGGATCATTGGTGGAAGCCTGTTGGATTTTTGATATTGATGATACATTGGTTCAATCCTCTCATGTGGCTTGCTTATGTGCTTCTGTGCCGTGACATTGAACTGGCTTGCGATGAAAGAGTTATCAAAGAATTGGATAACGAGCAGAGAGCAGATTATACTCAGGCACTTGTGGCCTGCAGTGTTGCTCGCCGTTTGATTGCCGCTTGTCCTTTGGCATTTGGCGAAGTCGGAGTTAGGGACAGAGTGAAATCGGTTATGAATTACAAAAAGCCTGCATTTTGGATAATTAATATTTCAGTTTTCACCTGTGTGTTCGTTGCAATATGTTTTCTTACTGACCCTATTCCTGACAGAGAATTTCCAATGAATTGGAAAAATATAGCAGATCTTGCCGTGACGGATATTCTTGAGAATATAGCGGATATTGAAAACCTGGATGATACTTCTTTACTCAGTACAGATGAATTGGGTTTTGATTTAACGCTCACATCTGATTTTGAGCTGTATGGTGATGGAACTGTGAGCTTTTTCTATGTGGAGGGTCAGAAAACAAACAGTGCTCAGCTGAGGCTCTACCCAAATGATCAACGATGCTATGTGACTAATACCTCTGAATTCGATAATGAGTCGAATATTCAAGTTCAAGCCTTTAAATTGCAGCACTATTTGGAAGCGATAAAGTATTTGCCCCAGGAAGAAATTCGCAAGCGTTTTCCTGATGCTGATATGTATTTATTATCTCTGGTCGATTACAGTGAACTACACGATTTTGCAAATGGAATAACATATAGTTCAGAAGGAATTATGGATTTGGACGACTGGTATATCCATCTTACTCTATTACCACTCTTTAAAAACGATGGTGAAGGATGGCATGGTGATAAAATGTTTACTCATCTCTATTACGGATATGAAGATGGTGTACAGCTTTCTGCTGAGCAAATATCAGACAAATTCTATCTGACCATAGGTGTGGAAGGCGTCACCAATATTGAGATAAAAACACCAAATACAAGCGGCGGATGCACAAATGCTGACGGTTCACCTTTCAAAAAGGGTGAACGTATTTGGCTTGAATGTCTGGATGGAGTATCCGATCTGCGTGGAGTAACTATAACCGCTATGAATGAAAACGGAGAAATCATATGGTCTGCGTCTATTCCCGATGATGCTGAAAACAGTGACTTTGTCCGCCTGAGACAGGACGGCTGGGAGATCTCAAATATTGAATAATCTGAGCCTGACCGTGGTAAAGAACCCAGATATGTCATTCCAAGGAGCGAAGCGACGTGGGAATCTTATCTAAAACAGTTGAATAATCTTTACTTTTTAAATATTTAAGATACTTTTTTAAGATTGCCACGGTCCCTTCGGGACCTCGCAATGACAAACTTTTGCTTTTTGACAGTCTGAGAGCTTGACCAAATCGGTCAGGCTCTTTTGCATATCTCATTCCCTTTCCTCATAGGATTAATCAATTAAGCTATCTTTGAAAGGAATGAGCCTATGAGGATTTTTAGACGCTTAGTGGAAAAATGGAATAATACTGCAAGAGATAATCGTGTTCTCACTTCAGTTGCAGTTGGAGCCCTTGCGGTTGTGTTGATATTTACGGCGATTTTGAGTCCTGCCATTGTTGGAGCATCGGCAGCAACACGGAGGCTTCCGATTTACTGCGTACAGAGAGATAACAAGGCGGTAAGCTTAACCTTTGATGCCGCATGGGGAAACGAGGATACAGAGCAGCTTATTGAGATACTGGGTACTTACGATGTTAAAGCCACGTTTTTTGTGGTGGGTGAATGGGTGGATAAGTATCCCGAGTCTGTAAAAGCACTCCATGACGCAGGACATGAGGTGATGAACCATTCAGACGACCATGCTCATTTTTCAAGCCTTACAAATGAGCAGATAATTGATAATATCAATAAGTGCAATGACAAGATAGAAGCTGTAACAGGAGTCAGACCAACTCTTTTCAGACCGCCCTACGGTGAATACGATGACCATGTTATTGCTGCTGTGGACTCCATGGGCATACATACAATTCAATGGGATGTTGATAGTCTTGATTGGAAAGACTTATCGGCATCAGAGATATATAGCCGTGTAACATCTAAGGTTGCTCCAGGAAGTATCGTTCTTTTCCACAATGCGGCATTACATACGCCCGAAGCTCTTGCGGATATTATAGAGTATCTCATCAGTGAGGGGTATTCCATAGTGCCTGTATCGGAGCTTATTCTAAAAGGTGAGTATACGATAGACCATACAGGCAGGCAAATACCTGTTCAATGATATTTTCTTTGTCAACCACCATGTCCTTTTCATAGAAATAAATGAAGTATTGAGTGATAGGAGACATGGAAATGACAACACATTACTATTTAGGTGCTAATACTCCAAATGGCTTTTATTCACTTTACGACAAATATCTCCGTGAGGATGACAGACTATACATCATCAAGGGCAGTCCGGGATGCGGAAAGTCCACATTTATGAAAACTCTTGCAAAGAGAATGGCAGGAGTAGTTTCGGAAATCGAGCTTATACACTGCTCAGGCGACCCTGAGTCTTTAGACGGTGTTTATTTTCCCGAACTGCACGTTGCCTATGTGGACGGTACTGCTCCTCATGTCATAGAGCCTCAGTTTGCGGGAGTAAGTGAAAACTACATAAATTTCGGAGATGCTCTTGATATGGACGCTTTATGGGAAAGCTTTGACGAAATTAAATCAATAAACTACAAGTATAAAAGCGAATATAAAAAGGCGTATGATGCTTTCAGCGCTGCAAAGGCTTCTCAAACAGGAATTTTTGACGAATTAATTGACAATAACGTCAGGGAAACTGTTATAAAAAAGGCGACACGTCTGGCGAAAAGGGAATTCGGAAAAGTAAAAGAAGATGGTGATGTTAAGGAGCGGTTTACTGATGCTGTAACCTGTAAAGGATTTGTTCATCGTTATGATACCATAGCCGAGCTTGCAGACAGGGTTTATCTAATAGACACATCTTTTGGATTAAACTATCTGTTCACGGAAACCCTTGCCAAAATTCTTACAGACCGCAACCGAAACATGACCATATGTTACGATCCTTTTGATCCCGATAAAATAGCTCATATCATCGTGCCGGAGGCAAGAGCAGCCATTGTTAGCAGAAACGGCAAAGCTTTTCCCGATTGGAAGGCAAGAACAATTCATCTTGATTCGATACCCTCAAGAAGCGGTGTAAAGGCTCTTAGGGAGCGTATCCGCTCAAGGCGTAAGATATGGGATGAGCTGATACACGACGGCATAAGCCATCTTGCTCAGGCTAAAGCATATCACGATGAGCTTGAAGCATTATATCATCCTCACGCTGACTTTTCCTTAGCAGACAGTCTGATCGAGAAGCATGTTGAGATTTTGAAAGCAAGAGTGTAATAATTCAGCCTTCCTGATATCGGGAAGGCTGTTCTTTTGTGATGATGTCACGGAAAAAGAATTGGCATATTGTTAAAATAGAATAAAAATGGTATAGTTTGTTCATGGGGGTGACGAAATGCAGATGGTATTGCTTACGGCTCTTGGCGTTGGCGGAGCCACGATATTCGGAACGGTATTAGGCTTTATTTTCAAGAACATTTCTCACAAATTCAGCGATATTGTATTATCCTTTGCCGCAGGTGTCATGCTTGCCGCGTCGGTGGTGGGTTTGGTGCTTCCATCCATTGAATATGGTGGAGCGTTTGCCATTCCCGTAACTGTTGCAGGTGTATTCTGCGGTGCGGTTTGCATCAATCTCATGGACAGGCTTGTGCCTCATCTTCATAAGCTGTCAGGGGCTGACCAGGAGGATCATCCTCAAAACACAGAACAAATCAATAAGGTTCTGTTGTTTGTTATGGCCATTGCGATCCATAATCTGCCCGAGGGCATTGCGGCAGGCGTAGGTTTTGGTACAGGCAATACTGCGGAGGCTCTTACCATTGCCGGTGGTATTGCACTTCAGAATATACCCGAAGGAATGGTAATAATAGGTCCAATGCTGGCAGCAGGCATACCTCCAAGGAGGACATTTGCAGCGGCATTTGCAACAGGTGTAGTTGAGATCATCGGAACATTGCTCGGATATTTTGCAGTAAGCATTTCAACGGTCATTCTGCCATTTGCTCTTGCATTTGCAGGGGGAACAATGCTGTATGTAATAAGCGATGAAATGATTCCCGAAACTCACGCTCACGGCAGCGAGCGAGGTGCTACCTACGCTCTCCTTGTGGGATTTTGTCTTATGCTTGTGATGGATCACTTTTTAGGATGATGGAAAGGAGATTATATGCAATATTTTATATCTTTTCTTGAAGGTATCATAACCTTTGTTTCTCCATGCCTGCTTCCGATGCTGCCTATATATATTTCCTACTTTGCAGGCGGAAGTGAACGCTCGACCAAAAAAACAGTTGTCAATGCACTTGGCTTTGTGCTTGGCTTTACCGTTGTATTTGTTATGATGGGTGCTCTTGCCGGACTTTTAGGAAGCTTTCTCAACAAGTATCGCACAGCGGTGAATATTGTAACAGGTCTTATCGTAATTGTGTTTGGCCTTAATTATCTTGGAGTTTTAAATATTAATATTTTCAAAGGTGGTCGCGGAAAGGCCGGGCAGGGGAGTATGAGCTTCTTTTCCTCTGTTCTTTTTGGAATGGTATTCTCCATTGGCTGGACACCCTGTGTCGGTGCATTCTTAGGCTCAGCCCTGCTTCTTGCTTCTCAGCAGGGACAGGTATTGACAGGTGTTATCATGCTCCTGTGCTACTCTTTAGGTCTTGGAATACCGTTTTTGGTAAGCGCCGTTATTATCGACAAGCTGAAAAGTGCATTTGATTTCATTAAACGCAATTACAGGGTGATAAATATTATCTGCGGTGGTCTGCTGATTGCTGTTGGTGTTCTGATGATGACAGGTGTTTTGGGAAGATTTCTTACTCTTTTGAATTGAGGTGACTGAATTGAAAAAACGAATTTGGCTTATAGTTGGACTTATTTCTTTAGTGCTTCTTTTAAGCGGAGCTAAAGTTTTATACGACAGATACAGCGGAGAATACGAGGCTGATAATGTTGCGGAAACTGACGATACCCAAACTGACGAGATTGCCGCACCGGATTTCACGGTAATTGACATGGACGGCAGCTCTGTAAGTCTATCTGATTTTAAGGGTAAGCCTGTTGTTGTGAACTTCTGGGCAAGCTGGTGCGGACCATGCAAATCGGAAATGCCTGATTTCAACGAGGTATATCATGAATATGGCAATGACATCGTTTTCATGATGGTAAACATGACAGATGGCGGTCAGGAGACTGTAAGCTCTGCAAAAGAGTTTCTTTCGACCCAGCCCTATGATTTCCCTGTTTACTTTGATGTGAATATAGAAGCGGCAATAGCTTACAGCGTAACAAGTATTCCGACTACATACTTCATTGATGCCGACGGAAATATCGGTGCATATGCAACAGGTATGCTGGACTATGAAACTATTGTTACAGGAATTGAAATGATTCTTGAATAATGCGTATATATGTAGTATAATAAAATTTAATGAGCATATATATCAATAGTTTTAACCGCATACAATATGGATATTGGGAGGATTACTTATGAAAGAAATGGTATTTAAGGGCGTTGCAACTGCTCTTATCACTCCTTTTAATAAGGACGGAATAGACTTTGAAGCTTTTGACAGAATAATTGAACAGCAGATCGCAGGCGGCGTAAACGCTCTTGTTATCTGCGGTACAACAGGTGAAAAGGCTACCCTTAATGATGAGGAACACGTTTCAGTTCTCCGTCGTGCTGTCAAGACCTCCAACGGTCGTATTCCTATCATTGCAGGTACCGGCTCAAACGATACTGCTCATGCAGTTTGGATGACAAGGAAGCTTGTTCCGTTGGCTGTGACGGTATGCTTGTATGCACACCTTATTACAACAAGACCACTCAGAACGGTCTTATTGAGATGTTCAATGTTATTGCAGATGCTTCTACAAAGCCTGTTATTCTCTATAACGTCCCATCCAGAACAGGCGTTGCAATCGAGCCTGAAACATACATACCTCTGGCAGAGCATCCAATGATATGCGGTATCAAGGAAGCAAACGGTGATATTTCCAAGATCGCGAAGACTATGAACTATGTTGGTGACAAGATTGCGGTCTACTCCGGCAATGACGACCAGATCGTTCCAATCATGTCCCTGGGCGGTCAGGGTGTAATTTCCGTACTGTCCAATATTCTGCCTGCCAAGACAGTTGAGATTTGCGACCGTTTCTTTGCCGGTGACGTTGCCGGTGCGGCAAAGCTCCAGCTTCAGATGGTTCCTCTTGTAAATGCTCTCTTCAGCGAGGTTAATCCAATCCCCGTTAAGGCTGCTATGGCGGCTCTTGGTTATTGTGAAAACCGCGTAAGACTTCCACTCGTTCCAATGGAAAAGGCTCATGAGGAAGTTATGCTGAAGCTCATGAGAGAGCAGGGCTTAGACGTTTAATAGCAAATTAATTCGGTGATGAGCTGTAATGCTCATCACCGTTTTTTTATATAATTTTGGTCATTTTGCCAAATTTCTTTGTTGAAATGCTGAATTGAATTATCAGATATGATGTGATAATATGATATATAAGGATTAATATTGGTTCTAAACCGAGTGTTGGAAAAGAAAGAGAAAACTCTTGAATGGAGGGTATTTATATGAACATACTTCAGCAATACAGAGATAAGCTCAGAACACCGGAGGAGGCTGTAAAGGTTGTAAAAAGCGGTGACTGGATAGACTATACTACAAATGTCGGTTTTCCTGTTCTTTTGGATGCCGCGCTTGCCAAAAGAAAAGACGAGCTGCATGATGTAAAAATCCGCGGCAACCTGCTTTTTGGCCCTATTCAGACTGTTGAATGTGACCCTACCCGTGAGCATTTTATATACAACAGCTGGCATTGCTCAGGCTATGAACGCAAGCTGTGCGATAAAGGGCTTTGCAACTATATTCCTATGATTTTCCGAAATGTTGTCCCTTATTATCACCATTTTCTTACCGTAAACGTGGCTATGATGTGCGTAGCACCGATGGACAAGCACGGATATTTTAATCTCTCCTGTTCGACCGGTATTGCAAAGGGCATTTTGGATAAGGCAGATATTATCATTCTTGAGGTCAATGAGCATCTGCCGAGAATTTTAGGCATGAAGGATGAATGTATCCACATCAGCGAAATTGACTACGTTGTTGAGGGTGAGCATCCTGCTCTTCCCGAATTCCCGACAGCAAAGCCTACACCAAATGATATAAAGATAGCGGAAAACATAATTCCATATATTATGGATGGTGCAACACTCCAGCTCGGTATTGGCGGTATGCCTGATGTTGTTGGCGCACTGATTGCTCAGAGTGATTTGAAGGACCTTGGTATGCATACGGAGCTTTGTTCAAATGCTTACTATGAACTCTATAAGGCAGGAAAGCTGACCAATAAGCGTAAAAATATTTTCCCCGGTAAGGGCATGACCGGCATTGTTTTCGGCTCTAAGGAGCTTTACGAATGGGTGGACGATAACCCGAGTATTATGATAGCACCTCTTGAATTTGTAAATGCCCCACATAATATTGCAAAGCTTGACAATATGGTATCCATCAATAACTGTATAGCAGTTGACCTATACGGTCAGATTTGCTCGGAAAGTGCGGGCTTACGTCATATCAGCGGCACAGGCGGTCAGCTTGACTATGTTACAGGTGCGGCTATGGCAAGGGGAGGTAAAGCATTTATATGCATGACATCTTCCTTTGTTGATAAAAAAGGGCAGCGACAGTCACGAATTCTGCCTCATTTCAGCGGTGATATCATCACAGCTCCACGCAGTCAGGCTCATTTTATCGTTACGGAATATGGCGCGGTAAACCTTGTGGGACGTTCAACATGGGAGCGTGCTGAGCTGCTTGTTTCCATTGCTCATCCCGATTTCCGTGAAAGCCTTATAGAAGCTGCCGAAAAACAGAAGATCTGGAGAAGATCAAATAAGAGATAATATGAACGATCTTAATACTCTGAGAAGAGCAAAATTATATATTGATAAGCTTGCTGGAGGAATAAATCCGCTCGATGATTTACCTTTGCCTGAAAGTGATATTGTGAACAATGTTCGTATTTCGCGATGCTTGTTATATGTTTCAAATGTACTTGCCGATGATATTAAACAGGAAGAGAGAAAAATGCGTAAGCTTATAAAGGAGACACCTTTTGATCTTCCTGTTGAGAATAGAGGTTTGTTTGAATTTTCAAATTACAGCATTTCTGTTACTGAATTGGTAAAACGGATCAATAACCTTATCGACAGGGAAACCATGAGTCCTCTGAAGCTTGCAAGCGTAACATCCTGGCTTGTAAATACAGGTATGCTGCGTGTTGAACAAAAATCCGATAATTCAACAGTAAAACGTCCGACTGAGCATGGTGTTGCAATAGGTATCTCTGTTGAAGAACGCGTAGGTGTCAGGGGAAATTATACTGCTGTGATTTATAATAAAAATGCCCAGCGGTTTATTCTTGATAATCTTGATGCAATCATTGAAATAAATAATAAGAAATAAAAACAGGGTCTGCTGCGAAGAATTGCAGCAGACCCTTATGCTTTGTTTAGTGAATATTCTCTTCTATATTATCCTCAGTCCACCATTCGTCACTTTCGTGAATGAAGGTCCATGTAGTACCCTTAAGACCGCTTATATCTGTGTATTCCTCCATATCGTCAACGGTAAGAACACCGTGATCGAGATTAGCGTAAGATGTTTTGCCATTGAAGGAGAGTCTGTACATGGACATATTGGCAGGGAGATTATTATAATCGCTGTAAATATGAGCCTTGCCTTCGATAGTCTCGTGACCCAGAATTAAGTATGCAGTACCGTCAGCAGAAATGGAGAGGTAACCGTGATGGTGATTTTCACCTAAAAACTCATCCATGAATTTCTTTTCCCATCGAGTGGTGTCAAGTCGGAAAACACCCACCATTGTGTCTGTAATTCCAAGCTTTTCAGGTGGTAAATATGTTCCTGCAGCAACCTTTTCGTTCGCTTTATCTGATTTACCATTGATTATTTCAGAGTCCTGACTAATATGCGTATGGTCATGCTCGCCACCGAGAGCGTGGAGAAGCTCATGAAGAATTTCTTCAACATCACCAAGCATATCAATATAATCCTCTGCGATCACCTTGTCGTCAATTTCTTCCACATCCGTTGGATATATCCCAACGATCACCTTGCCATTGTATGTGCCAAGATTTGCGGCATTGGGGAGATAGTCGGGAAAGGCGTCCATGAGCATGAGCCGGAAAAGCCAGCCATTGCCCTCGGTGTTGCCGTATGCTGCCTTGCAGTATACATCAAGGCTTACATTTTCCTCTTCGATAAGAGTATATCTGCCTGCCCAATCGGAGGGGAGATAGCTTTCAATAGTGCTGTGGGTGTGAGAGTGTGTTTCCTCTTCAGTTTCGTTTTCGTGGTCATGGTCGTGTTCATACTCTTCCTGAGCTTCTGAATCAGCATGTGTGCCCGGGGATTTAATTTCAGATTTACATGACACAAGGGAAAATATCATCACAAGCACAATGATTAATGCAATAAGTTTTTTCATAATTTAGTTTCCTTTCATATTATTATTCCGTTACAATGATCAATTTCATGCTGGATGATTTGTGCCGTCCAGCCTGTAAAGGTCTTGTAACGAAGCTGCATATCTGTATTTTGGTATTTAACCTTTATGGATTTCCAGCGTTTTGTCTTTCGGGTTCCTGTCAGGGAAAGACAGCCTTCCTCAGTCATAAAGGGCTCAGACTGCTTGACTATCTCCGGATTTAGCATCACCATATAACCGCCTTCATTTTCAAAAGCAATTATCCGCTTGCTGACACCTATCATATTTGCCGCCATACCAACACAGCCGTCTTTATGTGCTATAAGGGTATCAAGCAAATCTGCGGCAATTTGTAAATCCTCTTTGTCGGCAGGTGTTGATTTTTGTGCAAGGAAAAAGGTGTCTTTCATTATTTCACGTACCATAAGCACCTCTCAGAGTTTTAATTTTACATAGTTTAACATTTATGTGCTGATAAATCAATAAGCTTAATTTCGTTGCTGTTTTGATGATTATGTAGTATAATACAAAAAACAAATGCAAAAGGAAAATGTCATGAGTTTTACCGCTGTATTAAAAGAGCATATAGACCGTTATCCGGAAATGACACCACAGGATTTCTGCAAGCTTGCTTATCAGAGTGAGTTTGGTCCATGTCATATGCTGGATAACTGTGAAGAAGCCCTTGTATATATTGACAGGGAATGGTCTGCTTTAACGGCTTGTGAAGAAAAGCGTGACCCCGAATATATCGGAAACGGTCTCAGCCGTTTTTATATGAACGGCAGTAAGTATTCAAAAGAAGCATCTGAGCTTCTTGGAAAGCTCTTTTATCTTACAGCAAAGGAGCATCAGGGCTCCGGCTATGGCCTTGAAAAACGCCTTTCAGAGCTTGAAAAGCTTTCTGTATCTGGTATGACAGATTATCTTGCTGATTACAGGCGGAAGGGCTGTAATGCTGTTCATCACTCTGAGATCTATAATGAGCGATATAACCCCCATTACCGTCTGATAAAAAAGGAGTACGCTTTCTATTTTGACCTGCTTCTTAAGATAATGAAGCTGAAAAAACCCTGTATAATCTCCATAGACGGAAGATGCGGCAGCGGTAAAACATCACTTGCATCTATTATTAAGACGGTTTTTGACTGTAATGTGTTCCATACTGACGACTATTATTTGCCGATGGATGAACGTCCCGAGGGGTGGGAGAGAATTCCCGGTGGTAATATCGACTACATTCGTTTCAAAAACGATGTTGTAATTACTGCAAAAAACGGAGATACAGTTAATTATACGCCGTATAATTGCGGAAAAGGGGAGTACGGCGAAGCTGTTACATATTCTCCTAAAGATTTAACGGTCATTGAGGGAAGCTACAGTCAGCATCGGATTCTCAGTTATTTATACGATTTAAAGATATTCCTGACCTGTGATGAGGCTACCCAGGAGCAACGTTTAAAAAATCGTGAGGGTGATTATTTCGTTGCATTCAAAAAACTGTGGATTCCAATGGAGGAATTCTATATTTTCAGCTTTGACGTGGAGCTTTGCTGTGATTACAGATTAGATACAAGCAAACTGTTTTAGGAGGGCATTATGACAAAAACAAGAAAAGCATTATTGAATTTGGTATTATCCGCAATGTTTATTGCTCTGTGTATCGTTCTGCCCTTCTTTACAGGACAGATACCCCAGATAGGCAGTATGCTTCTGCCTATGCACATCCCTGTACTTCTCTGCGGTCTTATCTGTGGATGGCAGTACGGTGCTGCTGTGGGATTTATTGCTCCGCTTCTGAGGTCGATGCTTTTCAGTATGCCGCCCTTTATTACGGCAATGGCAATGGCGGTTGAGCTTATGACCTACGGTTTCGTTACAGGCTTCCTTTACGGCAAGTGTAAATGGAAGTGCATCGTTTCTCTGTATCGCACACTTCTCGTTGCAATGATTGCCGGCAGAGGTGTTTGGGGTATATTTATGACCATTATTATGGGAGTGACTGACGAGCTTTTCACATGGCAGATATTCATCTCCGGTGCATTTATCAATGCTATACCAGGTATTATTCTCCAGCTTATACTCATACCTGCGATTATGCTTGCACTGGGCAAGACAGGTCTTGTCCATTTTTACAGAAAAAGACCGTCGGAAGCTAAGAAAAATATTTTATAATGTGACATAATCACAGATATAATAAGGCTCTTTCTGTATAATCATAATCAGAAAGAGCCTTTTGGATTAAAATGAAAAAGAGGTGTACATAATGGCTATTAGACTAAACGAGAATAAAGAGATCGTTCAGGCCATAAAAGATGGTCTGAAAGCCAAAGGCGGATATTGTCCATGCAGACTGGAAAAGACAGAGGAAAACAAGTGTATCTGTAAGGAATTCAGAGAGCAGATGGCTGATCCGAATTTTGAGGGATACTGCCATTGTATGCTTTATTACAAATATAATAACTGAGAGGAGAATGAAAATGTCCGTTCTTAAAATAAGCAGCACCAATTTCAAAAGTGATGTATTAAACAGCGATAAGCCTGTACTTCTGGACTTCTGGGCAACATGGTGCGGTCCCTGCCGTATGATAGCTCCGACTGTTGATGAGATCGCAGAAGAAAACCCTCAGTTTCTTGTTGGCAAGGTGAATGTTGATGAAGAGCTTGAGCTTGCACAGATGTTCCGCATTATGAGCATCCCAACTCTTGTAGTCCTCAAGGACGGTAAGGTTGTAAACCAGGCTGTCGGTGTTCAGTCCAAGGATAAGATCCTCAGTATGCTTCAGGGATAATCACCATATCTCCCGTAGATATATAATTAAGTCTTTCTTTTACAATACTCCTTAAATACTCAAACTGCTTTACACCTGTGCAATGACAGGTGTAAAAGCTTGTTGGGGTATCAAGAAGCTTATTGGCACATTCATTGAGCATTTCGGTGTCGTCTGTCTTTGAAAGATGAAAACCTCCGATAAGTACATCAGGTTTCATCCAATGGGTGATATTGAGAATTCCCTTATGGGAACAGCCACTGATAAGAACCTGCTTATTATTTTCGTTTATCATAAGATACTGTTCATGACGAAAATCATCGGGGATGAGCTTACCGTCAGTCATAACGCTGAGGCCTGATGATGAATCATATTTTCGCTCCATATCATTGCAGGAGTGCAGGGTCAGTTCATCGTCAATGATAAGTATATCCTCGGTATACACAAGGCGATCACAGTCTGCAATGCTGACATCAAGGCCGATATACTTATCATTTGCATTATAATGGGGCTCAAAGGCGTATTTGCTGAGAAACAGAGGTGCCTTTGAATTCAAATCCAAAAATGCTTTGATACCGCCGCCGTGATCGTAATGACCATGAGAGAGAATTGCAATGTCTGCTTCTCTTAGGTCTATACCCATCTTTACTGCATTTTCAGCAAAGAGAGAACTCTGTCCCGTGTCAAAGAGTATTTTATGTTTTGCGGTTTCGATATAAAGACTTAAACCGTGTTCAAAACGAAAAGCTTCATTATTGGAAGTGTTTTCAGCTAAAACCGTTATCTTCAAATTCATCACCTCTTGATTTTGAGGGTATCATTTTTAAAAAGATATGTCAATATTATTAAAATGTGACTTTGTCACTTTCATTTTTGAACAACATGGTGTATAATAAGATCGTAACTTAAAGAAATACATATTCATCACAAATATATTTATATTCAGGAGGAAATAATAATGAAGTGGAAATGCAAGATTTGTGGATATATTCATGAAGGCCCAATGGCAGACGATTTTAAGTGCCCACTTTGCAAGAAGGACAAGGAATTCTTCGAACTGATCGAAGAAGCTGCACCTGCAAAGAGCAAGTATGCAGGCACAAAGACAGAAAAGAACCTTTGGGAAGCTTTTGCCGGTGAATCCCAGGCAAGAAATAAGTACACATATTTCGCTTCCGTAGCAAAGAAGCAGGGTTACGAACAGATCGCTGCACTCTTCCTGCAGACTGCAGAAAACGAAAAGGAACACGCAAAGCTTTGGTTCAAGGCTCTTGGTGAACTTGGCGACACCGCTGAAAACCTTCTCCACGCAGCAGAAGGCGAAAATGCTGAATGGACAGATATGTATGACCGTATGGCAAGAGAAGCTGATGAAGAAGGCTTCCATGAACTGGCAGAACAGTTCCGCGGCGTAGCTGCTATTGAAAAGACCCATGAAGAAAGATACAGAGCTCTTCTCAAGAATGTAGAAACTGCAGCTGTATTTGCAAAGAGCGAAGTTAAGGTTTGGGAATGCCGTAACTGCGGTCATATCGTAGTTGGTATGAAGGCTCCTGACGTATGCCCTGTATGTGCTCATCCACAGGCATATTTTGAAATTCATAAGGAAAACTATTAATTCGTAAAGCATAAAGCTTTAACAGGAGGATGTAATCATGTGTGAAATCAGATTTTATATTTGCCGCCATTGCGGTAATATCGTAGGCCTCATTCAGAATGCAGGTGTACCAATGAAGTGCTGTGGCGAGAATATGCAGCTTCTCGAACCCGGTACAACAGATGCAAGCGTGGAAAAGCATGTTCCTGTTGTTTCTGTTGACGGTGACCAGGTAACAGTAACAGTCGGTTCTGTTATCCACCCAATGAGCGAAGAGCATAACATCAGCTGGATCTATCTCCAGACTGAAAAGGGCGGTCAGCGTAAGTGCCTTAAGGCAGATGATGAGCCTGTTGCAAAGTTTGTGATTGTGGATGACAAGCCGGTTGCAGCATATGCATACTGCAATCTCCACGGTCTCTGGAAAACAGATATCTAAATTTTAAAACTTTTTATCCCTCTGCTCTATTATGGGCAGAGGGATTTTTTTTGCAAATTTTGGAAAAATATTTAAATTTGTGTGACAAATTCCATTATAAGTAGACAAATAGTATGATTGGGTGTATAATAAATTAGTATATTTATATACGTTGAACATAAGTTAAATCTTTCAGGAAAGGTATAAAATGAGCAAGCAAAACAAATTTTTATTACTGATATTTATCATCCTTTTTGTAGTTATTGTTACTGTGGGTTTCGTTGTTGCACGAGTTTTCTTCGGTGTAAGCCTTGCTAATATAAGCGGTATTAAGAATAACACCGGGGAAAGTGAAGAGATAGTCAGAAGCCCCATTCATGAAAAGGAGACCTATTCCGGTCCTGATGAGAATGTCGAATATTTCATTGATGATAACGGCAACTACGTTCCCGATTATGAAACGGTTGAGGAAAATGAATATGATCCCGCTCTGTTTTACGCAGAAAATGACAGAGTTTATTATGACTCTCCATCAGCTCAGTACGGCATTGATGTTTCCAGCCATCAGGAGGATATCGACTGGGAGGCCGTTGCCGCTGACGGTATAGATTACGCAATTCTCAGAGCGGCTTATCGCGGTTACGGTCAGGGTACTCTCGGTGAGGACTCCTATTTCAGGCAGAATGCGGAAGGCGCTTTGGCTGCAGGTCTTGACATCGGTGCATACGTTTTCTCACAGGCGATAACCGTTGAAGAAGCTATAGAGGAAGCGGAATACATATTATCGGTTGTTGCTGACTATGATTTGGAATACCCGATCGTTTTCGACTGGGAACCTATTCCCTATGATACAGCTCGAACAGACAACATTACAAACCAGCAGCTTACTGAATTTGCCGATGCTTTCTGCACTCGAATCGAGGAAGCAGGCTATAAGGCGGCGGTTTATTTCAATGTATCTCAGGGTTATATGGAATATGACCTTGAGTGCATATCTCAGTATGAGGTCTGGCTTGCGGATTACGATGAGCTTTCAGATTTTTACTATGATTTCGATATGTGGCAGTATTCATGTGAGGGACAGGTTAATGGCGTTACAGGTCCATGTGACATGAACATCAGCTTCAAGAATTACGCGGCATAACAGACAGATCAAAAAACAGGGTTTTTAAATCAGGAGTGAGCTTATGAGGTTCAAAAAAATATTAACCTTTTTACTGATGCTTGTATTACTGTGTACGGTGGCTTTAATAAGTACCCCGGACTCACAGGCTTACAGCTTTATGGGCAAATGCGGTGAAAATGTATCATATTTTCACCTGGCTGACGATACCTTGCATATTTTTGGCTCGGGTGCGATGTATGATTATTCCGAGTCCAATCCCGCTCCATGGAGCAGCGTTGCAAGCACTATAAAAGCTATTGATATTGACAGCGACATTACCGCTATCGGCGATTACGCCTTTGCAGAATGTGAAAACCTGTCTGTGTTTTATGGCGGTTCGGGCATTACCTCTGTTGGCTCTCACGCCTTTTATCATTGTAGCTCTCTCAGATCCATACCATCGGGCGTGAAATCCGTTGGTAGTTATGCCTTTGACGGCTGCTATAACATTACATCTATGCCATCAGACATCACCAAAATGGGCAATTATGCATTTAAGGATTGTGCCAGCCTTAGTGCCGCATCCTTCAAGGGCGATGAGCTGGGGGTTGGTGCGTTTTATGGCTGTACCTCTCTAAAGACGGTTTCCCTGTATCAAAACCTCAATACTATCCCTAAGAATGCATTTTATGACTGCAGTTCTCTCACTTCAATTACACTTCCTGAGACTCTTACAACAATAAGCGAGAGTGCGTTTCATGGCTGTTCCGCCATTGAGTCTTTCAACATCCCGCCTCAGGTTACCGTAATCGGTATCAATGCGTTTAAAAACTGCTCCTCCATGACAAGCTTCACCATTCCTGAAAGTGTGATATCTATTGACGAAGGCGTATTTGCAGGATGCTCAAGTCTTGGTTCCGTTGCTATCCACAACCAGGTAATGTCCTTAGGAAAGGAGTCCTTCAAGGATTGTTCTTCACTTTTGGGTGTTATGCTTCCCGCTTCTCTTACAGAGCTTGGTGAAGGTGTGTTCTCGGGCTGCAGCAGTCTTGCGTCTATTACCCTCACAGATGGTATGGAGTTTATAGCTGATAAAGCGTTTGAGGATTGTACAGCTCTTACTTATATCGAAATTCCAATGATGGTGGAATATATCGGTGCTGAGGCGTTTAAGGGCTGCACCTCTCTTTCCGCTATCAATCTTAACGAGGGTATTACAGAGATAAAAAGCGGTGCTTTTGTTGACTGTGTTTCTCTCACAAGCTTTGTTATCCCATCAACCGTTAATGTCATCGGTGACGGTGTTTTTACAGGCTGTACTTCCGTAAATGCTGTAAAATATATGGGGTATCTCACACGCTGGGCCGAGGTCTCCATCGGTGCTGATAATGACATTCTCGCCTCTGATAAAATACTTACTCAGTATAAAGACGGCGGAAATGTTGGTGACGATATTTACTGGAGTCTTTCCAACGATGGCTGTCTTTATATAACAGGCATTGGCGAAATGTCTGATTTCGTTCTTTATACCACCCCTTGGATTAAATACGCAGATGAGATTTACGAAATCTCCCTTGACAGCCGTATCACTTCTGTTGGTGCATATACCTTCTCAGGTCTTACGGCGCTTACTGATATTCAGCTTCCTGAGAGTATATCCGAAATTGCTGACGGTATGTTCTATGGCTGCACTTCCCTTAAGACTGTTGACGACTTTGCCAATATTACCTTTATAGGCAACAGTGCCTTTGAGAACTGTAATTCGCTTTTATTCGATAATACTTATGATATAATAATAGGGAAAAGGGCATTTGCAGGATGCACTTCCATCGAAAAGCTTTCCATTTCCGGAACCGTCATCGGTGGTGAGGCCTTTGCGGGCTGTTCTGAGCTAAGCTCGGTTATTATTAAGAATACTGTTGAATTAATATGTGCAAATGCTTTTGAGGGATGTCCTCTTGAACTGGCAAATTACACCGGCAGCGAGACTGAGCTGGAGCTTTTAGAAATAGAGGATGGCAATAATGAGCTTAACGATGTGTTGGGGATTTATTACTATATCCGCAATATTTATGTTGGTCACGCATCAAATAAAAGTAATGCCGAAGCACTTATTGCCGGTAAGGCGAATGGCATCCTGAGCTTTGATCTTGACAAACAGGGGTCTCAGTATGTATGTCTTGGTTATTCTCTCACCAGCGACCCTGAAGAAGCCATCACGGGCGTTGCTCTTTACTCCGCAAGTGATGAGCAGGCAGATGAAGGCTCTGTTGTATTCAAGGGTGCAACCTATTATCTGATTTCAAATCCTGTTACTACCGATAATGAAGGAAACAGCGTTTATCTCTGCACAACAAAGGAACCTATTGCAGGCAAGCCTCTCTGTATGATCGGCTTATGCAATAACGAAAACAACAGAACAACCTTTAGAAATGCCGATAGCTGGACGGAAGCGGAGATAATTAATGGCGGCAACGCAACCTTTGACGGTTCTGTTGACGGCATGAGCCTGTATTACACAAGAAATATCAATGCTGACCTCAGACAGTCTTTAAACGGTGTTGCATCTATTATAATAATTATTGCAATTGCACTTGTTGGCTGTTGTGTGCTTGTATACTTTATTCTCAGAATGAACGGTAAAACTGCTGAATTTGAAAACAAGGTTAAGGTATTCTGCAATTCAGCGTTCGCGAAATTCAAAAATTCAAATTCTGAACCAAAGGAAAAGATGGCTAAAGAACCAAGAGTAAAAGAACCCAAGGTAAAGAAGCCGAAGCCTAAAAAGCATAAAAGCTCAAAAATTGTTCTTATTTCCAGAGAAAAGAAGGAAAAACCAAAGAAGAAAAAGCCTGTGAAGCCACAGGCTTCCAAGAGTACCAAGCCTCAGGAAAAGAAGCCTGAAAAGCCTAAAAAGCCAAGAAAAGAAAAGCCGATCGATAACAGCAATCCATTTGCAACATCTAAATCCAAAAAGAAGAAACCCACTTCCAAAGCAAAGAAGCAGCCAAAGAATAACGAAAAGTCGGCATCTGAAAAGCAGATAAAAAGCAAGACTCAGTCTGCCCCAAAGCAAGAGAAGCAGAAAGCCAAGAAGAATAATAAGAATGTCGGATTTTCCATGAAATAAGGGGGAATGTAAATGAAAAAGCGGATAGCAGCTTTGCTCCTTGCCCTGTGCATGATTTTGCTTACGGGATGCTCAAAGGAACTGAATATTCCTGAGCAAATTCAGTCTGCCATCGCAGAGATTGCGGATATTGATACCGAACCAAAGGAGTTTACGGAAATTGACACTCCCGATGGTTATACTGTACTGAATTCCGATATGTACAGCGATGATACGGTAATACTTTTACTGGGCAGTGAAACCACAAGTGAATATCAGGTTGCACTGTATAAAATGGGCGAGGGCCTGACTACAGTATATACAGGTGAATTCCCTGTAAGCTACAATGATCCTGATGATTACTATTTGATAACTCTTTCCGTTGAGCCTTATGTTGTACTGGACAATTATCAGCAGTATGTGTACAAATTCAGTGATGACTTCAATGATGTCAATGTGTTCTCATGTATTGATCTTGAGGTGTATTACTTCATGTACTGTCAGTCCCGTGACAGCCTGCTGTATACCGTAAGCACCGAAGGTGCCTGTGAGCTTCGTGAACACTCGTACATAACAGGTCAGGAAAACACTTTGATAGATTTCTCTGACACATATACCTATCTCGATATAAACGCATATTACCCGAAAACTGATCTCGTATTTCTCAGCGGTGAGGAGATATTCAGCGAGGATTATGTAGGTATTATTGCTGATCTCGGTGAAGCGGCTGTGGTCGGTCAGCTTGATGCGGATTTAACACTAAGCGACAGCTCTGCTGAAAAGATTTGCATGACCTGGTACGATGATCTGGAAACAGGAAACATATTTACTTCCATGATTAATCCGACCCAGGAGAATACAGGCTCGGTATTTGCCATTGATATTGCAAACAGCATTTATTACAATGCAACGGATGAGCATTTTGTATCAGTAGAAGCTTCCATGAACGGCATTTCTGACGTTAAGCTTTATGACATTGAGACAGGCGTTCTCACACATACGGGTAAGCTTGATTTATCAGAGCTTGATGGCTTGAGAGTTCCTGTGGAGCATGATGAAGTTGAACCCATAGACGTATATATGGGCGGTAGCGAGAATTATAACTACCGTAACGGCAGGGTTCTTTTCAATGTGTTTGATGAGGATTATAAAATTATCTCCGTTGTGATCTGGGATACATCCCTTGCCGAGGTTAAGCATGAATATCTCACGGCTGCTGAACCCATCGAATATCCTGTTTATGAAGTTATTGAACATGAATACTCTGATGGCAATACCGCTTACACTGAAACTCTCGAGACAGAATATGGCATTAACATTTTTTACGGTGACGAAACTGATGGCGAGTTTTTAAATTACAATGCCGAGCTTGTCTACGACGAGGATAAGATAGAAAAGGGACTCAAAGCTCTTGAGGAAACTCTTGCAATGTACCCTGATGGCTTTTTCAGAAACTTCTCCGACAGCGGATATATCCGTGGTGTAAACTTCTACCTGTGCGGTGAGTTTACAGCAACATCAGACGAGGGCTTAAGCGATGCAGGAGCGTTTACTTATACCGATTCAGGGTTTGCAATCGTGGTAGTTGACCTAAATCAGAAAAATGAACTTGTGGCTAATTTCTGCCATGAGATAAGTCACATCATCGATGAAAGACTCATTTCTGAAGGCTATTTTGATGAAGCTGTTTGGAATTCCTATAATCCTGCAGACTTTGCGTATAATGATGGTTACAGAGATGATGAAGGCGAGGACTTTGCGGAAAGCGGAAGTGATGAATATACCGCTTTTAGCGAGTCTTATTATCACAGCGGTGATGCAGAGAGCATCTATTTCATTGATACATATTCCAAAACATACGCAACCGAGGACAGAGCAAGAATTATGGAATATGCAATGGTACCCGATGCGTATACAGCAGAATACTTTGAAAGCTCCCATTTGCAGGCAAAGCTCAAATACTATTCCGAAGCTATCAGATCATGCTGGGAAAGCTCCGGCTGGGTAGGGAATACCCAGTGGGAACAGTTCCTGTTTGAAGTGGTCGGATAACAAAAACACTTAATATTCTTAATTGCGAGGCTTGCACAGAGCCTCGCATTGTTTTTTTGCTTTCGGTACAGGGAATGTCACCTCTTTACTTAATACTTTCAATAATGCACATAGAATTTTTGACTATAAATATAAATTATAACAATATAGTGGATTGACGTAAAAACGCGAAACATGATATAATGTAATAAACTATGGCTATATAGATTTTAATTAATAATTGAAAGGAAAGTCAAAAAAATGAAGGATTCATATTCCGGCAGCTACGCTGCAGCAGGTGTTGATATAACCGCAGGTTACAAGGCGGTTGAGCTTATGAAGCAGCACATCAAGAGAACTACTACTTCAGGTGTTCTCTCCGGTATTGGCGGTTTTGGCGGACTTTTTGGTCTTGATCTTACAGGCATTTCCAAGCCTGTTCTCGTCAGCGGTACTGACGGTGTCGGTACTAAGCTTAAGCTGGCTTTCCTCCTGGATAAGCATGATACAGTTGGCATCGACTGCGTTGCGATGTGTGTAAATGATATCATATGTGCAGGGGCAAAGCCTCTGCTGTTCCTGGATTATATTGCTTGTGGCAAGAATGTTCCTGAACGCATTGCGGAGATCGTTTCCGGTGTTGCTGAAGGCTGTGTTCAGTCCGGTGCTGCTCTTGTTGGCGGTGAAACTGCTGAAATGCCAGGCTTCTATGATGAAAAGGAATACGACCTTGCAGGCTTTGCTGTTGGCGTAGTTGACAGAGATAAGATTATTGACTCCTCCACAGTTAAGGCAGGGGACGCGGTTATCGCTCTTCCATCCTCCGGTGTTCATTCCAACGGCTTCTCTCTTGTTCGCCGTGTATTTGACGTTGAAAACAGCGATATCACAAGCCCTGTGGCTGAGCTTGGCGGCAAGGGTATTGGTGAAACTCTTATCACTCCTACTAAGATTTACGTTAAGCCTGTTCTTGCTCTTCTTGATGCAGTTAATGTAAAGGCTATTTCCCATATCACCGGTGGCGGCTTCTATGAAAATATTCCAAGAAGCCTTCCTGAGGGTATCGGCGTTAAGATCGAAAAGAGTGCTCTTAAGACTCTTCCGATCTTTGACCTTATTGCTAAGACCGGCAATATTCCTGAACGTGATATGTACAATACCTTTAATATGGGTGTTGGTATGAGCATTGTTGTTCCTGCTGATCAGGCTGACGAAGCTGTTCGTGTTCTCAACGCAAACGGTGAGGACGCTTATATCATGGGTGAAACCGTGGAAGGAGAAGGCGTATGCCTGATGTAAAAGCAAGGATCGCCGTGTTTGTTTCCGGCGGTGGTACAAATCTCCAGGCTCTTATTGATGCACAGCAGAGTGGTATTATTAAAAGCGGTGAAATTGTTTTAGTCGTCGCTTCTAATCCCGGTGCTTACGCTCTCACAAGAGCAGAAAAAGCAGGCATTGACGGTGTTGTAGCTTTTAAGAAGGAGCTTGGCTCTCAGGAAGCCTTTGAAGCTAAGATTATCGAATCTCTTGATGAATATAATATCGACTTTATAATCCTCGCCGGCTTTATGAGTATTTTAAGCGAGAATTTTACTTCCCGCTATCCAAACAGAATTATCAATGTACATCCTGCTCTTATACCAAGCTTCTGCGGTAAAGGCTATTACGGACTGAGAGTTCATGAAGAAGCGCTTAAGTATGGCGTTAAGGTCACAGGCGCAACAGTACATTTTGTAAACGAAATCCCTGACGGCGGTGAGATCATCGCTCAGAAGGCAGTATATATCGAAGAGGGCGATACTCCCGAAATTCTTCAGCGACGTGTTATGGAACAGGCTGAATGGAAGCTTCTTCCTGAGGCTGCTGAAATGGTATCAAAAAGAATTCTTAAAGAACGGGGTATAATCTAATGAAGGTTATGGTAGTAGGCGGCGGCGGAAGAGAGCACGCCATCATCAAGTCTCTTAAAAAGAATACTGATATTGAAAAGCTCTATGCTCTTCCCGGCAATGGCGGTATTGCCGCTGATGCTGAATGTGTAAGCATCGGTGCTAAGGATATTGAGGGTGTAGTAAATTTTGCTAAAGAAAACGGCATTGATTTTGCTGTTGTTGCTCCTGATGATCCACTGGTTCTTGGTATGGTTGATGCTCTTGAAGCAATCGGCGTACCATGCTTCGGCCCTAACAAGGCTGCCGCAATTATTGAAGGCAGTAAGGTTTTCTCCAAGGACCTTATGAAGAAGTATAACATCCCAACTGCTGAATACGAAGTATTCACAGAAATGGACAAGGCACTCCTTTATCTGGAAACAGCTCCGATACCAACAGTAATCAAGGCTGACGGTCTTGCTCTCGGTAAGGGCGTTATTATCGCCCAGACCCGTGACGAAGCCAAGGATGCTGTCCGTTCCATGATGGAGGACAAGATCTTCGGTGAAAGCGGCAGCAGAGTAGTTATCGAAGAATTCCTGACAGGTCCTGAGGTTTCCGTCCTTGCCTTTACTGACGGTAAGACTATGATACCAATGGTATCCTCCATGGACCATAAGAGAGCTTTGGATAACGACCAGGGTCTGAACACAGGCGGTATGGGTACTATCGCTCCAAACCCTTATTATACTGCAGATATAGCAAAGGAATGTATGGACACCATCTTCATTCCAACAATGAATGCTATGAATGCAGAAAACAGAACCTTTAAGGGCTGTCTGTATTTTGGACTTATGATTACTCCAAAGGGCCCAAAGGTTATCGAATATAACTGCCGTTTCGGTGATCCTGAAACTCAGGTAGTTCTCCCAATGCTTAAGAGCGATCTTCTGACCATCATGATGGCAGTAAGCAAGGGCGAGCTTGCAAGCGTTCCTGTTGAATTCATGGACGGTGCTGCTGCTTGTGTAGTAATGGCATCCAACGGTTATCCGGGCAAGTATCAGACAGGCTATGAGATCGTAATTCCTGCTGATCTCGAAGCTGAATGTTATGTTGCAGGCGGTAAGATAGCTGACGGCAAGCTTGTTACCTCCGGCGGTCGTGTTCTTGGTGTTACAGCAGTTGCAGAAAACCTTGAAAAGGCAATAGCAAAGTCCTATTCTCAGGTTGAACGTGTTACATTTGAAAACGCATATTACAGAAAAGACATTGGTAAAAGAGCTTTAGCTGCAAAATAATTTTGGTCAGTCTTTTACAGACTGTCATTGCGAGTCCTGAAGGGCCGTGGCAATCTTATGCGAAAGATTCCCACGTCGCTACGCTCCTCGGAATGACAAGATCAGGAAATTAAATGTAAATTGTCCATATTTCTTTATGAAAGGATGAAACGAATATGGTTTATCGTGTATATGTTGAAAAGAAGCAGGCACTTGCTCACGAAGCAGCATCTATAAAGAGCGACATTCGTGACTTTTTAGGTATCACTTCTCTTACAGATCTTCGACTTTTAAACAGATATGACGTTGAAAATCTTGAGAAGTCCATGTTTGATTACAGCGTAAAGGCTGTTTTCTCCGAACCTCAGCTTGATATAGTTTCCTACGATCTTGATGACCTCAAGGATACTGTTGTATTTGCTGTTGAATATCTCCCGGGACAGTTTGACCAGCGCGCTGACTCCGCTGCTCAGTGTATTCAGATCATCTTCCAGGGTGACCGTCCACTGGTACGCACAGCTAAGGTCTATGCTCTGTATGGTGACCTGAGTGCAGAAGAGATTGCCGAAATCAAGAAGCATCTCATTAACCCGGTTGAAAGCCGTGAAGCAACCCTCGATGCTTTTGAAACTCTTGTAACTGAATACGATGTTCCTACAACCGTAAGAACTCTTGAAGGCTTCCGTGATGAGCAGGATGCAGACAAGCTCATTAAGGAATTTGGTCTTGCAATGGATGCTGATGATGTCCGTTTCTGTCAGGATTACTTTAAGGCAGAAAACCGTGACCCATCTATCACAGAGCTTAAGATGATAGATACATACTGGTCCGACCATTGCAGACACACAACCTTTAATACAATTATTGACAACGTAACCTTTGAGGATGAAGGTCTTCAGAAGGCTTATGAATACTATCTTGATATCCGCAAGTCTCTTGGCAGAACAAAGCCAATTACCCTTATGGATATGGGTACTATTGCGGCAAAGAAGCTGAAGGCAGACGGTATTCTCACTAAACTTGACGAATCCGAAGAAATCAACGCCTGCACAGTTAAGATGAAGGCTGTTGTTGACGGTGAAGAACAGGATTGGCTCCTGCTCTTTAAGAACGAAACTCACAACCATCCAACTGAAATCGAACCTTTCGGTGGTGCTGCAACCTGTATCGGCGGTGCTATTCGTGACCCTCTTTCCGGCAGAAGCTATGTTTACACCGCTATGCGTGTTACAGGTGCTGCTGACCCTCTGAGACCTGTAAGCGAAACCATCAAGGGTAAGCTTCCACAGAGAAAGCTCGTTACAACTGCGGCTGCTGGTTACAGCTCCTACGGTAACCAGATCGGTCTTGCAACAGGTCAGGTTGATGAGCTTTACCATGACGGTTATGCCGCAAAGCGTATGGAAATCGGCGCTGTTATCGGTGCTGCTCCTGCTGAAAACGTAAGACGCGAACGTCCTGCTCCGGGCGATATTATCATTCTTCTCGGTGGCCGTACTGGTCGTGACGGCTGCGGCGGTGCAACAGGCTCCTCCAAGTCCCACACTGTTGAATCACTTGAATCCTGCGGTGCAGAGGTGCAGAAGGGTAATGCTCCTGAGGAAAGAAAGCTTCAGCGTCTTTTCAGAAATAAGGAAGTTTCCCTTATGATCAAGCGCTGCAACGACTTTGGTGCAGGCGGCGTTTCCGTTGCTATCGGTGAGCTTGCTGACGGTTTGGAGATCGACCTGAACAAGGTTCCAAAGAAGTATGAAGGTCTTGACGGTACTGAGCTTGCCATCAGCGAATCTCAGGAACGTATGGCTGTATGTATCGCGGCTGAGGACGAAGAAAGATTTAAAGAGCTTGCTTTCAGCGAAAACCTCGAAGCAACAGTAGTTGCAAAGGTTACAGCGGAACCAAGACTCGTTATGTACTGGAATGATAACAAGATCGTTGACATTTCCAGAGAATTCCTTAACACAAACGGTGCTGAAAAGCACATTACTGTTGAAACCACCGCTCCTGCTTCCTTTGCAAAGAAGGTCAGCGGCAGCTTTACTGATGAATATACCGCTCTTGCAGGTGATCTGAATGTATGCTCCAAGCGTGGTCTTTCCGAGCGTTTCGACTCCACTATCGGTGCGGGCACAGTTATGATGCCATTCGGCGGCAAAAATCAGATCACTCCAAGCCAGACAATGGTTAATAAGATCTCCGTTGAAAAGGGGCATACCAATACCTGTTCCTTCATGGCATGGGGCTACAATCCTTTCATCGCAGAAAAGAGCCCATATCACTCCGCTTATCTTGCAGTTGTTGAGTCTGTTTCCAAGCTCATCGCAGCAGGTGCTTCTTATGAGGATATTTACCTCACATTCCAGGAATACTTTGAAAAGCCTGTTAAGGAACCAAAGCGTTGGGGCAAGCCATTTGCAGCTCTCCTTGGTGCATTAAAGGCTCAGGTAGGTCTTGGTGCTGCTGCTATCGGCGGCAAGGACTCCATGAGCGGTAGCTTTGAGGATCTTGACGTTCCTCCAACTCTCGTTTCCTTCGCTGTAACAACAGGTGACGCAAGTGAGGTTGTAACTCCTGAATTCAAGGGTGCAGGTCATAAGGTAGCTTGGATTCGTCCTGAATATGACAACGACGGTCTCCCTGTTATTGACTCCGTTAAGACTGTCTATAATACTATCAATGAGCTGACAGCATCCGGCAAGGCTCTTGCAGTTTACACACCAACCTACGGCGGTGTTGCTGAAGCAGTTATGAAGATGTGCTTTGGTAATGACATTGGTTTCAAGTATGCAGATAATCTCACACTTGACGAGATCTTCGGTTATAGCTACGGTTCCTTTGTTGTAGAACTCAGCGAAGACGTTGATGTCGGTACTGTTCTCGGTGAAACCACAGAAGAGCTTGCTATCGCTTACGGTGCAGAAAAGCTCACACTCAAGGCTGTTTCCGATGTTTATGAAGGAAAGCTTGAACCTGTATATTCCTGCAACATCGAGCAGGAGGAGAGAGAAATCCCTGCATTTGAATATAAGGCAGCCTCTTGGGAAAGCCCTGCAATTAAGACAGCAAAGCCTCTTGCTCTTATCCCTGTATTCCCCGGCACAAACTGCGAATATGATACAGCAAAGGCACTGCGTGATGCCGGTGCTGAAACAGAGATAATCGTTATCAACAACCTGACCGCAGCTTCCATTAAGGACTCTGCTGACTACTTTGCACGCCGTCTTAAGGATGCTAACATCGTATTTATCCCCGGTGGCTTCTCCGGCGGTGACGAACCTGACGGCTCCGGTAAGTTTATTACCGCTTTCTTCCGCAATCAGACAGTAAGCGATGGCGTTAACGAGCTTCTCAAGAACCGTGACGGTCTTATGGGCGGTATCTGCAATGGCTTCCAGGCTCTTATCAAGCTCGGTCTTGTACCTTACGGTGAGATCATTGACACCGATGAAAACTGCCCAACCCTTACATTCAACACCATCGGCAGACATCAGTCCAAGATCGTTCGCATCAGAGTAGCTTCCAACAAGTCTCCATGGCTCATGGAAACAAATGTTGGTGACATCTATTCCGTACCAATTTCCCACGGTGAAGGACGCTTCCTTGCTAATATGGATCATGTTATGAAATTAGCTGAAAACGGCCAGATAGCAACTCAGTATGTTGATCTTTCCGGCAACCCAACAAGCAAGGTTCAGTTTAATCCAAATGACTCCGTATGTGCTATCGAGGGTATCACTTCTCCTGACGGTCGTGTATTCGGCAAGATGGGTCATGCAGAGCGTTATGACTCCTATCTGTATAAGAATGTACCTGCAAACTATGATATGGGTATGTTCCGTTCTGCAGTTAAGTATTTTAAATAAATTGTAATTTCAGGGCGTCAATTTTATAGTTGACGCCCTGAATAAAAGGTTTTTTATGACAGATTATTTCAATATTGATTTTTATGAAGATGAAATAAGGAAGATATCCAATCTCGGTCTTGCTCATTTGGGTGATGCTGTTTTTGAGCTTATGGTGCGTTCATGGCTTTGTATCCATGGAAAATGCACATCCCGCGGTCTCCACTCTGCGGCGATAACCTATGTTTCCGCACCTGCACAGGCCAAGGCGGTAAAAAAGCTCTTTGATATGTTCACCGAAGAGGAACGGGATGTATTCAGAAGAGGCAGAAACGCTCATGTAAATTCCGTACCTCAGAGAGCAAGCCTTGACGAGTATCATGCCGCAACAGGTCTTGAGGCTCTTTTCGGATATCTGTATCTCAAGGGAAAAACAGACCGCCTCAACGAGCTTTTTGCCGAGATAATGAAGGAACAGGAGCTGTGATAATGAACATAGGCGAAACCCTTAAAAAGCTCCGCAAGAGCAAAGGCTGTTCCCAGACCAAAACCGCATCCTTTCTCTCTGCAAACGGCTGTCCTGTTACACAGAGAGCCGTTTCCAACTGGGAAAGGGGAGAGACCATGCCCAGCGGTGAACAGCTTATACTGTTATGCAAATTCTATAATGTTCACGATATTCTTTCTGTCTTTTGTGGCGAGTCCGGTTTAACTGCTAACCTCAACGAAGCAGGAAAGAAGCGTGTTTTTGAGTATATCAGACTTCTTGAAAACGACAGCGAATTCTCACTTATAAAGAAGCAGGAAAAGATAGTCAGAACTATTCCGCTCTATAATCTTCCTGTTTCTGCCGGTACAGGTCAGCTTCTTGACAGCTCCGATTATGAGCTTATCGAAGCTGATGACACAGCCGCTGAATCTGCAAGCTTTGCCGTCAGAGTAAGGGGCGACAGTATGATGCCCAGATTTGCCGATGGTGAGATTATTTATATCAAACAGCAGCAGACTTTGGAAAATGGCGAATGTGGCATTTTTATTCTCAATGGCGAAGTTTACTGCAAGCTTCTGAGCCGGGAAAACGGCGTTCAGCTTATTTCCGTTAATGCGTCATATTTACCCATAAATGTTTCATATAACGATGAATTCAGAGTTTTGGGTAAGGTTTTGAGTTAAATACATACAGCTCCCGTATAAAAGGGAGCTGTTTCATTAATTTGAAAAGGAGAACAACTATGTTAGAAGTTGGAACAATAGCACCGAATTTTACTCTGCTTGATAAAAGCGGTGAACAGATTAGCCTTTCCGATTTTCTTGGAAAGAAGATAGTTCTTTATTTCTATCCAAGAGACAACACTCCCGGCTGCACCCGTCAGGCCTGTGCTTTTGCCCGTAGCTATGATGAATTCAAGACAATGGATGTTGTTGTTATCGGCATAAGCAAGGATTCAGTTGCATCTCACTTGAAGTTTGCTGAAAAGCATAATCTGCCCTTTATCCTTCTTTCCGACCCCGAGCTTCAGGCAATCCAGGGCTATGATGTATGGAAGGAAAAGAAGAATTACGGCAAGGTAAGCATGGGTGTTGTGCGTACAACATATATTATTGACGAAAGTGGCGTTATTGAAAAGGTTATGCCCAAGGTAAAGCCCGATACAAACGCCGCTGAGATTTTGACATATCTTGCAGATAAATAATAAAAAGCTCGGTCATTTATAATTGACCGAGCTTTCGATTATGCAGTTACAGTAAGACCGAGCACTAAAATTCCAATATTATCATTGTATATCTCGTTAAACTGTGATAAGGGCAGGGGAGATACACCTTTTCCCGCTTCTATGGTATATGACGGGCGGTTATAGGTCATAATAAACCAATCCTTATATCCGGCATAGCCCGACTCTGAGGGTGTTTCCTCCACAAGATAGCCGCTTACATCACCAAACTGCTGTGCAATTTCAAATGAATTTTCAGGCAGATAATCAAGATATTTCCAGAAAATAACCTCACCCTGAGTGTGATATGAAAGAGTAATTGAAAAATTACGCAGCCTTGTGAATTCATAAACGGCTCTGCTTTCAGGTGCTTCAAGAGGCGCGTTACCAACAAAATCACGAGGTGCAGGTGAAACAAACCCCTGAGCAAATTTAATCTCTCTTGCTGTTTCCCAGCCTGCAGGGTACTGGAGATTTGTGTCAATACCGTTTATATTCGCTTTCCATCCGTTTGGAAAGGGAATACCGGGATAATCGGCGGAAATTGAAAGAGCATCGTTATAAAAGCTTCCTGAGTTAAGAAGTCCGGTTACCAGATCAACTCCGTCAGGATTAACCATAGGTATTATATATAGAGAAGCAGTATTAAAAAGCTCTTCCGCTGAGGTATTGAAAATCTCGCTGTCGTTAGCATAAGCCTTTGCATAGTCCTCAATAAATTTCATTAAAACGGTAGTTGTGATCCATTCGTTTGCGTGATGAGATCCATTGTAAAATACCTGATTGTTGCCGCTTCCTATCTGTACATAATAAAGTGGCTTTCCCATAACGCTACGACCGGCAACGGAAATATTTATAAACGGATATCTTGCTTTCAGCCCCTGTAAGGTCAGCTCAAGAAGAAAACTTGTAAAGCTGATGTTAGTTGGAACAACATTAAAATCAAGTGGTATCGCAAGCCTGCTTCCCACACGTAAATTCATTGGGTCAATATTGGGATTTGCTGTTTCTATTGCAGTAATTGAACTGTCATATCTTTGGGAAATTCTGTAAAGGGTATCACCCTGACGAATTATATGATAACGAAAGCCTGTAAGCCAGGGAGTCAGAGTCTCCCAGGTTCTCGGTCCTATAACTCCATCGGGGGTGAGATTATTTGATTGCTGAAAACGTCTTGCGGCTTCTGCGGTAATTCTTCCAAATACACCGTCAATATTGCCCTGATAAAAACCCGCTCTCTGCAACCCAAGCTGAGCCATCTCAACTAAGGGACCGCGGGAGCCTGTGCGAAGTGTTTCAAAAACTGCCATACTTTTCCTCCAAATAAGATCAGATGATATTACAAATATATGGCAGATAATCAAAATTGATGAAAGACTTTTACGGATAAGTGGCCGAAAGTATATGATACGTTTAAAAGTTAATACTTTAGTGCATCGGACATTATTTTACAAGGGAAATGTGAAATAATTTGCCATAATTCCTCCTGTTTTTCGGGATATATTAAAGATGTAAAAACAGAAAGGGGGATTTAAGATAAAGGCTGTACGAAAAAGCATTATCATGTTTTCGCTTTTTATGCTGTCAGCAATTCCCGTCAGAGCCTATGCCGCTGAGCTTCCTGAATCACTTATTCCCATGGGTAATGTGGTTGGTATAACTGCGGTTACAGACGGTGCAATGGTGATAGACACCGATGACGGCTCTGCTGCTGAGGAGGCCGGTCTTAAGGCAGGGGATATCATTGTAGATATAAACGACCGGGATGTTGAATTTGCGGCAGATATAAGCGAAATATTGGATAGCTGTAATGATAAAGCGATAGTAACCGTGGAGCGTTCAGGACGTTGTTTGGATTTTGAAGTGACACCAAAAGACGGTAAAATCGGTGTATGGCTAAGGGATTGTGTTAACGGTATAGGGACTATAACCTATTACGATCCAATTTCAAACTCTTATGGTGCTCTTGGTCATTCAATAACGGACTGTGATACCGGGGTGATGCTTCCGTTAAGGGATGGCGAGATAACAAATGCTTATTTATCGGAGATAGTCATGGGTAAACCAGGTGACCCGGGGCAGCTTCAGGGAGTACCCGATTTCGCCACAGTTTACGGCAATATAACCGTCAATACCGAGCATGGTATTTTCGGAGATATAACATCAAGCAAGATAACAGAAAACCGCAATGCATACCCAACAGCAGAGGAAAGTGAAATAAAGACAGGGGAAGCGGTAATATTATCAGATGCCATAGACGGAGAGCTTCGGGAATATACTATCGAGGTTAGCAGGATTTTTTCGGGAATAGTCACAGACGGTAAGGATATGATGATTACCGTCACAGATGAAAGACTATTGGAAAATACCGGCGGTATAGTTCAGGGCATGAGCGGCAGTCCGATAATTCAGGATGGAAAATTTATTGGTGCAGTAACTCATGTTTTGATCAATGAACCAACCAAGGGTTATGGGATTTTTATAGAAAATATGATAGATGCAGCGGCCTAATGGGTGTCAGGTTACCGCCCATTTAACCGAAATCAAATATTCTATACGTAGGGGCGGCTACCAGCCGCCCGCTTTTTTGCCAATTTCACCGCCCAGTGATATGATAAAAGAAAAGGCGATAATGGTATGAAAATAAAAGGATACAGTTTTAACTGCGAGAAGCCCTTCTTTGTATATTTTAAAAAGCATTACTTGCCTTGTTGTAGTAGCCGACTAACACGGCAAAAAGTTTCTAAAATCATACATATCCAGTGGCAAATACCCCTGTCTTTTACTGCGATTCTGTGATACAATCAGTTAAACAAACTTGAACTTGGAGAAGTATTTATTATGGCTATGTGGAATCCATGGCGAGGTTGTAAAAAATGCAGTGAAGGATGTCTGCATTGCTATATACACAAAGGCGATGCTAAACGTGGTGTTAATACAAACGACATTGTAAAAACAAAAGATTATTACAAACCTATTGAGCAGTTAAAAAACGGAAACTACAAAATGAAAGCAGGGATAGTTTATCTTTGCTTTTCAACAGATTTTCTGATAGAAGAAGCAGACGTATGGCGTAAAGAGTGCTGGAATATGATAAAAGAGCGACAAGATTGTACTTTTCTTTTTCTCACTAAACGAATAGAAAGGTTTGCAGATTGTGTCCCTGACGATTGGGGAGATGGATATGAGAATGTTGTTGTGTGCTGTACTGTTGAAACTCAAAAAAATGCAGATAAAAGATTATCATTATTTGAATCACTTCCGATAAAGCACAAATGTATTACTGCACAACCGTTGCTTGAAAAAATACATATTGAACCGTATCTTGATAATATTGAACTTGTAGTTGTCGGTGGGGAGTCGGATTATTGTGCACGACCGTTTGATTATGATTGGGCACTTGATATCAGAAAACAATGTATTCGTAAAAATGTATCCTTTGAGTTCAGACAATGCGGAACTCATTTTATCAAAAATGGTAAAGAATACAAATTGCAAACAAAAGACCTGTGTAGTCAAGCAAGAAAAGCAGGAATAGATTTCAAGGCTCTCAGATAAGAATTTTAACAGGGGCATTTGCCCCTGAGCGTGTCAAAGAACCCATCTCTGTCATTCCGAGGAGCGAAGCGACGTGGAAATCTTATCTGAAATAGTTGCAGAAACTTTACGTTTTTGAATATTTTAGATACTTTTTTAAGATTGCCACGATCCCTTTTGGATCTCGCAATGACAAGTTTTATACTTTTTTTGACAGTCTGAGGGGCGGTTTGCCCCTGTTATTTTATTTCTACATATGCTATAATAAGTTCCAATAATTAGAATTTGGAGGCAGGTATGAATAATATAATCAAAGTTTTAGAAATTATTCTGCCAATTTTTGTAACCATATCATTGGGCGTGTTGGCCAAGAAAAAGAATACAATCTCGGAAGAGGGGATTAAGGGACTTCAGAAGCTTGTAATGACATTCTGTGTACCATGTGTATTATTTAATTCTTGTCTGACCGGCGATTTCGGTATGGAATCGGTAACTGCTATGACGCTCGTAATACCGCTTGTATTATTAAGCGCTTTATGGGCATTCAGAGCCAGAAAGAGAAAATATCCATATCACAATCTTCCAATGATTTTTTCGGCACAAGAGTCAGGAATGTTAGGTATTCCACTGTTTATAGCATTATTTGGAGCTGCATATACATACAAAATTGGGGTATTGGATTTAGCACAGAGTATCGTTGCAATTCCGATAATTGCAATCTTGTCAGCTGACACAGGTAAAAATCCATCCGTTGGTTATGTACTTAAGAAAGTATTTCAGTCACCACTGCTTTTGATGAGCATTTTAGGTATAGTGCTTAATCTGTCGGGTGCAATGCGTGTTTTGAACGATATTGGAATAGGTGTTATTATCACAGAGATTACCGGCTTTATTGCTCAGCCGGTAAGTGCGGTAATATTATTCTGTGTTGGGTACAACTTTTCTTTGGGAAAAGAAAACCGCAGGCATATATTTGAATTATGTGGTATTCATTTAGTTATGTTCGCGATTTTTTGTTTAATTATCCAGGCTGTCTTGTGTCTTGTTCCGTCTGTTGACGCTGAAACAAGATGGGCAATTCTGCTTTACTGTGCGTTACCGGGAAGCTACTTATCAGCAGGACTTGGTAAGACAAAAGAAGAGGCTACTGTTGCTGCAAGTGTGAGCTCTGTGTTGACAATAGTCTGTTTGATTATATTTTCTATTATTGCGATGATTGCGGCATCATAAATGTAGGGAACGACCTGTGTGTCGTTCTCTGCTGTTAGATAATAATTCGGGGAGTAGCAAATGGATATAACAAAAATCGTAATTACAGGCGGACCGTGTGCAGGTAAATCTGCTGCAATGAGTTGGATTGAGAACGCTTTTACCAATCTGGGTTATACTGTTCTCCTTGTTCACGAAACTGCAACTGAGCTTATTACAGGCGGTGTAGCACCCTGGACCTGCGGTACTGTCGCTGAATATCAGAAGTGTCAGCTTAAACTGCAGCTCGAAAAGGAAAAGGTATTTGAAAAGGCCGCTTATACAATGGAGGCAGAAAAGGTTCTCATTGTGTGCGATCGCGGCACTATGGATAATAAAGCATATTTGAGCGAAGCTGAATTTGAGGATGCAATGAAGCTTGTAGGGCTGAATGAAGTTGAGCTTCGCGACAGCTATGATGCTGTTTTCCATCTTGTATCTGCAGCAAAGGGTTCAGAAGAATTTTATACTACCCGAAACAACACCGCAAGAAGAGAAACAGCTATGGAAGCGGCAGCTATTGATGATAAGCTTATCTCAGCATGGGCAGGACATCCCCATCTGCGTGTGATTGCCTGTGCTCCAGCATTTGAGGAAAAGATGAAGCATCTAATTGATGAAATCCGCTTTTTCCTTGGCGAGCCGGAGCCCCTTGAAATTGAAAGAAAGTTCCTGATTGAATACCCTGACATCAAATGGCTTGAAAGCAATCCTTTCTGTAAGCGTGTAGAGATATCTCAGACTTATCTTGAAAGCAATGCCGGTGCTCATATTCGTATAAGACAGCGTGGCGTTGACGGTAGCTATATCTATATTCAAACGATAAAGCATAAGATTTCTGATATCAAACGCATCGAGGTTGAAAAACGCCTTTCCAGGGATGAATACACGAAGCTGTTAACGGTTACTGATAAAAAATACACGATCTCAAAAAACAGATACTGCTTAGTCCACGAAAACCAGTATTTCGAGCTTGATGTGTTCCCATTCTGGGATGATAAGGCAGTTTTAGAGATCGAGCTTACCCACGAGAATGCGGATATTGTATTTCCAAAGGAAATAAAAATCATAAAGGAAGTTTCCAACGACGCTTCCTATAATAACTCCTATTTAGCAAAAGTAATGGGACAATGACCATCAAATTATTGCAATTTCCATTTGTTGTGATATTATATTAGCAAATGAAAACATGAAAGGGGAACTCATTGTGGCAAAGAGTATATCTCAGAAAGCTATGGAGCTGATAATGAAAATGCAGCACAACGAGCTTACTGAAAGCATAATCTATGAACGCATAGCTCGTTTTGCTAAAGGAGAAGAGAATAAGCAGACTCTGCTTCGCCTGGCTCGTGAGGAATACGCTCACTATCAGATTTGGAAGTCCTATTCAAATAAAGAGCTTAAGCCTAATAAGAGAAAAATATTCTGGTACTCTCTGATGGCAAGAATTCTTGGCTTCACATTTGCCGTTAAGCTCATGGAGCGTGGCGAAGAGCTTGCTCAGGAGGAATATGAGCTTCTTGCATCTGAGGTTGAGGAAAGCACAGCCATCCGCGAACAGGAAGAGGAGCATGAAAAGGCTCTCCTGGGTATGCTTGATGAAGAACGCCTGCAGTACGTTGGCAGTATGGTCCTTGGTTTAAACGATGCTCTTGTTGAGCTTACCGGCAGCCTTGCCGGCTTCACCTTTGCAATGCAGAATACGAGACTTATCGCTCTTTCCGGTCTTATTATCGGTATTTCCGCAACATTTTCCATGGCTTCCAGCGAATTCCTCGCCGCACGAAGCGAGGGACGTACAGACGCTTTAAAATCCTGTACATACACAGGCATCGCATATCTCCTTACGGTAATTATCCTCATAGCACCGTATCTGATATTCCCAACTGCTCAGTATATAGCAGCTCTTGTCTGTATGCTTATTGCTGTTGTTCTCATTATCGCAGGATTTACCTATTACATTTCCGTTGCACAGGATCAGCCTTTCAAGTCCCACTTCCTTGAAATGGCAGTTATCAGCATCGGCGTTGCTGTTGTTTCCTTCGTTGTTGGTGTTCTTGCAAAGAAATTACTTGGCGTTGATATTTAAGAATTTAGAAACAGGAGCGGTATTATGACTCTCGAAAAGCTTGTTAAATTATTCGATCACACTTGTCTTGCGGCTTATGCTGTTGATGCCGATATGAAAAAGCTGTGTGCTGAGGCAAGGGAATACGGCTTTGCAATGGTTGCCATTAACTCTGTCCAGACTAAACTCTGCAAAGAGCTTCTCAAGGGTACTGACGTTCATGTTGGTGCGGCAATCAGCTTTCCGCTTGGTCAGACCACCATTGAAGCCAAGGTTTATGAGACAAGAGACGCCATCGAAAACGGTGCGGATGAGATCGACTATGTTATCAATATCGGCAGGTTGAAGATGGGGGATTATGACTACATCCGTGAGGAAATGCGTCAAATCGTTGCGGTTTGCAAAGAAAATAATGTTATAAGCAAGGTCATTTTTGAAAACTGCTATCTCACCGATGCTGAAAAGAGAATTCTTTGTGAAATTGCCCTTGAGATGAAGCCTGATTTTATCAAGACCTCTACGGGCTTCGGCACAGGAGGTGCAGCACTTGAAGATGTTAAGCTGATGAAGAGCATAGTCGGAGATGCCGTTAAGGTCAAAGCCGCAGGCGGTATTCGTGATTTAAAGACCTGTCTGGCAATGGTAGAGGCCGGTGCTGAGAGAATAGGCACCTCTGCCGCAGTTAAGATTACCGAGGAATTCAAAGCTTTATAAATAATAAATCGTACACTCCAAAAAGTGTACGATTTATTTTTTAATTAATACCAAGCTGGTAAAAAGCAACTGCACTTGCCGCCGCAACATTAAGAGAGTCAACACCGTGATACATAGGTATCTTTACTGTGTAGTCGCAGTCGGAAATGGTGCACGAAGCAAGACCTTCGCCCTCGGTACCCATAATAATTGCAAGCTTATCTATATCATTCAGGCAAGGGTCTTTAATGGAGACTGAGTCTTCGCTGAGAGCCATTGCCGCAGTTTTAAATCCTAATTCACGAAGCCTTCCAATTGCAGGCTGAGGCCATTCTGCGTCCTCTGAGCCTATAAACGTCCATGGTATCTGGAATACAGTTCCCATACTGACTCTGATTGCACGCCTGTAAAGTGGATTACTGCTTGCGGGAGTGAGAAGTACCGCATCCATGCCCAGGGCTGCTGCAGAGCGAAAAATAGCTCCAACATTCGTAGGATTCATAACATTTTCTAAAATAGCTATTCTTCTTGCACCTGAACACACTTCTTCTATGGTTTTGAGCATCGGACGTTGCATAGCACAAAGCATACCGCGGGTGAGCTTAAAGCCTGTAAGCTGAGTGAGAACATCAAATTCCGCCGCAAAAACCGGAATATCACCGCACCTTGCGATAATATCCCGAGCCTGTGTTTCGATGTGTTTGCGTTCCACCAATATCGAAACAGGCTCATAACCTGCGTCCAAAGCCCGCTCAATAACTTTTGGACTTTCAGCAATAAATATTCCATTTTCAGGATGCTCTCGATTTAGAAGCTGAACCTCAGTAAGACGGGCGTATACGTCCAGCTCAGGTGCGTTAAAGTCGGTTATCTCAATAATATTTGCCATAGCTATCTCCAAATAGTTCAGTCTTACAGTATTATAGTGTTTTTAAATTAAGATGTCAAATATTGACACAGGCATCAGATAATGATAATCTGAGCTTATAAAATGCAAGGGGGAAGCATCTGTGGCATTTGATAACGAGGGTTTAGTTCTCTTAAAAGAAAAGACCGAAAGAAAGGATTATCTTACAGATAAGCTCAGAAAGCTTAATTCCAAAAGATATGAAGTAAGATCACAGGTTTTAAAGCTTGAGCGGTTTATGGAATCGGAAAAGGCTGATTTGGAAAGGCTTGAAAAACCGGGAATAGCATCTCTGTTCTACAATATTACAGGTAAATATGAAGCCAAACACGATCAGGAGTATGCTGAATATCGTCTTGCCAATGATAAGTATAACAAAGCGGCACAGGAGCTTGCACTTATTGATGATGAGATAGCACGAACTGAACATGAATACAGAACAATTATGAACTCTGAAATAGAGTTTGCTCAGGCATTTAATGCAAAATTAGATTTTATTACCAATGCAGGACTTCCGTTATCCGTTAAGATCAGAAGTCTTGATAATCAGGCTAAAGCCTTAAAGGCTGAAATGAAAGCTTTGGATGAAGCAATGCGGGCTTGTCGTGATGTTGCAAGCAACACAAAGAACATAATTTATTATTCCGCACAAATTGCAGGAACAAGCAGCGATTCTGATGAGTACCAGCAGTATTATGGAAATCTTACTATATTGCGTGAGGCTTTACCTTCAAGATCACGAAATTTAAAAACTGCCGTAGAGGGTGTGTATGAAATAGTTGAGAAATATGATGGCCTTGACTATTATAAGAGATTTGCTGACAGATGGTTTAATCGCACCATTTCTTCTAAAGACCATACATTCTTAAAAATATATGGCACTGATTGCGATGCCATGGAGGATAGAATATCTAAGGTATACGAAACAGTAGAGAAGAAATACTCATCAGCTTATGAAGAATTTGAAGTTATGGTAATAAATACCGACATTTAAGGGGTAAGGTATGGCATTTGATAACGACAGACTTCCGGGATTATTACATCAGATAAGCAGAAAGGACGAAGTCAATGAAAAGCTGAGAGAGCTAAGTATTTCACGCGGTCCCATAAACAGGCAGAAAATGAATCTTGAAATTGAGCTTGAACAGGCTGAAAAACGAGAAAATGAGCTTCAAAAGGGTGGACTCTCCACATTTTTCTTAAATCTAAGAGGGAAATTCGATCAGGAGCTTTATGACATTCAGGACAAAGTTCGTGAGCTGAGAAGGAAATACAATACAGCAGTCTATCAGTTAAATGATATTGATGGATGTATTGCTGAGGCCCAGAATGAGATAGGAATTATCAGTAAGTGCGAAAAGGAATTGGATGAGGCTTATACTGAAAAATTTGAAGCTATTATTGCTTCTGAACATCCTGAAGCTGAGCAGTTAGCGAAAATGGATGAAGAGCTTAAGCTGCTGCGGTTTCATAAATCAGTTTTTAAAAGCACAGCAGATTTGGCCAATAAGGCAAGAAAAAACGCTGAGTACATATTATACTATACAAAAAGCGCTCCCCAAATTACAGCTGCAGATGTACTGTTCAAAAGTGAATATGATTTGCGGCAGGAGAGAATAGAGGCACAGCGGTACAGAGAGGGCCTTTATAAAATGCGTGTTGATGCATTCAATCAGCTTGTGGAGCTTGAAATGCGTCTTGAAGTGATACCGAAAATTGTAATTATATATTCTGACATAAATTTCATTACATCCTGTCACGCCGTATTAAGTAATGTACATATCAGTACCTATAATGAAAAAGAAATTGCGGAAGAAATGATAAGCTTGTGCGAGGGTCTTGACAGAGTTATTGAAATCGTCAATAATAAGTACAAAGAATTCAGGAAGAGTTTTGAAGAAAAGATTTTGAATATCAGACTATGAGGTACTGTAATGAGAACTTGTGTGAGATGCGGAACAGCTATGATGGAGAATTATGATATAAAGATCGAGGGTGCGGCAAACGGTATTGTAGTGGCAACCGATGAGAAGAAGCTTTTTCCGAAAAGGATAGGTAAGCCAAAGGTTGCCGTATGTCCACGCTGCGGAGAAATATCCTTTTACCTTGATACGGAAAGGTTGAAGTAGATGAAACCTGAATTAAATAATAATTATAGTAAAAAAGCGTTTGTTTTAGAATTAATACAAACAATCTTTACTGTATTATATTTTATTATTATAAATGTTCCTCCAATCCAACTGCCGATTTCTTTTATTTCATATCAAGTATTATCATTCATTCTCGGCATAACGGCATTTGCCGGAATATTTACCGGCTTTATCGGACTGCATATACTGAAAAAAGCAAAGAAAAGAAATGAGAACAGCGGTTTAGCAATAGGGGCACTAATAATGTCCATCTTCAATATTGTAATTGGTTTTATACCTGTCGGTATTGTAATTCTTTTAATTTTGATGCTTGTCACAAGTCCGGGCTACTGACATAAGATTTAATTTGAGTCAAAACCTCCGGCTAAGCCGGAGGCTTGATTAAGCCCTAGAAGGGCTTTTTACTGGCAAGTGCCCCTCAAGGGGCCCGAAAAGTTTGACGACCGCATTGCTTTTTCGGGCTGCCCCTTAAGGGG
>SVLU01000048.1 GCA_015067795.1 Oscillospiraceae bacterium
TCATTGGTTAGGGAAACCACCGGCTATGCCGGTGGAGGTACCCCGTAAAAAAGCTTTAGCTTCAAGCATCGAGCGAAGCGAGCTACTAACAAGCAATTTAGCAAGTTAGTACAAGCCCGGAAAGAAGCGTAAGTGCCCGTTTACGGGCGGCGGAGCAATCAATGCAATCGAAAGAATATTCAGTGCGTCTTTAGATGCCCGCCAGTAAAATGCCCTTCTAGGGCTTAATCAAGCCTCCGGCTTAGCCGGAGGTCATGACTCAATTAAAAATACTTCTTGATCTCAGGTGTTGCAAGATCGGCGTTCTGGCTGATGGAGATGGTGAACTTAATTCTTTCTCTCTCACCCAGAGCTTCGCACCAATCCAGGAAGCTTTCCAGCTCTCTGATGGTGAAGCCGTCAACGAATTTTGTAAGACCGTCAATAAAAATCTGAGTAATATCGTGGTTGCCTTCAACGATACCGCAAATGAAACCCTTGAAAAAATCAACACTACCGAAGCCACCGATTCTGCTTGCCTGAACAAGGCGGACTCTGTGGGAAACATCGTATGTGAGTTCAGCTTTTCTTTCAATACAAACAATATCACCACGAGCGTCTTTAACAGCTTCGTTAACCAGCTGGACAATATTCTTTGTCTTACCGCTGCCCTGGTGATCCATAATTACTTTGACCATAGTGCTACGCTCCTTTTTATAGCTTACCTATAATTTAACACAAAATCAGTTAAACTTCAACCCAAAATTTATTAACATTTCCCAAACAGAAACTCATTTACAAGTGATAAAAACACATCTCCCAGGCTCAGCCTTTCAACACTATGCCCTGCCACAATGGGCATCTCAACTAACGTCTCTCCCTCTGCCTTAACCGTAAGCTTCCCAAGAACATCCCCCTCTGATACCGGCGCTTTCACCCGGTCGCAAAGCTCCACTTCTCTTGTAATCTGAGATACCTGAGCTTTGGCAACCAGGAGCTTTTCGGAAGCACTTAGCTCAGGCTGTACGGTGTCGGCTTTGCCCATATCCACAGGAACAGGCATCATGACCTCGTCAGGAGTTGGAGATACAAGAGAGAAGTTTGAAAAGCCATAGCTTAACAGGGTTTTTGCACTTTCAAAACGGTCGGTTGATGTTTCACAGCCCATGACAACAGCTATGAACTCCACTCCCTCCCGCTCCGCCGTTGCGGAAAGGCAGTACATTGCCGTGGAGGTGAAGCCTGTTTTAAGCCCCGTTGCCCCCTCGTAATACCGCACCAGCTTGTTTGTATTGGACAGACCAAACTCGCCGTTTCTGATGGTGTCCATCCAGATGGTTGTGTACTCCTTTATCCAGTCGTGACGGATAAGCTCCCGGGACATTATCGCAATATCCCTCGCGGTGGTCAGGTGCTCTGCCTGGTCGAGAAGTCCTGTGCAGTTGCAGAAGGTGGTGTTTTCCATGCCAAGCTCCGAGGCTCTGTTGTTCATCATGCTTACAAAGGCACTTTCTGCTCCCGCAAGATGCTCTGCCATTGCTACGGCCGCGTCGTTTGCCGAGGATACAACGATGGATTTGAGCATATCCCTGACCGTCATGCTCTCCCCTTCCTCAAGGAAAACCTGTGAGCCGCCCATGCTCGCGGCATAAGCACTGACGGTTACGGTGTCATCAAGAGTTATTGTGCCGTTTTCCACCGCTTCCACGATGAGAAGTATGGTCATTACCTTGGTTACACTTGCAGGCTGCATAAGCTTATCGGCTTCCTTTTCAAAAATCACCGTTCCGGTTTCCTTTTCCATCAGGATAGCCGACGGTGCGGAAACGCTTATCTCCCCTGTAACCGCCTCGGACTCCTCAAATATCGCCGCACTAACATCTCCGCTGTCTGTTTCAAAGTCGTATTCCGCCTCCGATGCAAAGGCGTTTCCGCTTAAGAGTAATATTGTGAGTATAAAGCAGATGATCTTCTTCATTCCGGTCCCCTCCAATTCTTTTATTTGAGGATATGAAAATTTTAGGGAAAATATTACGGTGGGGAACGCAAAAAAGCACCTGCAAAAGCAGGTGCCTGATGCAAAAGATCTTATAAACAGGAACTTGTTATTATAAATTCATATCAGAAAATATTCCATACCAGTATACCTGAGAGTGTGTACAGTCTTTAGCTTCATCATATACCCGTTCACCTGCCAAGCGTCTGTGATATATCGCTAAAATATCATTACATTCCTTTTCAGACAGAAGTCTTTTCTTAACATTACTTTTAGGAAAGTTGTGATGACCGGGTTCGATATATATTTTATCTTTATCGACAAAAACATAAAACCACATATATGGTCTGGAATTAGTCGGAACAGTATGTACGTCCCTCGGGTGATTTCTGAACTCTTCAACGATTCTTTTATACATACAGAATTCCTCTCCTTACGAGTTCATATTTGTCGAACTTATTATATCATAATTAGTGAAATTTTGCTACGCAATATGAAATAATCCTTTGGATTATGAAATATTTTGCCTTAGCGGCATAATGTGAAATAAAATTTGCCCACATTTGCGAAGCAAAGACAGATTTTTGATAAAATCAGGTAAGTATGCTTGATCGATACAGTTTTCAAAAGATAGCTCCTGAACAAATCCTCTGCGACCGCTTGAGCTTAACTTGCCTCTGACGCTAATACGTCCGGATCGATCAGCACTAAATTCAACGAATTGCCGTTCACCGTTGAAAGTTCCCGAAGTTTCGATTCAGCCATGTTAACACCGCCTTTCTAAAGCGAATTATACCATAGTCTTCGGTAGGATTAAAGTGAAATATCCTTCGGATGTGAAATAATGACCTGCGGTCATTGTGAAATATTCGGTGTGCCACCGAATGTGAAATGAAATAAATCCACTCACGCCCGCAGGCACTTCACTGCGCAGCAACTTCACGATGCGAAGCATCGCTTCTCGTGCCGCAAGGCACACTTAGTTGAAAAGAACCCACACTTGTCGTAGACAAATGTGGGTTCTTTTCTGCGAAAGACTACCTAAACGGAGCAGAATTGAGGTAAAAAAGCGTAAAAGTATTGTACTTGCACCGTTCAACAAATTGGAAGTGGTGTCTATCTATTAAATGTAAATGTGTTTCATTTACCGAGATTAAAATGGTCCGTAATGTGCTTTCCCATCTCGCCCTCAAGGTCTTGCGCATCTGGCCATGCTATTAAGTCTAAATCGTGGTCATCAAGATATAGGTAGTACAG
>SVLU01000024.1 GCA_015067795.1 Oscillospiraceae bacterium
AACACATACAGATTGTTGCAAAGAAACCTACATCAAGAGAATGGATTAGAGTTACTGGACTTGCAGCAGAATGTGATGATAAAGACTTAAAGCAGAGAATGCTCGAAGAATGTCCAATCTTGCAGCAAAGATTTGGAGCTGTCGGTATGGAACATTTCATTATGTTCAAGGTCAAGGTTGAGAATGTAGAAATCAAGTAAATTCTTGTTTGTCGAACAGCGCAGCCACACTACTTTTGGTCGTTTTACCCCCACACATACACCTTTTAGTCGCTCTTTCGCAAAAAGAAACGACAATTTCCGTCAGGAGATTGTCGTTTCTTTTTGTACTTTTCACTATTCATTTTTCATTATTCACTCTTCACTAAAAATTGTCGTTTCCAGAGAAAAGATAAAAGAGAAGAGAGAAAAGAATGCGGTCGCGGGTGGATTTATTTTACATTTTGCCGCCAAGGCAAAATATTTCATAATCCGAAGGACTATTTCATATTGCGTAGCAATATTTAACAAATTATGCTATGATCAGTTTGATAAATAAGATTTAATGGGGTGTATTATGCTTATTAATTTTAACCAAGAAAAAGAAATAACCACTCCTTGCATGAACAACGGGACTGGTATGATGACCGCAAAACTGTTTGTGGATAACGGAGGAAAGGTTATCCACTGTGCAATTCATAAAGGCGGTTCTATCGGAACTCATTGCCATGAAACAAGCGACGATATAAATTATGTGTTATCCGGTTCAGGTAAAGCAATGTGTGATGGTGTTGAAGAAATGCTTACAGCAGGATGTTGTCATATCTGCAAAAAGGGTTCAAAGCATAGTATTTTTAATATGGGTGATGATGATTTGGTATTGCTTACAGTTGTGGTGGAAAGATAAACAAATTCCGATTTATCGAACAGAGCGTATAAGCATACTTTTACTTACGCTTACCTCAATTCTGCTCCGTTTGGTTACTCTTTAGTACGAAAGAAACCTCTTTTGTCTGCCAGGACAATAGAGGTTTTTCATTCAGTAGAAATATTCATAGTTTTGTATTATAATCTGTTTAATTAATGAAGCTTGTAGTTTAAATAATAAAAAAGGAGATAAAAATGTATTCAAACATTATTTTTCGCACGGGGGATGAGAAGTTTTTGGTTGCTGAATTCCTCCATCTGAGAGAAAATCAATTACTGAAATTTGAAGTTGCAAGCCTTGAAAATCCAAACGAACTTGTAGCAGATAACATTTTGGCAGTACATTATGCTGATGGCGGGGCACAAGGAGTCGCGGGAGCGGTAGAAATTCTATATTGTTCACAACAGTGTGTTAAAGTTTTTTACGGGAATTACGTCTATGATAATCTGGATTTAGATGCCGTAATTGAAAAAATTCCCGTGTTAGAGTATTTTGACAGTCGTGGCGGTCTAATACCGCCGTATCTGTTTGGTGGAGAGATTGATTTTCCTGAGGATTGGGGATACCTGTATATGGGAGCGATGAATCATTTTTTTGTTAGAAAAATAATTCTTGATAAAACAGAAACGTTCATTAATACCCTTATGAACAACGGTGGTCGTTCTTGGCAAGTATTTGATGCTGTTGCGTGGTTTTGTATGGCACAACAGAACTCTTAAAATTACAATTTGTCGAGCAGACCCGACACACTGCTTTTACTTACTTTTACCTCAATTCTGTTCCGCATTTCCCTGATTTTGGTTTAAGCAAACCAAAAAAATGCTTGTTAGATTAAATTTTTTGTCATAATCAACTTTGACTTTCAGAATATGTATTGGTATAATGTGTTGACTTAAAAAAGAGGAGTGTATTTATGAAAGAACGTGAACGCTTATCATCCAGACTTGGCTTTATACTGCTGAGTGCCGGTTGTGCTATCGGTTGCGGCAATGTTTGGAAGTTCCCATGGATGGCGGGACAGAATGGCGGCGGTGGCTTTGTACTTATTTATATTATCTGCCTGCTGCTTCTTGGTCTTCCGGTTATGGTTATGGAATTTTCCCTCGGTCGAGCTTCCCAGGCAAGCCCTGTTGGTATGTATCAGAAGCTCCAGAAGCCCGGTCAGAAATGGCATTTCCACGGATATCTGGCTCTGTTAGGCAACATTTGTCTTATGGCATTCTACACCGTAGTTTCCGGTTGGATTCTGTATTACTTCTATAAGTTCCTTATCGGTCAGTCTGCTGAACTGACATTCGATGCTATGATCAGTAATCCAACGGTAAATATGGTTTTCATGATCATTGTAGTGGTTTTGGGCTTTGTTATCCTCAGCTTCAATCTCCAGGGTGGTCTTGAACGTGTTACAAAGTACATGATGCTTGCACTGCTGTTCCTTATGATTGTACTGGCTGTCCACAGTGTAACACTTTCCGGTGCAGGTGAAGGTCTCAAGTTCTATCTGGTTCCGGATTTCTCAAAGATAACCCCAAGTGTTATCGTTGGCGCTATGAATCAGGCCTTCTTCACCCTTAGTCTCGGTATGGGTTCTATGGCTATTTTTGGCAGCTATATAGAAAAGGAACGCGCTCTCCTTGGTGAATCCGTGAACGTTATTGCTCTTGACAGTTTTGTTGCTATCACAGCAGGTCTCATTATCTTCCCGGCTTGCTTTACATACGACCTGGAGGTTGGTGCCGGTCCTGGTCTGCTCTTCAATACAATGGCAACAGTTTTCAATAACATGGAAGGCGGCAGAATATGGGGTACAGTATTCTTCCTTTTCATGGTATTTGCTTCCATGTCAACTATTCTCGCTGTATTTGAAAACATCCTTGCCTGTGTTCGTGAACTCACAGGTTGGAGTCGTCCAAAGGGTGCTGTTGTCTGTGGTATCGGCATGGCACTTATCTCCACAACAACAGCTCTCGGTTACAGCGTATTCACCTTCCAGCCATTCGCTGATGGTACTGCTTGGCTCGACTTCTGGGATTTCATTGTTTCCACAAACCTCCTGCCCATTGGTTCTCTCATCTTCGTGGCATTCTGCTGCAGCAAGCGTTATGGCTGGGGCTGGGATAACTTCGTTGCTGAGGCTAACACCGGCAAAGGCCTTAAGGTTAAGAATTGGATGAAGCCTATCTTCTGCTATTTAGTTCCTGTTGCAGTTCTCGTAATTTACATTATGGGTCTTGTAGGTTTTGACTGGAAATAAATCAATAGTTGAATATCTGAGTTTTTTGCCGCGGACAGATTTCTGTCCGTGGCTTTTTTTGAATATCGTGTTATAATATGATAATGGCTGCAATATGACCGAAGTGTTTTCCGTCTGTATTATTATAAGGTTGGATAATTGATAGCGGCAGTAAAATTGCCCTGCACAGTACAAGGCAAGAGCTGACAGCACTTTTGGAAAAGGAGGGTGTTTCGATATGAAGGAACAGAAAAAAGTAAATATAATGGAAAAAGTCAGTGAGAAATATATAAAGGAAGCTGCACCCGGAAAAAAGAAAAAGGAACTGAAGCCCTGGGTGAAATGGCTTGCGGCAGTTGCCTGTGTTGCCGCGATGGTTGGCGGTTCTTATTTACTGCAGAGCTCAGATGAACCTGCACCTGCTGACGAGGAAACGGTAGTGGCTGATGTGGCATACGGCTTTACCATGAACGACTGTACATATTTCCCGATTTCCTTTGATGAGCGTATTCGTTACGGTCTTGTCCCTGAGGATGCTGTGGGCCTTACTGAGGAGAACACATACAAAATCACAGAAGCGGACCTTGGTGAGCTGATGGGGTCTGTTGAGGCTTGCGGTGACGAAAGCCTGGTGGGAGCCTCGGTTTACCGCTTTGCGAAGTATCCCGAATACGATTCTGTTTGTATAGTCGAAGCTGAAGGGAAATACAGCTTCTACACAGCATCCGGTATGGTTTTAGAAAATGAGATTGGAAAAAGCTCTGATTTTGTTTTGGAAGCATATAATATGCCTCAGTCGGTGACAAGGGTAACCGTTCAGACCGGTGATTGGAAGCAGGTGATGGAGATAACCGACAGGGATACCATAAATGCCATATGCAGTATAATGGCAGGCAAGGAGAATATAGGTCTTAAGGAGCATGAAAAGCTTTTTGCTCAGTTGTGGTATGATACCTACGGAAATGATGATGTATACTACGATGAAGCTTCCGGAAGTATGATATACCGTGAAGCTCAGGAAAACCCACCGAAGGCTGTAACCTATACCGATACCGACGGTAATGAAGTGACATACTATGAAAGCGATACCGAGGATTACGACAAGGCTCATGCCCTGTGGGGTGAAGGTGAGCGGGTGGTGACCATTACCACAGACCGTGGCTTTGAGTTTTATATGAACTTCCGTCCGTCTGTGTGCACTATCAGCTTTTATGACGGATACTATATCCTTACCGAAAACGAAGCCGAGGATATGAACAGCTTTTTGGACGTGAAATGAATAAGCTTATGGATAAACGCAGGTATAATCCAATGCCTGCGTTTATTTATGCACGAATTTTGAGAATATTTCCATAGAACTATGCATAGAGTGCAAAAAAGGCAAATGCAACAAAAAAGCAAGCTGATTTATATGGTTATATCAGCTTTTAACACAAAGTTTACAAAATTTTACAGCTAAAATGAAACGAAGCAATATTTATGCAAGCAAAAATGATAAAATATTCATAAAAAACAGGATTAATTTGGTTATACTGCGAATTGAAATTTGCAAAAATTTGGAATATAATATATCCTGCTGAAATTTGGTGTTCATATTAAAAATGAGGTCAGATTTGGCAGTTTTCTCTGAGTTTTATCAGATTTTACCGTTAGAGGAGTGCAAACGGTGTGTTTGACGGAAACGGATGAGAAAAGCACAATATTCATCCGTTATACGGAATTTCACAGTTTTGAGAGGAGTATGCAAGAATGGACGTTATCCTTATTGCCGTTATTGTTGTCGCTTTAGCAACAATCGGTTTCGTTGCCCACAACTATTACAAGATCAAGAGAATGGATGAGGGTACCGAAAGAATGAGCGAGATCGCTGAAGCGATCCGTATTGGCGCAAATGCTTTTATCAACTATGAGTACAAAATTATCGCAATCGTAGCTGCCATCGTTGCAGGTGTGCTCGGTGTGCTTGTCTGCTGGGAACAGGCTGTTTGTTTTGTGCTTGGTGCTTGCATGAGTGCTATTGCAGGTTATATCGGCATGAAGGTTGCAACCTATGCAAACGTCCGTGTTTCCAATGCTGCCCGTACCACCAAGAAGCTTGGTGAAACTCTCAAGGTTGCATTCCGCGGCGGCAGTGTTATGGGTCTCAGCGTTGCTGCTTTTGCTCTTGTAGGTATGGTAATTATCTACGTTGTGTTCGGCAAGGGTCTGGGCTATATGGAAGCAGAGGCAATTCAGAACAACGCTACAAACTGGCTTGGTATTTCTTACACTCCGTTTACACAGTGCCTTTCAGGTTATGCTCTTGGCTGTTCCTTTATCGCAATGTTCAGCCGTATCGGCGGCGGTATCTATACCAAGGCTGCTGACATGGGTGCTGACCTTGTCGGTAAGACAGAGGCGACTATCCCTGAAGATGACCCACGTAACCCTGCTACAATCGCTGACAACGTTGGCGATAACGTAGGTGACGTTGCAGGTCTTGGCAGTGACCTTCTTGAATCCTTCGTAGGTTCTATTGCTTCCGCTGTTATGCTGGGCGTATTTGTTGTACTGAAGGGTGCAAACGTTCCTTTTGAAATTCTGGATAAGCTTTTCTACTATCCACTTATTTTCGTTACTATCGGTCTTGTTTCCTGTGTTATCGGTGTTCTCTTCCTTCTTATTAAGAAGGCATCTGAAAACCCACATAAGGAACTTAACTTTGCAACCTGGCTGTCTGCCGGTCTGACTGTTGTTTTTGGTCTTGTTGCTACACTGGTAATTTTCAAGGATGTAGATGCTGCTGTTATGCAGAACATGGGCTTCACTCTTGGTGCATGGTCTCCATGGGCAGCTGCTGCTTTAGGCGTTGCCTCCGGTATTCTTATCGGCGTATTTGCTGAATATTACACAAGCTATGACTACAATCCAACCCGTCTCGTTGCCCACGCTGCTGAAGACGGTGCAGCTCTCACGATCACTCAGGGTATGGCTATCGGCATGAAGTCCTGTATGGCTCCTCTGTTTGTTCTTGCCGGAACTCTTGCTATCGCTTACTACACAGGCGGCTTCTTTGGTGTTGCAATGGCCGGTGTTGGTATGCTGTCTTTCGTTGGTATCACAGTTAGCGTTGATACATACGGTCCAATTTCCGACAATGCAGGCGGTATCGCTGAAATGAGCCGTCTTGAACCTAAGGTTCGTGCTATCACCGATGAGCTGGACTCCGTTGGCAACACAACTGCTGCTATCGGTAAGGGCTTTGCAATCGGCTCTGCTGCATTTGCAACTCTCGGTCTTATGATCTCCTATATCTTCTCCTTCAGCGGCGAAGCTATCACACTTGAAAATGTTGCAATGAACATTATCGACCCTCTGACACTTGCAGGTGCTCTTGTTGGTGCTGCTCTCCCATACCTCTTCTCCGGTATGCTCATCGACGCTGTTGCAAAGGCTGCAAAGAAGATGGTTAACGAAGTTCGCCGTCAGTTCAAGGAAAAGCCAGGCATCCTTACCGGTGAAGAAAAGCCTGATTACAGAACCTGTATCGAGATTTCCTCCCACGGCGCTCTCCAGGAAATGCGTGTTCCTGCTATCATGAGCATCGTATTCCCACTTGCTTCCGGCTTCCTCTTTGGCCCTTGGTTCGTAGCAGGCGTTCTCATGGGCGGCACTCTTTCCGCTATCATGCTGGCTATCTTCACAGGTAACGCAGGCGGCACATGGGATAATGCCAAGAAGTACATTGAAACAGGTGCTATTGAAGGCAGCGGTAAGGGCTCCAGAGCCCATAAGTCCAGCGTTGTCGGTGACACAGTCGGTGACCCACTTAAGGATACAGTTGGTCCATCCCTCGATATCCTTATCAAGATCATGAGCACTGTTTCCCTGGTTGCTGTACCACTCTTCAACCAGTTCAATCTCATCAGCCTGTTCATTAAATAAGGCTAACTAAGTAAAATATTAGTTGGGGTTCTGAAAAGAACCCCAACTTTTTTGTGTATAGCGCTATGTAGGGCAGGGGCTTGCTCCTGCCGAAAATAATGTAAATCAACCATGAAGTTCCATCGGCAAACCATCAGGATCAAAGAAAAAGGTCATCTCACGGTTTGTGACAGGGTCAATGCGGATAGGCTCACATTCGATGCCTTTAGCTGCAAGCCAGTTTGCGGCGGCACGTACATCCTGTACCGCAAAAGCAAGATGCCTGAGTCCCAAAGCCTCCGGACGGTTAACGCGTGAGGGTGCGTTGGGTTTAACAAATAATTCCAACTCAATGCCATCGGCAAGCTGTAAGTCGATTTTCCAGTCGCCAATTACTTCACGGTAAAGCTCTCTGATAACAGGCAGCTCCAATTTGTTTACATAGAAATCCTTTGCTTTCTCATAATCAGAAGCGATTATGGCAATGTGATGGATATAGTCAAGTTTCATGGGGGGATATCTCCTTGTTGCTTTTTGTAAATCATATCATATATGTCAATAAGGAATTAATAAATCTTTGATAGGAGATGTGTATGGGAGGCTATTAGCCTCCCGTTAATACCTGAATTCTTTGGGTGGCAGATTGCCGCTTTTCCATTTATTGACGTTGAAGTATGCAATTTATTCTATTTCCTGCTCCAGTGTATCAAAATCAGTTGTAGAGAAAAAATTGCCCAGAGTGATTTCAAGCCCATCACATAGCTTTTTGATAGTAATTATTGAAACGTCCTTGCGGCTTTCATCCATCATACTATAGACGGTTGAAGGAGTAACTCCGGAAATAGTTGCAAGTTCATTATACTTTATGCCACGCTGTGTACAAATTTCTGCAAATCTTTTAACAACAGCTTCTTTTACTGCCATTACAATCACCTCAAAAACATAATATCTGCATAATCGCAAGTGCGTATACGCACTTGCGTAAAACAAGAAATTATGTTATTATCGGTGTGTGGAGGTGAGATATGATGAAAGAGATAACAATAAGAATTGATAGTGTTATCTATGAGTTTTACAGACGAATTGGAGAAACAGCAGGAGGCATACCTGTAGAGCAAGTAATGGCTGATGCTTTGTTTAAGCTTGCGGGTGAGTTATCTTTAAATGCTATTCATAATAAAAATAAGAATGAATAATAAAAAAACAAGGGTGTCGATTTTTCGACACCCTTGTTAACTCTTAAACTAAATTACACAACCAGGAAGAACTTGATAAGGAAGATTGCGGAGATAACGTATGTAAGGATAGAAACATCCTTTGGCTTACCTTCGAGAACCTTAATGATTGTGTAAGCGATAAGGCCGAGACCGATTGCGTGGCCGATGGAGCCGGAAACCGGCATTGCGATGAGCATGAGAGCTACAGGAACCATTTCTTCAATCTTGTCGAAGTTAACCTTCTTAAGACCCATGAGCATCAGAATGCCAACGTAGATAAGAGCTGCGGAGGTAGCAGCAGGAGGAATGATAGCTGCGATTGGAGCGATGAACATACAAGCAAGGAACAGGACACCTGTTACAAGAGCGGTAAGACCTGTACGGCCGCCTGCTTCAACGCCGGAAGCGGATTCAACGAAGGTGGTAACTGTGGAAGTACCTGTGCAAGCACCAACAACTGTACCAACAGCGTCGGAGAGGAGAGCTTCCTTCATCTTTGGCATATTGCCTTCTTCGTCAACCATGCCTGCTCTGGAAGCTGTACCAACCAGTGTGCCGATAGTATCGAACATATCGATCATGCAGAATGTAACGATGAGTGTGATAACTGTGAACCAGCCCATTTCCATAAGACCTGCCCAGTTGAACTTAAAGAATGTGGTTTCAACCATGTCAGCTACAGGTGGAACGAAGGATGCGGTTGCCAGGGATGCGAATGGGTTAACGCCAAGGAAGATGAACTGGCAAGCCCAGTTTACAACGGAAGCTACCAGCATGCCCCAAAGAACAGCGCCCTTAACCTTGCGCTGAGCAAGAGCGATGATAACGAAGAGACCGATGAACATTGTTGCAACGGTTACGATCATTTCTGTGTAACCGGCTTCGCCCATGCTGCCCTGAAGTACGCTTGGAGTAAGAGTACCGAAGAAGTCACGGAGTACATAGAAAGGAGATACAAAGTCGTTGCCTGCAGCATAGATGCCTGCGTTGGAGCCAAGACCGATGTTCATAAGCATGATACCGATAGCAGGAGCGATACCAAGACGAACACCAAGTGGGATAGCATCAACGATCTTATCTCTGATATTGAAGATAGAGAGAATGATGAAAATGAAGCCTTCGATGAGAATGATGCAGAGAGCTGCCTGGAAGGATGCAACATAGCTGAGACCTGTGAGGCCTGCGATGTTACCAACAACAACAGCAAAGAAGCTGTTAAGACCCATGCCCGGAGCCATTGCGAAAGGCTTGTTTGCGAGGAACGCCATGCAGAACATACCGACTGCTGATGCGATACAGGTTGCCATGAAAACGCCGTTCCAGAGTGGGGAACCGGTGTCGAAATTAGTCAGCAGGTTTGGATTCAGAGCAATGATGTATGCCATTGTCATGAATGTGGTAAGACCTGCCACGATTTCGGTACGCACGTTAGTGCCGTTTTGCTTAAGCTTGAAGATTTTTTCCATTTCTTTTTCTCCTTTACTATTTTGTTTTTTTCAAGCGTACAAAAAACTACCATGATAGCATTATTTCATATAAATGTCGATTTGTCAATGAATATGTTAAGGTTAAAGAAAGGAAAAAGCGGTAATGGTTTTCCATCACCGCTGTGAATATTAATACAAAGCCTTATCAATTTCCATTGTAGCATAGGCATTAAGGTCGCTGCCCGCTCTAACACCGGCAAGATACTCATAGTAAGCCTGACAGCCGATCATAGCACCGTTATCACCGCAAAGGGACAGTGGCGGAACGAAGAGCTTTTTGCCATCACGAGCCGCTGCCTTTTCAAAGTCTGCTCTTATGCGGGAGTTTGCGGCTACACCGCCTGCTACAACGATGTTGTCATAGCCCAGTTCTCTTGCTGCAGCCATGGCTCTTGGAACGAGAGTATCACTTACAGCGGCGGCAAAGGAAGCCGCTAAGGATGGCTCATCCAGTGCTTCACCCTTCTGACGAGCATTGTGAACCGTGTTTACAACCGCTGTCTTAAGACCTGAGAAGGACATATCGTATGGGTTTCCGTCTACCTTAGCACGAGGCAGGTTATAGAAGGTATCGTCACCGGTCTGAGCCAAAATATCCATAGGTCTGCCGCCAGGGTAGCCAAGACCCAAAACTCTTGCCGCCTTATCGAAACATTCGCCGGCCGCATCGTCACGTGTTGTACCAACGATACGCATATCGGTGTAGCCACGGACGTCCACAATAAGGCTGTGACCGCCGGAAATTACAAGAGCAAGGAAAGGAGGCTTAAGCTCCGGATAGGCTATGTAATTTGCGGCAATGTGACCTCTTATATGGTGAACGGGGATAAGAGGGATACCAAGACTCTGAGCCGCACCTTTTGCAAAGTTTACACCAACAAGGAGTGCACCGATAAGACCCGGAGCATAGGTTACAGCGATGGCATCCAGATCTTTTTTGGTTATACCGGCTTTTTTCAAAGCACTGTCAGCCAGCTTGGAGATGACAGTTATATGATTTCGGGAGGCAATTTCAGGCACAACACCGCCGTAAATGGCGTGCATATCCGCCTGAGAATATATTTCATCTGCAAGGACAGTTCGACCGTCTAAAGTGACGGCTGCAGCGGTCTCGTCGCAGGATGATTCAAAAGCTAAAATAAGCATATTTGCAGTCCTTTCTTTGGTTTGTTATGAAACAAACCTGTCATTCCGAGGAGCGTAGCGACGTGTGAGCATCGTCACAAGCTGCGTTAAGCTCGCTTACCTGCAAGCAGGAAAGCTCTCACACTCCGCTGTTCCTCCTTTTCCATTTGAACCCGTTTCACTGGGCTTCAAATGGAGTCCTTTTAGAAAGATTGCCACGAGCCGCAAGCGGCTCTCGCAATTACATAATTTTAGATATTTAAAAGTTTTTTGTCCTTTGCATTATTATAGCATCTTCTGTGGGTTCATCATAGTAATTTTTTCTGATACCCAAAATCTCAAAGCCGTGTTTGGTATACAGACCGATGGCAGGGAGATTTGACTTGCGAACCTCAAGGAAAATGCGGTTAATACCACTGCCGTCTGCAAAGCCCAAAGCTTCACTTAAAAGTATATCACCATATTTTTTGCCACGGTGTTCCCTTGCCACGGCAATATTGAAAACCTCACCCTCGTCATCGAAAAGGTGGAGAACACAAAATCCCACCACTTCACCATCCAAAACGGCGGCGGTAAAATGACTGTCGGGGCTTTCCATCTCAGACCTGAAGCTGTCTATACTCCAGGGAAGAGAAAAAATCGCCTGCTCCAATTCCACGATTTTGGGGAGATGAGCTTCGTTTACAGGAAGAATTTTTACACTATTTTGCATCATACCAGCTTCTTCCTCTGTTAACGTCAACAGTCAGCGGTACAGAAAGGTTAGCGGCGTTTTCCATTTCCTCACGAAGGACCATTGAAACCTTGTCCGCTTCGCTTTCAGCACATTCAACTATCAGTTCATCGTGGACCTGTAAAATCAGCTTTGCATCCAATTTTTCAGCATTAAGACGCTTCCATACATTTATCATAGCAAGCTTCATAATATCAGCGGCAGTACCCTGAACAGGCATATTCAGTGCAACACGCTCACCGAAGGAGCGAATATTGTGGTTGGATGAATACAGCTCAGGTAAAGCACGACGTCTGCCGAAAAGGGTGGTGACATAACCGTCTGCCTTAGCCTTTTCCACGATGCTTGTCATGTACTCACGAACACCGTGATAATTTTCCAAGTAGCTGTCCATATAGCGTCCTGCTTCAGCGACAGATACGCCGATATCCTGAGATAGAGAGAATTTGGAAATACCGTATACGATACCGAAGTTTACGGCTTTAGCTCGGCTTCTCTGAATGGCTGTAACCTCGTTTGCAGGTGTTCCGAATACCTGTGATGCGGTAACGGTGTGGATGTCCATATCGGATTTAAATGCCTCTGTCATGGTCTTGTCCTGAGAGATGTGGGCAAGTAAGCGAAGTTCAATCTGGCTGTAGTCAGCATCCACCAAAACGCGGCCCTCTGGGGCAACGAACATTTTGCGAATTTCACCACCAAGCTCGCGGCGTATGGGGATATTCTGCAGATTAGGCTCTGTACTGGAAAGACGGCCTGTTGCGGTGACGGTCATCTGGAAGGTGGTGTGAATTCTGCCATCAGCACCGATAAAGCGGATAAGTCCCTGAGCGTAGGTGGAGTACAGCTTACTGAGCTGACGATAGTTGAGGATAAGTCCGATTATCTCATGCTTACCACGGAGCTTTTCAAGAACATCAGCACTGGTAGACCAGCCTGTTTTTGTTTTCTTGGGAGCAGGGAGCATCAGCTTTTCAAAAAGGATAACTCCCAACTGTTTCGGAGAATTAATATTAAAACTCTCTCCGGCAAGGCTATATATCTGCTTTTCAAGAGATTCCATTTCGGCAAAAAGCATTTTACCAAATTCGGAGAGAGCGTTTCTGTCAACAAGAAAGCCTGACCTTTCCATATCGCAAAGGACGGAACACATTGGAAGCTCGATTTTAGTATACAGCTCAATTAAATTGAACTCATTTAAGCGTGCTTCAAGCTCGGTTTTTAAAAGACAGAGTATCTGAGCTTCTCTGCAAAGCTCACGCTGGAATTCATCGTTTGAAAGCAGGCTGAGCTGTGCTTCCTCTTCGTGTTCAGTTGGAGCAATACCCAAATATTCCTCCGCAAGCTGGGGGAGGGCATAGTTATTCTCTGTTGCGTTCAGAAGATAAGCGGCAAGGGCGGTGTCAAACACCCAGCCGTCGGTCGCAAATCCCATGGTGGTGAGATTTTTCATGATGTCCTTAATGTCGTGACCGACCTTTTTCACCTTATTGCTGAACAGAGCTTTAAGAGCATCATCCGTGCCGTTAAAATAATAGATCTTTTCATCAAATGCGACAGCAATGGCATCGAAGGCAGGAGTTATACGAACAGCAACAAATTCAGCTACACTTGCCTTGGAAAGCGCTTCTTCCGCATCAAAATCTGCACAAATCTCCCAGTCAACAAATTTTGTTTCCTGAGACTTATGGGAATGACTCTCCGGCGGAGTCAGCTCCAGACGCTGGGTGAGCTTATTGAATTCCAGGACCTGAAACAGCCCGAAGAGCTTGTCGTTGTCCACGGGACGGCGTACTGCATCCTGAGGTTTAAAATCCACAGGAACGGTACGGAAAATCTCAGCCAAAGTGTAGGACATTTGTGCTGAGTCCTTACCGGCAGTAAGCTTCTTTTTAACAGACGGTGTGACCTCAAGAGCGTCTACATCTGCGTAAATACTCTTAATTTCACCGTAACGGCGTACAAGGTCGAGAGCTGTCTTTTCACCGACACCGGCAACCCCCGGGATGTTATCCGATGGGTCACCCATGAGAGCCTTGAAATCCACCATAAGAGGCGGCTCAAAGCCATATTCCTCACGAAATGCATCGGGAGTGTAGGTTTTAGTTTCAGTTCTGCCCATACGGGACTTTACGTGGAGAACACTTGTGGTATCGTCGATAAGCTGGAAGCTGTCCTTATCGCCTGTGACGATGATACACTCTGAACCCTCATTGTGACAGATTTTTGCCACAGTGCCGATGATATCGTCAGCTTCATAGCCTTCAAGCTCTAAACGAGGGATGTTCATGGCACTGAGGACATCCTTGATAATAGGCATCTGAATAGCCAGCTCCTCAGGCATGGGCTTACGCTGAGCCTTGTAGCCATCATACATCTTATGACGGAAGGTGGGAGCTTTAAGGTCGAAAGCAACGCACAGACCGTCAGGCTTCTCGTCCTCAAGAAGCTTAAGTAAAATATTCAGAAAACCGTAGACAGCGTTAGTAGGCGTGCCGTCCTTTGTGTTCAAAGGACGCACACCGTAAAACGCACGATTTAATATACTGTTGCCGTCAAGCACCATGAGCTTCATGGGCGAGACCTCCTGTTTAAGCTTTTTTCCACTTTACACCCTGTGGTGTATCTGTGATGATTATACCCATTTCCTTGAGCTGATCTCTTATTCTGTCAGCTTCTGCCCAATTCTTAGCCTTCTTTGCATCGCTTCGTGCCTGAATGAGAGCTTCAACTTCCTTTTCAAGGTCATCGCCGCCTTCATCAGCGGAGGCATAGACGATGCCGAGAACATTATTGAGTTCGTCGAATATAGCAAGGCAATCCTTCGCAAGACCCTTGGATGGGTTGTTGCCTGTTGCGGTTGCGGAGTTGATATCTCTTACCATTTCGAAGATTACGGAGATGCCGTCAGCGGTGTTGAAGTCATCGTCCATAGCTTCGATGAAGCGTTCACGGTACTTACCGAGACCTGCTGCGAATTCCTTTTCAGTATCAAGATATTCGTCACTGCCATTGTCAGAAAGGAAAACAAGGTTTTCTCTTGCGTTCTTCATACGGGCAAGAGCATTCTGAGCCTGAATAAGGATCTCGCCGGAGTAGTTCAGAGGGCTTCTGTAATGGCTCATAAGCATGAACATACGGATGGTATCATAGCCGTAAGCTTCTGCTGCTTCACGAACTGTGAAGAAGTTACCCAGAGACTTACTCATCTTCTTGTTGTCAATGCTGATAAAGCCGTTGTGTACCCAGTAATTTACGAATTTGCAGCCGTTTGCGGCTTCGGACTGAGCGATCTCATTTTCATGGTGAGGGAAGGTGAGGTCCTGACCACCGCAATGGATGTCGATAGTCTTGCCTAAGTAACGGTTACTCATAGCGGAGCATTCAATATGCCAGCCGGGACGGCCGTTACCCCATGGGGATTCCCAATATGGTTCGCCGGGCTTTGCTGCCTTCCAGAGAGCGAAGTCCATTGGATTTTCCTTGATGTCAGCAACGTCAATTCTTGCACCTGCCTGCAGGTCTTCCAGAGGCTGATGGGAGAGCTTACCGTATTCTTTGAATTTATTTGTGCGGTAGTAAACGTCACCCTGAGATTCGTAAGCATAGCCCTTTTCGATGAGGGTTGTTACGATATTGATGATCTGCTGGATATTTTCGGTAGCCTTAGGATGGATGGTAGCCTCACGAACACCAAGACCCTTGGCGTCGGTAAAGTATTCGCCGATGTACTTCTCTGCGATCTCCTGGGATGTAACGCCTTCTTCATTTGCCTTATTGATGATCTTATCGTCAACGTCTGTGAAGTTCTGAACGAAGGTGACATCATAGCCACGGTATTCAAAGTAACGGCGGAGAACATCAAACATGATGATCGGACGAGCGTTGCCTACGTGGATGTAGTTATAAACGGTAGGACCGCAGGCATACATCCTGACCTTGTTTTCTTCGATAGGAATGAATTCTTCCTTCTTCATTGTCATGGAATTGAACAGCTTCATGATTTATGATCCTTTCAAAAAGTATAGTAGTGTCATTATGTGAATTGATTTTAAATCTGTTTCATTAAGCTCCCTCTGATGAGGGAGCTGTCGCTGCAAGGCGACTGAGGGAGAGAAAAACTACACATTGATATTGTTTTACTTAAAAACGCAATAATTTAAAAATCTCTCCCTCCGTCACGGCTGATGCCGTGCCACCTCCCTCGTCAGAGGGAGGTTTATTCTCTCCGAATTTATGCCTTATTTATTTTGCTTTCAAGCTCTTCTACCATACGGCGGAGAGCTGCAAGCTCGTTTGCAACCGGGTCAGGTACGTTGACCTGGTCAACTTCTGCGGCGTAATTGACCTTTTCACCTGCTACACGGACTACTCTCGCAGGAACACCGACAGCGGTGCTGTCCGGTGGGATTTCCTTCAGAACTACCGCGTTTGATGCGATACGGCTGTTGTCACCAACGGTAAACGGGCCAAGAACCTTTGCACCGGAGCCTACCATTACATTGTTGCCTAATGTTGGATGACGCTTACCTGTGTCTTTACCTGTACCGCCAAGGGTAACGCCCTGATAAAGAAGGCAGTCATCGCCGATTTCCGCTGTTTCACCGATTACTATGCCCATGCCGTGGTCGATTACCAGTCGCCTGCCGATTTTTGCCGCAGGGTGAATTTCAACACCTGTCCAGAAGCGGGACCACTGGGAAACAAATCGGGCAATGAATTTCATTCTATGGTTGTAGAACCAATGAGCGATGCGGTGATTGATTATGGCGTGAACGCCGGAATAAAGTAAAAATATTTCCAATCGCGACCTTGCGGCAGGGTCACGAGCCTGATATGCGTTTAAAGTTTCTGTGAGATGATTTGCCATTAATTAACCTCCGGGGAATGGTGGAACAAAAAAGCCTCCTGTGCCAAAAAGACACAAGAGGCGTGTTACGCGGTTCCACTCTTACTTATTACTCAGCCGCCATTCAGCGGCATTGACCTTAACGCGGCCTTACGGGGATACATTTCCGAAATCCCTGCTCCCGAGCGCACTTCACGGCTAAAGACGCAGGCCTCGCTTTCAGCTGATGCGAAGCTTCTCTGATACGTCCGAAAAGTCGTTACTCTTCTCGTTCAAAGCGTTTGTCATATTCAATTCATTATACTATCATAAGGTGGATTTTGTGTCAATATCCTTTATTTGAGAACCTTTCCGTTCTGAACAAAATATTCAACACCGGAGTATACGGTAGTAACAAGGATAATAAGACCGCAGATGGCGTTTACCATTGCGATATCCGCAAGAGGAGTGAGCATGATGACAATGCAGATCATTGTTGCGGCTGTTTTGATCTTACCGGACATACCGGCAGCCATAACTGTACCCTTGCTTGCGGCAATCATTCTGAGACCGGAAACAGCAAATTCTCTTGCAAGAACTGTCATAACAAGCCAGGACGGAAGCTGACCCCACTGAACGAAGATCAGCATAGCGGAGATGACAAGAAGCTTGTCCGCGAGGGGGTCCATGAATTTGCCGAAATCGGTGATGAGATTATGCTTTCTGGCAATATGACCGTCCAGAAGGTCGGTAAGGCTGGCAATAATGAAAATGCCAAGAGCGATGTATTTAGACCAGCCCATAAGTAATACCAGCATAAATACAGGCACAAGGAGTACCCTCAGAATTGTAAGCTTGTTTGGAAGATTCATAATGTATCCTACACCCTTTCTCCGTAAGGTTCACCGCAATTAATCTCGGTGATACGCACTTCATAGAATTCATCAGGCTCAATATCCTCGCCTGTAAAGAGAACACGACCGTCAACATCAGGACTTTCGGCATAACTGCGGCCGTACCAGCAGCCGCTTTCCTCGTCAAAGCCTTCACAGAGAACGGTGGTTGTAGTGCCGATGCGGCTGTTGTTGAACTCGTCCATAACATCAAACTGAACGGCAAAGAGAAGCTCGGCACGGCGTTTTGCAACATCTTCGTCGGGACGTTCCATTTCTGCCGCAGGTGTACCTTCCTCGGGAGAATAGGGGAATACACCTGCACGCTGAATTTTAGCCTTACGCAGGAAGCTGCACAGCTCTTCAAAATCCTCGTCAGTCTCACCCGGGAGACCGGCAATGATACTTGTGCGGAGAACGATATTTGGAATACGCTCCTTCAGCTTTGCAAAGAGATTGCGGATATCGTCACCTGTACCGCGGCGGTTCATACGCTTGAGAACAGGTGTGCTGATGTGCTGAATTGGGATGTCCAGATATTTCAGAATTTTTTCTTCCTCTGCAACAAGGGAGATAAGCTCATCGTCTACCATTTCGGGGTAGAGGTAGTGAAGTCTTATCCACTTAAGGTCCTCGATGGCACAAAGCTCACGAAGGAGTTTGCACAGGGATTTCTTGCCGTAAAGGTCTGTGCCGTAGCGTGTGATATCCTGAGCAACCACGATAAGCTCACGGTAGCCGGAAGCCACAAGAGCCTTTGCCTCGGAGACAATGGCATCCATGGGACGGCTGCGGTATTTGCCTCGTATGGAGGGGATTACGCAGTAAGCACAGTTGTTTGAACAGCCTTCGGCAATTTTCAGGTATGCCCAACGGCAGCCTGTGGTGATAATTCTGCCGCACTCCTCCTCGGGAGCGTTGATATCCTGATAGAAGCCGAACTTGTCATTGGATTGGAGCACAGCGGCAACAGCCTGAATTATCTGGTTATAACTGCCTGTGCCAACAACAGCGTCGATTTCGGGCATTTCTTCGAAAAGCTGGTCACCATATCTCTGGGCAAGACAGCCTGTTACGATGAGCTTTTTAAGAACACCCATCTCTTTAAGCTGGCCCATGTACAGGATATAGTCGATAGCTTCGACTTTGGCGTCGTTGATAAAGCCGCAGGTGTTGATGATCGCAACGTCAGCACCCTGTGGATCACCCACAAGCTCAAGACCGGCGTCACTCAGCATACAGAGCATCTGCTCGCTGTTTACAAGATTTTTGGCACAGCCAAGGGAGATCATACATATTTTGGCCATGGTGTTTTTCCTTTCAATTTACGAAAACATGGAATTGTATTGTAGGGGCGACCTGCGTTGGTATGGAGATTTATAAAGGCTCCCTTGTGCAAAGGGAGCTGTCAGCCGCAAGGCTGACTGAGGGATTGTCAACAAAAATGCTGCGAATTCGCCCCAAATTTAACGAATAAATACATTGTACTGCACAATCCCTCCGAGACGCCCTGAGGGCGTCCCCCCTCCCTTTACACAAGGGAGGCTTTGGTGCATTGAAACTCCGGAATTTTGACGAAAAGTTTTAAATGTTACAATGCACCATGGTTTGTTTAATATTCTTCGGTTACCCTGTCAGCCAATGCAGACCTTATCTCATCCCAGGAGAAACCACGTCTGAGAAGATGATCCGTAAGCTTTTTAAGCTCCTTTTTGTCCGGATCTTTTCCACGCAGCCTGCTTTCCACGATATGGGACAGGGTATCCGACTGGTCGGGCATTTGGGACAGAGCATCCTCCCACAGGTCGCGGGGAACACCCCGGGCATAAAGCTCGTTTCGTATTCTGCCGATACCGTAGCCCTTTGCGGCATAGTGACGCACTATCATAAGGGCGTATTCGCCATCGTTTATAATTCCAAGGGCTTCCAGTCTGTCAGCCGCATATTCAGCGGCTTCCGCAGCTTCGCCCTTGGCGATGAGCTTGTCAAGAAGCTCTTTTTTTGAATGAGGTCTGTAACCCACAAGCTGCATCGCTCTTTGCATACAGCCCCAGCGTGATGCGGACTCCGAAAGCTCGGCATATTCCTCATCGCTAAGGTCACGACCTGTGAAAAGACTGAAATCGGCAATCTGATTAATGCCGATTTTCAGGCTTGAGCCGTCCTCAAGGTCTATGTAATAAACGTCCTTATGCCTTTTGGACGGCGTAAGTTTTTCAATTTTCATTATTCAGCAGAAGGTTCGACAAGTCTGCCTGCGGCTGTTGCGGCAACCTTAGCCTGTGGTGTCATAAGGCGAACTGAATTCTGGCGGATCTTTGCCTCCAGATCTGCGGCAACCTCAGGATTTTCCTTGAGATATGCCTTAACATTGTCACGACCCTGTATACGAGTGCCGTTTACTGTGAACCATGCACCGCCCTTGTCGATAAGGTCAAGCTTTACACCCAGGTCAACGATTTCGCCGATCTTGGAGATACCTTCGCCGTACATGATGTCAAATTCAGCTTCCTTGAAGGGAGGAGCAACCTTGTTCTTAACTATCTTTGCCCTTGTACGGTTACCAACCATTTCACCTGCAACCTTGAGAGTTTCAATACGGCGAACGTCAATACGCACGCTGGAGAAGTACTTGAGGGCACGACCACCGGGAGTGGTTTCGGGATTACCGTACATAACGCCGATCTTCTCACGAAGCTGATTGATGAAGATTACGATGCACTTTGTTTTGGAGATGGAGCCGGCAAGCTTTCTTAAAGCCTGAGACATAAGTCTTGCAACCACGCCAACGCTGGAGTCACCCATTTCGCCTTCGATTTCGCTTCTTGGAACGAGAGCCGCAACGGAGTCAACTACTACAACGTCAACCGCACCGGAGCGTACAAGAGTTTCGGTGATGGAGAGTGCATCTTCACCGGTATCCGGCTGGGAGACCAGAAGGTTTTCGATGTCAACGCCAAGGGCTCTTGCGTAGGATGGGTCCAGGGCGTGTTCGGCATCAACGAAGGCAACCTCGCCGCCTTCCTTCTGAGCGGAAGCGATGATATGCAGAGCCAAAGTGGTTTTACCTGAGGATTCAGGTCCGTATATTTCAACGATACGTCCCTTTGGAACGCCGCCGATACCCAGAGCCAGGTCCAGAGCGATGGAGCCGGTGGAGATGGTTTCAACGTTTACAGCCTGTTCGTCACCAAGACGCATGATGGAGCCTTTGCCGTAGCTGCGTTCTATCTGTGCGATTGCGGTTTCAAGAGCCTGTCGCTTATCGCTTGCTCTGGATGCCGTTTCGATAGTTCTTTTCTTTTCTGCCATTTTTGACTTCCTCCTACATAAGTATACCTGCCATTACTCTGTCGATACCCAGAGTGTCTTTAAAGGCAGTAAGATTAGTAAAGCCGCAGCGGTCCATGATCTCGGCAACACTCTGTGCCTGACCCTCGCCGCATTCGAACATAAGAATGCCCTTCGGCTTGAGAATAGATTTCCATTTGGATGCAACGGAACGATAGAAATCCAGACCGTCCCTGCCGCCGTCAAGTGCCATTACAGGCTCATAATCCCTGACGGAGGTGTCAAGAGCCAATATATCCTCGGTTGGTATATAAGGCGGATTGCAGAGGATCATATCAAATGAACCCAGCAGAATTGGAGGTGCCTTCAGAGCATCGGCGTCAACGCAGGTGACGTTGCGCATCACATTGTTCTTAAGAACATTCGCACGTGCAATGCTCATGGCTCTAAGGGATTTGTCGATGAGAATCACTCTGCTGTCAGGTACATTTACCGCAACGGAAATACCCACACAGCCGCTGCCTGTACACAGGTCAAGAACTCTCTTGGTACTCATGCGGCCCTTTAAAAGCTCAATGGCTCTGTCGACCAGGATTTCGGTATCATTTCTTGGGATAAGCACGTCGGGGGTGACTTCAAGGGGAACACCATAGAATTCCCATTCACCGGTTATGTAAGCAGTTGGTTCACCTTTTAAGCGGCGGGCAAGCATTTCGCCAACCTTTTCCACATATCCGTCACTGACGTAGAATTTCATATCCCGCAGGAACTGCTCTTTTGTTTTATCGGCGGCACAGGCACAGATGAGTCTTGCTTCAAGGGAGAATGCTTCAATACCTGCGGCCTTTAGAGCCTTGCGGGCGGAAAGATATACTTCGTTATAAGTTCTCACGGTCACACCGTCCTCTGTTTACCATTTATCGGAACCCTTTTCTTCGGGGATAACTAACTTCATAGCTTCGATTGCAACCTCGATCATGGAGTCATCAGGCTCGGCTGTTGTCAGTGCCTGAAGAGCCTTGCCCGGTGCGGAGATGATCCTGGTGAACCAGTTGTCGTATCTGCCTGCGATTTTGATAAGCTCGTAGCTGATGCCAACTACCAAAGGCAGCAGAACTATTCTGAGGAGCATACGGATGAATACATTGTTCCAGCTTACTACGGAGAATACAAGAATACTTACGATCATTACAAGGAACATGAAGCTTGTACCGCAGCGTGGATGACGGGTTGTCTGCTTTCTGACATTTTCAACGGTGAGCTCCAGACCCTGTTCGTAGCAGTTGATGGTCTTATGCTCGGCACCGTGGTACATCCAGATGCGTTTTATATCCTTCATCTTGGTGCAGAGCCACATATATCCGATGAAAAGAATAATTCTGAAAGCACCTTCAAGGATATTGCAGACCCATGCTGCCGGAATAAGCTTGCTTACCCAGCCTGCAAGGATAGTTGGAAGAAGGATGAACAGACCAACGGAGAGAAGACAGCCAAGGACAACGGAGATATAAATGATAGCCTTTTCTGCCTTTTCGTTGGAGAGATGCTTGTCCAGCCAAAGGTCAAGCTTTGATGGCTCACTTATCTCCTCCTCGGGGAAGAACTCTGCGGAATAGGTGAGGGCCTTAACGCCTGTTACCATTGAGGACAGGAAGTTGACCGTACCGCGGATAATAGGCCATCTGAGAATGGAATTCTTGTTTTTAGGTGTTTTTATATCGGAAATCTTGGTTTCCAGTTCGCCGTCCTGCTTGCGGACAACGATAGACTGCTTTTTAGGTCCGCGCATCATTATGCCCTCGATGAGAGCCTGACCGCCGATGGAAGTGCGGAATGCACAGGATTCGTTATTATTTTTTGACAATTTATTCTCTCCTTTAAGTTATATTTCTATGGGCAGACGGATGGTGATAAGTAAGCCGCCGCCGTCGGCATTTGTCAGAGTAAGAGTGCCGCCATGATATTTGACGATCTCATCACATACGGCGAGCCCAATACCGCTGCCTCTTTCCTGGGAATTACCCTTGTAGAATTTTTTCTTAACGTGTTCAAGCTCGTCCTCGGGAACACCGGGCCCGAAGTCACGGATGCGGATGGAAATGAAGCTTGAGTCGTAGTTAACGGAAACGATGATGCGTTTACCCTTTCTGCCGTACTTTGCGGCATTGTCAAGGATATTCAGAAATACCTGCCGCAGACGTGCCGGTCGCCGTTGATAAGGGGAAGCT
>SVLU01000025.1 GCA_015067795.1 Oscillospiraceae bacterium
AGCATAGTGATCTCCTTTTCGGTGCGGTAGGGGTACTTTCATTGTAAAGGATTTTCTCTCTATGCTCAACTTTTTTATGACTTTGGGGTCAGGCTCAGCGCCTGACCCCAACATTTATTATAGAACCAACATTTAATGATAAATTAACGCAATAAAAAACGGACTGCGGTTTTCACCGCAGTCCGTATTATTATTTTATCGAATTATTCAGCTTCAGCAAGAGCCTTTGCTTCTTCGATGATCTTCTGCTGTGCCATTGCAGGAGCTTCTTCATAACGAGCGAACTTGAGAGTGAAGGAGCCTCTGCCCTGAGTCATGGAACGAAGGTCGATAGCGTAGGTGCTCATTTCACCCATAGCTACTTCAGCTTCGATAACCTGCATACCGTCAGCGTCAACGCTCATACCCATTGGGCTGCCGCGTCTCTTGGACAGGTCGGAGAGGATATCACCCATGTATGTGTCAGGAACTGTAACAGTCAGAGCGCCGATAGGTTCAAGGATAACTGGGTTAGCCTTTGGAATACCATCCTTGTAAGCGAGGGATGCAGCGGTCTTAAATGCCATTTCAGAGGAGTCAACTGGGTGGTAGGAACCGTCAAGAAGTGTAGCCTTCAGGTATACCATTGGGTAGCCAGCCAGAACGCCCTTGGATGTGCATTCACGGAGACCCTTTTCAACAGCTGGGAAGAAGTTCTTTGGAACGGAGCCGCCGAATACGCTTTCAGCGAATACCATATCTTCTTCTGTACCTGGCTCGAAGCGGATAACAACGTCACCGAACTGACCGTGACCACCGGACTGCTTCTTATGTCTGCCGCGAACTTCAACAGTCTTGCGGATCTTTTCACGATATGCAACACGAGCTGGGGAAAGAACAACTTCAACACCGAACTTGTCCTTCAGCTTGGAGCAAATAACGTCGATCTGGATGTCACCTGCACCGGAGATTGTCATCTGCTTTGTTTCAGCGTTGTTTACAACCTGGAATGTAAGGTCTTCTTCACCGAGCTTTGTAAGACCTGCAGCGATCTTATCTTCCTGACCCTTTGTCTTTGGAGCAATAGCCATTGTGTAGCATGGTTCTGCGAACTTCAGGCCTTCAGCAGTAACAACATTCTTAGGATCACAGAGAGTGTCACCGGTCTTTGTGCTGTTCAGCTTGGAAACTGCACCGATGTCACCACAGCCAACTTCCTTAACTTCGATGCTCTTCTTACCCTGCATCTTGTAGATGTGACCGAGCTTTTCATTGGAGCCTGCTCTGGAATTTGTAAGGATCATATCAGCTGTAACCTTACCGGAGAGTACCTTAAAGAAGCTGAACTTGCCGAACTGGTCGGAGAGAGTCTTGTAAACGATTGCAACTGTTGTGCCGTTTGCATCGCAAACGATAGAGTTGCCGTCTACATCAACTTCTTCACGGCCTTCTGCTGGGGATGGGAACAGGTCAACGATAGCATCAAGCATATTGAGAGTGCCAACGCCGCCCATTGCACTGCCGCAGAATACCGGACAGATGGAATGTTCACGGAGACCTGCCTTGAGGCCTGTGATGATTTCTTCTGTTGTGAATTCTTCGCCTTCGAAGTACTTTTCCATAAGTTCTTCTGTGGTTTCAGCAACGCTTTCGCTGATAGCCATGCGAAGCTCTTCGATTTCGCCTTCCATGGAAGCAGGAATTGCGATTTCCTTCATCTTTGCATCGTATGCCTTGTGGTTGATAAGGTCGATAACACCGTCAACCTTAGCACCGTTCTTAATTGGGAGCATTACAGGACATACGGATGTGCCGAACTTGTCACGAAGCTCGTTGTAGCACTTTTCGAAATCGCCGTTTTCTTCGTCGATCTTGGAGATGTAGAATGCCTTTGGCAGATTACGCTCACTCAGATATTTCCAGGACTTTTCTGCACCAACGGTGAGGCCGTCCTTTGCACCGCAAACGATGATGCCTGCGTCAGCAACACGGAGAGCTTCGACAACTTCACCTGCGAAGTCGAAGTAACCTGGGGTGTCAAGAACGTTGATCTTGCAGCCCTTGTATTCTGTGAACATGGATGCAGTGTAGATGGAAATCTTACGCTTGGTTTCTTCGGAATCGTAGTCACCGGTGCTGTTGCCGTCATTTACCTTGCCCAGTCTGTCAACGCTGCCTGTGAGGTACAGGATGCTTTCTGCGAGGCTGGTCTTACCGTTGCTACCATGACCAAGTAATGCAATATTGCGAATTTTTTCAGTGGCGTAGCTCATTTTAATTTTGTTCCTTCCTAATAATATTACTGGTTATTCGGGCAAAATACCCGGATATTAAATCACCAAAACATAATGCAGAAAAATTATACACTATCTGTAATTAAAATACAACAAAAATTTCTGCGTTTCAGTTATTTTTTGGCTTAATTTTTTCTTTTAACCAAATTCGAGAGAATTATGGTAACCAAATGCATGGCAAACATGAACAGAACCATTGCCCAGGAGGTCACGGAGCTGATAGGTCCGTTCCAGCACATACAGAAAACAAGGAACATACCCGCAGCAGACCCCAGCAGGGATACCGCTGTATTCAGGCGGGTGATCTGTCTTAGCTGTGCCGCCTTGGAGGCTACCTGTGCAAAGGACGTGAGGTTACCCAGACTTACGATACCTGCCGCATCGTTGTCATGCAGTTCGTCCTCTTGCTCGATCTTATAGCAGTCGGAAACAGGTATGTACTCAACACCGTCCATGGATACCTTGAACTTCTTCTGAAGCATTTTTGGAGATACATTAAAATCCTTTAATGCGAAAAGCATATTTACCTTCGTATTTCTCATGGCAAGGAGTGAGCTCTGTACCGCATTTGAAGGCGTATAGCTTACCGTAAATACTGCCGCAAGCTTTCTGTTTATTGCCAGGAATACAGTATTTGCACCACGGATATCATCTGGCATCCGAACACCCATAAGGTTCATGAATGCCATTGTACCAACTAAAATATTTTCACCTCTGATAACGCCGCCGATACCGCCGCCCTCGTAACAGGTAAATCTTTCAACGTGAACTGGTGTAATGTGATTTGCACGCATGAATTCCCTGAAAGGATTTTCAAGTCCCGAGCCTGATGCAATTATCAGACTGCCTGCACATTCAACCGCCTTATAGTCACCTGCAATACCCATAAGTCTGATACCGCTTATGCTCTGAGTGCCCTGTGGGAACAGGTCGTTATCGGTGATGAACGCACCATCGGAGCTTGCTATCTTGTCAGCTCCTGCCCAGCCCGCAACAGCACAGCCTCCCCGTCTTGCGATTGAGGAGATCAATCTGAAGGTTCCGGAATATGCGGACATACATGAGAAGGAGGCACTTATTGCCACAAGTGCACCAAGTGCGTGGATAAATTCACCACCCCTGCCGCGAACTACCGTGGACAGGAATGCAAATACCAATGCCGCGATAAGCATTATCGGAGCGGCATAGGTGTAGATATGCTCGCAGATATCTCTGCGGATAAGGTTCTTATAAAAACCGTCAACTGCACCGGGAACCCTCTTGAGAACACTTCTGTCCTGAACGCTTTCATCGTCAGTTACGATACCCCATGGTGCTTTCGCCCTGACAGCAACACGGAGAGAGTTTCTCATACCAATATAGTATGAACGAAGTCCTCTCATACCAAACACTACGGAAAATGCTGATACAACCGCAAACGGCAGACCTCTTTCAGAATTCCTGCCGAGAAGTACTATTATACCATCAAGGAATGATACGAAGCACGAAGCGGCAATAAGAGTTTCAGCAGTTACTTTACCTTTAATAAGACTGCAAATACCACGAAGGGGTACTTCAACACACAGGAGCATGACAAAGAGCTGCATAACAAGCAGAACACCTGTCATCAGGACACCGTTTGAGCCAATACCCAGCCATCCTTTTCCCGACAGCTCAAACACCCCGGCAAGAAGCAGCATGAAAAGGCTTATAAGGAACGCAAAACGGCTTCTGAAGGTTAGACTGCCCACAGGTCTTGCATAGCGTCTGGCCTCTCTTGCCATGTCCTTAGGGTCTTTGATCTCATCATCGGCAAGCTCCCGGGCTTTTTGCTCCCTGTGCTTTTCCCTGAGAACGCTGAACGTCATTCCAAGGTATGCAAATATTTTGGCAAATATGGGCGGGAAGCTCTTTTTCTCTTTTTCCTCACCCTCGTCAATAGTTTCATCAACTATCTCAGAGTACACGGCATCATACTCGCTGTCGGCGTAGGTGATTTCCTCATCAGGCTCTGAGGCTTCCTCTTTAATCTCAAAAAGCTCCTCAAGGTTAAGCTGTTCAGGCTTTTCAGGCTTTGGTGTTTCTTTCGCCTTCGGCTCTCTGAATTGGTCAGCTTCTATGATTTTTATATCGTACTTGGGCTTTCTTACAGGTTCAGACTCTGCATCCTTAACCTCTTCGGCAATTAAAGTCTCAGGCTCGTCATCAAAGGAGATCTGTGTATCTTCTATTGCCTTAGGAGTCTTTTCTTTTTTAGCAGCGGTTTCGGGAACTTCATTCACACCAACAAGGTCACCCAAACGCTGCCAAAAGCTTTGTTTTTCCTCAGTTTCTGTCTGTTCAGGCTTTACCTCTTCAGCTTTCGCCTCTCTGTCCTCTGTTATTGGTTCAGCTTCTATTTCAGGCTGTTTTTTCAATCTCTTTCCAAATCCCGGGAAAAGAGACTTTTTTTCGTCTGTCTTTTCCGACTCCTTTTCCTGTGGTTCTTCCCTATGGGTATCAGGTACACTTTCCTCGTGGGACATTATTTCCTCATCAAGGAAAGGCGGGATGAAATCATCATCCACAAAATCGTCGGAAATGGAAGCCTTGATAGCTTCAAGCCATTCCCAGTCGTCCTCCTCCTGAGTTGCGGCTCTCTTAAAATCAGCCGTCTTAGGGGCAGTTTTCACTGCCCCGCCAAACTCTTTGAGATTATCGTCAGGGAAATTGTTCTTTTCAATTTTCTTTTCTTTGTTTTCCGGCATTTTAATATCCATACAGAATTCTCCTGGACTCAGGGATTATCCCTCTGCCTTACTACCTCGTACATAATTACTGCCGCAGAAACAGATGCATTCAAGGAGGAAACCTTGCCCTTCATAGGGATTGAAACCTTGAAATCACAGCTTTCCGCAACAAGTCGGCTCATACCGTCACCCTCAGAGCCGATAACGATGGCGGCAGAGCCCTTGAGATCAGTTTCCCAAAGTGGGCTTGCACCGTCTGCCGCTGTGCCATAGATCCACACGCCGCGCTTTTTCAACTCGTTGATGGCGGCTGTGATGTTTGGCACTCTTGCAACTGCCATGTGCTCAACTGCACCTGCAGAGGTCTTTGCAACTATGGCAGTAACACCTGCACTGCGGCGTTTTGGAATGATTATTCCGTGAGCACCTGCCGCATCTGCAGTTCTGATGATCGCACCAAGATTGTGGTGGTCGGATATTTCATCACAGATGATGATGAATGGCTCTTCGCCTCTTTCCTCAGCGATACTGAATATATCATCAATCGTGGAATATTCCTTAACCGCCGCAAGAGCGATAATCCCCTGATGCGCGCCGGTCTGGCTCATTGCATCCAGCTTGTTTCTGTCTGCATCAACCACAACCGCACCTGCGTCACGGGCCTTGGACTTGATGTGACCAAGGGCCGCGTCAGTTTCGCCCTTTGCGATATAGATTTTGTCAATCGCTCTGCCTGCTCTGAGAGCTTCAATAACAGCATTACGCCCCTCTATAACTCCGCTCTGAATTTCATCCTCATCGGATTCAGGACGCTTGTGATATGGGTCCATGTGTCTTGCAACACCCGGGCGGCGCTTATAGTTATCCTTCATATTCTAATCCTCAAATGCTCGCTTTTAATGCTTCAACCATATCAACACGTTCCCAGGGAAGGTCAACGTCAGTTCTGCCGAAATGACCGTAGGAAGCGGTTGGCAGATAGAGTGTGTTGAGAAGATCAAGCTTGGAGATGATTTTAGCCGGACGCAGATCAAATAAATCCTCAACGATCATGGAGAGGCGTTCATCGGAGATGATACCTGTGCCGTAAGTGTCAACCAGAACGCTTACAGGTCTTGCAACGCCGATTGCGTATGCAAGCTCAATCTGGCAGCGCTTTGCAAGGCCGGATGCTACGATATTCTTTGCAACGTAGCGTGCCATGTAAGCTGCGGAACGGTCAACCTTTGTCGGGTCCTTACCGGAAAATGCACCACCGCCGTGGCTTGCCCAGCCACCGTAGGTATCTACGATGATCTTGCGGCCTGTAAGACCGGAGTCGCCTACAGGACCACCGATAACGAAACGACCTGTTGGATTTACAAAGATCTTTGTATCCTTTGTGATAAGACTTGCCGGTACGATAGGCTTGATAACTGTTTCGATAACAGCTTCTCTCAGGTCCTTGATGTCGATGTCAGGGTCATGCTGAGTGGAAACTACAACAGCGTCACAGCTTGCAGCCTTGCCTTCGTCATCGTACTTGATGGTTACCTGGCTCTTGCCGTCAGGACGTACAAATGGCAGCTCGCCGGATTTGCGGACGTCCGCAAGTCTCTTTGTCAGATGATGTGCCATGGAAATTGGTACAGGCATATACTCAGGTGTATCGTCGCAGGCATAGCCAAACATCATGCCCTGGTCACCTGCACCTGTGTCAGCATTGTCATCGTAAGCGTTGTTAACGCCCATTGCAATGTCAGGGCTCTGTTCGTCGATGGCAGTAAGGACTGCACAGGACTTGTAGTCAAAGCCGTATTCTGGGTTATCATAGCCGATATTTTTAACTGTATTTCTTACAACACTTGGGATGTCCACATAGCAATCAGTGGTAATTTCACCCATTACCATTACCATACCTGTGGTTGTAGCGGTTTCGCAGGCAACTCTTGCCTTCTTATCCTGTGTCAGGATAGCATCAAGCACTGCGTCAGAGATCTGATCGCAAACTTTGTCCGGATGGCCTTCAGTTACGGATTCGGATGTAAAAAGTCTGTATGACATAGTTTTATTCCCTCCATTATTCTCCCCTGCCTTTCGGCAGATCATATTTAAACATTTACATTTTATAATAACATATTTCCGACAGAACTGGAAGTATTATTTTAGATTTTTTATTGCTTCACGATAATTTTACATTTTTATCCATATACCACGGTATAGACAACAGAGGAAAAATGCTGTAAAATATTTCTAACGCTTCACCAAGGAGGTTTACGCTTTGAAAGCATTCAGCCGCGGGATAAATCGCTTCTCCGCAAAGCATCCTAACTTCGGCATCAGAAATCTGATGCTGTACATTATCATCGGTAATATCATAGTTTACCTTTTCAATGCAATGGATACAACAGGTACATTTTTGTCATACCTCTATTTCAACTCCGAGCTTATCATGCGAGGTCAGGTTTGGAGACTTGTGACATTCCTGTTCATACCATCGGATACACGACTCATTTACTTTGCAATTTCGCTGTATTTCTACTACTTCATTGGCTCAACTCTGGAGCAATACTGGGGAACTGCAAAATTCACCATTTATTATCTCTTCGGTGCCGTACTTATAATGATCTATGGTCTCATTATGAGCCTTGTATACAACGGTCAGTATATGCTCATTGACGGCTCTTACCTGAACCTGTCAATGTTCTTTGCCTTTGCTGTACTGTTCCCGGAAACGAGAGTTCTGCTGTTCTTCTTTATTCCAATTAAGATCAAATGGCTCGCCATCGTGGATGCCGCATTCTTTGCTCTCGGTATACTTATAAATCCATTCCCGGTAAATCTTATCCCATTGGTTGCCATCGCAAACTTCCTGCTGTTCTTTGGAAGCGACTTCATTGATATGTTCCGTTCAAACAGGAGAGCTCATTCCAAGCAGGCAATCAATTTCCGTAAGGCTGCAAAGCAGGCTAAAAGAGAAATGGACAACGCTCCATACCGCCATAAATGTGCCGTATGCGGTCGTACCGATGTAAGCAATCCAGAACTGGAATTCCGCTACTGCTCACGCTGCGAAGGATATCATTGCTTCTGCCATGAGCATATCAGCAATCATATTCATTTTACTGAGTAATTTAAAATGCTCACAGCTTCGGCTGTGAGCATTTTCATTTTCAACAATTCTGCATTATGCATTCTCAATAACGCCACCGCCTATGACGGTCTCACCGTCGTAAAACACAGCGGACTGGCCGGGGGTTGGGGCTCTCTGGGGGGTATCGAATTCCAGAAGTGCCTTACCCTCCTCCAACGGATGGAGCAGTGCGGAAGCTGTTTTCTGGCTGTAACGAATTTTCGCCTCAACTCTCACAGGCTGTTCAAGCTTTTCCATGGCAATAAGATTTACATCACGAATCTGAACTCTTGCAAAATGCAGGTCCTTTTCGTCACCTAAAACGACACGGTTATTCTCCATGTCCTTTCTAACCACATACAGCGGTCTGTCGGCACTTACACCAAGACCTCGACGCTGGCCTGTTGTATAGCGGATTATGCCCTTATGCCTGCCGAGAACCTTGCCGTTCACGTCAACAAAATCCCCCTCAAGGCTCTTAAAACCTGCAAATTTCTGAATAAAAGTGCCGTAATCCCCCTGTGGGATAAAGCAGATATCCTGACTGTCCGGCTTGTCGGAATTTGCAAAGCCCTGTTCCTCTGCAATCTCACGAACCTGAGCCTTACTCAGCTCGCCAACAGGGAACAGAGTTCTGCTCAGCATCTCCTGAGTCAGATCATAGAGCACATAGCTCTGGTCCTTACCACCGTCAAGGCCCTTCAAAAGCAGCCATCTGTCTGAGCCTGCATCATATCTGACACGGGCATAGTGACCTGTTGCCAGCTTGTCAAAGCCTTCTCCGGCACAAAGGTCATACATACATTTGAATTTAACACGTCTGTTGCAGACGATACATGGATTTGGAGTTTCTCCTCTTATATAGCTGTCGCTGAATGGCTTCACAACATTTTCAATGAAGCTTTCACGATAGCTGATAACTCTGTGGGGTATACCCATATCAATGCAGGTCTTTTCCGCATCTAAAATATCCTGTTCCGAGCAGCAGCTATGCTCCTCGCCGTCTTTAAACAGGCGGAGTGTAGCACCAACAACGTCACACCTCTGTGCCTTCAGAAGATATGCCGCAACGGAGCTGTCAACACCGCCGCTTACGGCTGTTATTACTCTCTTATACATGGTGGACACCTGCCAATTCCCTGATAATATGACCCGCCATAACAAGACCTGCCGCACTTGGAACGAAGGAAAGAGTACCCGGTGCAGGGGCTCTGCCCTTCATCTCACCTGTGTTCACAAGCTGTTCCACAGGCTCTTCAGGAGACCATACGGCAATGGTATTTTCAAGACCCATTTTACGAAGCTCTTTTCTCATTATTCTTGCCAGTGGACAGCCCTGAGTGTTCTTTATCTTATCAACTCTGAACCGTGTGGGGTCGGTCTTGTTTCCTGTGCCCATACTGGAGATGATCGGTGTTCCCGCTTCATGGCACAGCCTTATAAGCATAAGCTTTGCGGAAACTGTGTCGATAGCATCGGCAACATAGGAATAGCTGCTCAGATCGAATTCACTGATTGTTTCAGCATCAATGAACAGGTCATATGCACGAATCTCTGCGTTTGGGTTGATATCCAGCATTCTTTCACGCATAACATCAACCTTTTTTCTGCCAACAGTAGAGTGAAGTGCAATTATCTGACGATTGATATTGGTAACGCTTACCGTGTCCATGTCAACGATGTCGATATGTCCCACTCCTGCACGCACCAGTGCTTCGGCAGTATAACCACCCACGCCACCGATGCCTGCAACAAGAACTTTTGAATTCTTAAGCTTTTCAAGACCCTCTGCACCTGTCAGGGCAAGGGTTCTAACAAACTGGTCACTCATTATCAAAAACCTTTGCGTAATAGTCGTTTTCCAAAATTTTTGCAGAATACTCGAACTCATCATCCAGCTTTTGGATCATTTCAACTGCATAGTCTGCACTAACGGTGCAGCCCTCATGGAGGGTGAATTCATCTGTGGTAGAGTTATATCTGCCGCAGTCGGTGATATAGCTCCTGTTATTAAACTCAACAAAGCCCGGGGAGTCAGAGAGAATATCCTCACCCATGATAAGGCGGGAATCGTAGTCAACACCCAGCAAATTCAGAATCGTTGGCATAATGTCAAGACTGCTGCAATACTTGTCAACATGGACAGGCTCAGTCATCTGACTGCTCCAGACGATAAGTGTCGATCTGTAAAGCTCAAAGTTTTCCTCGATATTGCCTCCTGCAAGCTCCTCCATCTGTTTTACAGTAAGTCCGTAAGGATAGTGGTCGCCTGAGATTACGATGAGAGTGTTGTTCAGCTTACCCGCCGCTTCAAGCTGTTCGATAATATATGCAACGGAGTTCTCAAATTCAATATTGCAGGCAACATAAGCACTCGCGGCCTCGGAATAACCGGCATCAAGCATCGCCTGTACATCTTCCTTATGGCGATTAGCCATTGTATTGCCCATGAAATTGTATTCCAGATGTCCGCTTACAGTCATGTAATAGGTGTGGAACCTTTCATCGTTAACATACTCAGGAATGGTGAGCTCCATCATTTCAACGTCGGATTCAGGCCATACATTTTTCACATCAAGGCCATTTCCCTTGCCCTTATAGTCATAGCCCATGTTCGGATGGCTTTCGTGTCGGTCATAGTAGGTGTAGGTATGGTTATGATACGCACGACATTCGTAGCCCAGAGGTGAGAGGATATTGCCGAAGCCATAGGGCATATAGTTGTTTGAGCTTCTGGAATAGCTCCATACACCGGACTTTGGAATAAGACCTGTCATGGTTGTATACTCACCATCGCTGGTGGACACGCCCCAAATTGGGTTGTAGAAGTTTTCAAATACGAAGCCTTCATTTGCCATTTTGTACAGGGTTGGAGTGAAGGTCTCGCTTACAGCGTATCTGGAGAAGCCTTCGGCACAAATCCAGATCAGGTTATAGCCTTCAAACTTTCCTGTATACTCATTTTGGCTTGTGGGTTTCTTATTCCTGAAATACTCATGCATATTTATGATGTCATTATCAGTTTCGGATGCAATAAGGCTGTCGAAGTCGATTTCCAGCACATTGTCATCATATTCGATAACAGCAGGAACATCTTCCTCTTCAACCGTCTCCTCTTCTGTAACCTCAGGAATAATAGTGGCAGGAGTTTCTTCCTCTTCCACCTCTGCCGTTCTTTCACCGAAGATCATCTCCTGAATTTCAAAACGCAGAGTGGTAAGCATACCAAATCTCGGTACGGAAAGGGTTGGAGCAAAGGGTCCTGTGTAAACATATTCATAGGACATAACACCTGTTGTATTGAGACAAGCAAGGTGAACGCCGCAGTACTGAAGCATAGTGCAGAATACAAGCAGAAGAACAATGCTCACAAATCCCATATGCTTCTGCGGTCTGAATTTCATGCCGAAAATCAGGAGCAAAATCAGCGGTATCAGCAGAAGAATAAGGGTCAAAGCGGAATTTTTGATGCCGTTAAAGGTCTCGGTGGCAAATTCGCCGATAACCTCACCCGCTCTGCCAAACTGAGATATGGTTGTAAAGTTCTTGAAAATTGTAAAGTATACCGCCTGTATGCACATATACAGGGTGACAAGGCTCGTAAGAATAATGCTTATAATATGCCCTGTCTTGCGATTAAACAGAGAGGAAATAAACAGAATTCCCAGGCCGAATACCATAGAGAATATGAATGTATAGAATATGCCCCAGCCTAAAAATTCATCATAGCAATGGAACATCATGACCATTTCCAGATAGAAAACGGTTAATGGGAAAAACATCAGATATACTGATCTTTTCAGCTTTGTTTGTTTCTGCGGTGTCATCTTTATCTCCATTCTGTCGTCTTTACGGTAGACGGCCACACACAAAAGGATTTATCTGTTTACTGCTGCCTGCAGAACTGTATTTGCAACGGGGCCTGCATTTTTACTGCCGCCGCCGCCATTTTCAATAATAACCACAAATGCATAAGGATGATCTTCATCCTCTATAAAGCCCACGAAAAGTGCGGTTGCTTTCTCATCACTGCCAACCTCGGCTGTGCCTGACTTGGCGTAAAGCTCAAGACCCGGATAATTGTCTGTGCCGTAGGTGTAGTGGACGTTGTAATTCATCATCTCCGCAACCTCTTTGGCCGTGGAGCCTTTCATAATGCGTGTTTCGGAATTTGAACCATCCAGCCTCAGGGTAAGGTCAGCGGCAACACCGTCGTTTGCAACAGCACCCACCAGTCTCAGCATAGCCGCAGGATTTATCATATCCGTAAACTGACCGATGCCTGACCATGCAGTATGGGCCTTATCCTCTGTTACCTCATATCTGCCCGGGGCGGTGGTGATACCGTCAATGCTCATGCTTTCTGTAAGTCCAAATTCTTCGGCATATTCCGCAAGAGTCTCACTGCCCAATTCAGCCGCAAGCTCACCAAAAGCACAGTTGCAGGAAACAGCAAAGGCTTCCTCAATGTTTATCTCTCCATGATTGCCTGTGCAGGTGATAATATTACCGCCAATATTCACCTGACCATTGCAGGTGAAGGTTCTTTTTGACAGCCTTGAGATGTTTTCAAGTGCCGCCGTAAGGGTCACTATCTTGAAGGTCGAACCCGGGGTATAGGCAGATGACAGGAAACGGTTGATATAAACACCGTCGTATTTTTCATCATCAAAATCTGCGGGCGGGTCACAGGGGTCAAAGGTGGGACTACTGACCATGCAAATGATTTCACCGGTTTCGTAATTGCTCACCGCAACCACACCCTTTCTGCCGTCAAGAGCTTCAAGGGCAACGGCATTCAACTCCGCATCAATGGACAGGTGAACTTCGCCGCCTGTGCTTCCCACAGAGTACGCACCGTTAACAGGGTCGTAGCCGATAAGCTCAGGTGAAAATGCCGTAAGTGCACCTGTGCCGATATTGCCGCTCAAATCACCCACTGCATGGAGAGTTGCTTTTCTTATATCCTTGCTTTCGGCATAAACACGTTCATCGCCTTCAACGGAGGCAAGTACGATACCATTACGGTCATAAATTGTGCCCATCATAAGCTGTCCCTGGGAATATACCGTCTGATTGGAAGCAAAAGATACCCAATCTGCCCCTTGGGTGACATATCTGAATATATAAAAGGATAATCCTGCCGCTATCAGTAAAACAAGGCACAGCAGTGACATGGACCTTCGTTTAACTTTTTTCATGATAACCTCTTATTTTTAATCATAATCGTTGTATTTTTTAAGCCTTTTGGGGTTTTTAATAGCGAAGCTTGCATTCTGTCGTGTATCAGCAGCCTTGATGAAGGCTAAAAGTCCCCAGCAGGCAATAAGGCTCGAGCCGCCTCTGGAAACGAACGGGAATGTAACGCCGGTAAACGGCAGAATGTCAAGAGAGCCGAATACGTTTAGGGCAAGCTGTACAAGCAGCATACTTACAGCAGCACAGGCACCGATAACATAGAGGGTGCTTCTTGCACAGGATGCTGACCTTATAGCGAAAAAGGCAAGAAGAACAATACCAAATATCGCCAAAATCGCAGTAATAAGACCAAATTCCTCGCAAATTATGCCAAATACCATATCCGTTTCAGCAGCAACAACAGTATGAAGCCAGCCTTCACCTGCTCCAACGCCGAAAAGACCACCGCTTGCCGCCGCAGACATGGTCCTTGTCTGCTGATAACCTCCCTCATGGGGAAACTGCCATGCCTTGCCCCATGTTGAAAACCTGCTTGCCACATAGGGCTTTACGGTAAGTATCAGAAATCCGCCCAAGCCTGCACCGCCTGCGGAAAGCAGAATGGTTGCAAAATCGCCTGAACGCATAAATGCGATAACAAGATATGAAACGAAGAATACAAGTGCCGTACCGAAATCGCTCATCAGCCCTAAAACGATAACACACAAGGCTGAAAAGCCCATGAAATAGATAAGGTTTCTCTTTGCAAAAAGTCTGTCCATTGTGGTTGCGCCTGCAAACACAAAGCAAATCTTAACAAATTCCGATGGCTGTAAGCTGAAACCGCCTATTGATATCCAGTTTCTTGCACCATTGGTGGTCTCGGCAATAACAAGGGTCACCGCAAGAAGCAGGACTCCCAGAATGGCTATCGGCCATCGGAGCTTTCTCGTGCGTTCCAGACTTCTCAGGAAAAATCCCAGGCAAAGAAACAGCACTATACCCGCAACAATAAATATAATCTGTTTTGCCAGAGCTGTTGGCTCGTCTGTGGCAACCACCGACAGTCCCAGGGTACACAGGAAGAAAGCAATGGTCTCAACCTCAACACCCCGTCTGCGCATCATGCACATGAATAGGAAGTATATCCACATTATTACGGACAGGGCAGCAAACGCAATGGGTACATAGAGCTGTGCTTCACTGCCCATGGCGATATAGTGCTGGATGCCAAGAAGAATTTGCATTTCCGTGAGAAGCAGAAGCGTGAGAGCAGGTCTCACTTCTCCGCCGGGCTTTGTTCTCATTGCCGCCTGTACCGAAAGCTCCTCCTCGGAACGAGCAAGGAATGTAAAGCCAACACCACCCATGGTGATAACATCGCCGTGCTTAACATCGGCATAGCTTCTCATTTCCTTGTTGTTTACTCGGATACCACTTTTGGATTTCAGGTCATAGATCTTCCATTCTCCTTTGCCGTTTCTGATAATCGCGGCATGGTTTCTGGAAATTGTGGGATACTCCATAAGAGCATCGCAGGATCGGTTTCTACCGATTATATTTTCCCAATGATTAAGGGAAATACGTCCGCCGTTGGGCAGGCAAAGATAGCCCCAAACCTCTTCCTCAGGTTTATCCCTCAGGAAGGACCTGGCGCATCGGAACAGTATCACACCGGCTAAAAACGGTATGATGAATCTCAATATCATGGTAACGTATGCTGTCACGTCACCTGCAAGAAATTCTACAAGGTATTTCAAATCCCGCTCCTTTCGGTCTGTTACGGAAATAAATGCCAATACTCATATTAAATGTATTATAACATTATAGCACCGTTGTCAACAGATTTCTCACTTGCAATTTTAAATTTTTTAGCATATTATATAGGTTAGTGTGTCGGATATTTCCGATACCTCTCTCTGTGTACATTTCGTGAGAATTGTATTATACTGATATAAAATATTTCATGCCCAAAATAAACACGGCAGAATGGAGAACAATATGGCATTGGATTACAAATGGTTTGAAGAAATGGAAGCTCGTATTCCAAAGGGTGAGGTAAGAACCCGTTTCGCTCCCAGCCCAACAGGTTATATGCACGTTGGCAATTTGCGTACAGCACTGTACACATACCTTATCGCAAGAGTAAACGGCGGTAAGTTCATCCTCCGTATCGAGGACACCGACCAGAAGCGTCTTGTTGGCGATGCGGTTAAGGTTATATACGAAACAATGGCACGCTGCGGTCTCTCCCACGATGAAGGCCCCGATGTTGGCGGCCCTGTGGGTCCTTATATCCAGACCGACCGCCGTGATTTCTACGGAAAGTATGCTGAACTCCTTATCGAAAAGGGCGGTGCCTATCGCTGCTTCTGCAACAAGGACGATGAAGAAGCCTCCTCCGATGACAAGGGCTTTGCAAAGTACGACGGTCGTTGCTCCCGTCTTTCCCCTGAGGAAATTCAGGCAAAGCTTGATGCAGGCGTTCCTTACGTAATTAGACAGAAAATCCCACGCGAAGGTTCCACAACCTTTAGTGATGAAATTTTTGGCGAAATCACCTGTCCAAACGACAGCCTTGATGACAATGTTCTTATCAAGTCCGATGGTCTGCCAACCTACAACTTCGCAAACGTAATCGACGACCATCTCATGGGTATCACCCATGTTGTTCGCGGTTCCGAATATCTCTCCAGCGCACCTAAGTATGACCTGCTTTACAAGTCCTTCGGCTGGGATATTCCAAAGTACATCCACTGTCCGCCTGTAATGCGTGACGCTCACAACAAGATGAGCAAGCGCCACGGTGATCCATCCTATGAAGACCTCCTTGCACAGGGTTATCTTTCCGACGCAGTTGTAAACTACGTTGCACTTTTAGGCTGGAGTCCCGGCGGTGAACAGGAAATCTACTCTCTGGATGAGCTTTGCAGGATTTTCAATATTCACGGCATTTCCAAGTCCCCTGCTATTTTTGACATCGTTAAGCTTAACTACTTCAACAGCGAATACATCCGCGCCCTCACTCCTGAAGCATTTGCCAAGGAAGCTGAACCATATATCAGACAGGCTGTCAAAAAGCCTGACGCTGACATCGCAGGTATTGCAGCTCTCCTCCAGCAGCGCTGTGAAAAGCTCACCGACATCCCTGAAAAGATTGGTTTCTTCGACGAGCTTCCTGAATATACCGCAGACCTCTTTGTTCATAAGAAGTCCAAGTCCACTCCGGAAACAGCCGCAAAGGCACTCACAGAAACTATCGCAATGTTCGAGGCTCTTCCTGAATGGACTGATACAGCTATCCACGACTGCCTCATCGCAAAGGCTGTTGAGCTTGGCATGAAGAACGCCACCCTCATGTGGCCCGTTCGTATTGCCGCTGCCGGTCTTGCAGTTACACCGGGCGGTGCGGTTGAAATCTGCCGCATCTTAGGCAAGGATGAAACCATCCGCAGACTCAAGGTTGGTCTTGAAAAGCTTGCATAATAATCAAACATCAAAGCCCCCCGCCGGAAATGGCGAGGGGCTTTAACTTTTAATGCCTATTAGTTTTCAACAACTTTTCTTGCCAGCTTGATAAGGTCAGCATTCTTGATAATGCCGTTACAGTCAACGTCAGCCTGAACAAGCTGCTCTTCATTGAACTGTACAAGGTTTATCAGATATCTTGCAAGAGCGATAACATCAACGTTTGTAAATCTGCCGTCGAAGTCAATGTCGCCCGGTGCATATTCGGTATTTACTGTGATATAGCCTTCCTTTACGGAGAACAGGTCAAAGTCAACGCCGGTTTCATCAGTTGCATTTACATCAACGATATCAACCATGTAATCACCGTTTGGCAGACCATCTGCCTTATGGCGGTCGATTTCAAAGTACAGAGTACCGATCACTTCACCCTCATCAAATGCTTCGCCGTAAGCTTCGTAAATGATGATTTCATTTGTATCTGTATTCCATTCCACTTCGTAATCGGAAACTACATCAACTAAGGTGAGTTCACTTTCAACTGTACCTCTCAGGGATGTGAGACCATCATAGCCGTTAGTGATTGGGAGACTTACGATGTCACCGTATACACCAGCACCGTCTGCGATCATAACCTCGTAATCAGTTTTGTTAAAGCCGAAGGAGCGGAGGTTTGTGCCCGCATTGGTGTAGTTGAACTTAACAACATGATAGCCTTCTGTAAGCTCAACAAGACCTGCGGAGAGATAGTCGTAGGTCTGCCAGCCGCCTGTGCGGATAGTCTGGTCAACACCTGCAACAGCTACATCGTCAACATAGATCGTGAGCTTTGGATTTACGGAATTTGCTGCTGCATAGTAGAGGATCATATCATAGATAGCTGTTTCATCAACATAGATATTGTAAGAGAGCCATGCGTTTGCTGCAATACCGCCAACGTTCTTGCCGCCGAGACCGCAGTTTTCGATGTTTGGATTTTCAGCGTTGAGCTTGCCAACAAATTGATCTGCCATTACTTCGTATTCCATTGGTGGCTTGTTGTCTTCCAGTGTATCTTCATAATCGCAGAGAGTACCGCCGAACATGAAGGTGGAGCCGTAGCCATTTGCCTCATTGAGAGTAAGGCGGAAAATTGCTACATCATTTGGAGAGTCAAGCTTATAGTTGATCGTTGTGCAGTAGATCTGTGTGCCGCTGTAATTTGCAACCTCTTCATAATGAACAGTCTTGCCATTTACTATAAATTCAATATTTGCTCTTGCATTCCATACACCGGTATAGATCTTCGCCGTCTGCATTTCCTCGCTGTATCCAAGCTGGATCTGCTGACCGTTGCCATTGCCACGAGTCTGCATACCGTATCTGTTTCTTGGGTCTGGATAACTTGGATCTGCATCGCTGTAATTATAGTAGATGTTACCATCCTTGATGCAGCCCTTTTCACCGTTAGGTACTACATCGTGGTTACGCTTGTAGTTAAAGAATCCAACACCGTTTGCTTTTCTTGCATAATTGGTTTCGGAGTCTTCACGAAGCTGGAACCAGTCGTTGTCACCGTCACCGGTGAGGTCAATGGTATTATTTGCCAGTACCTGAGTTTCAACAGGGATAATTTCTTCCGGTTCTTCATCTTCAACAACTATCTCGCCTACATACTGTGCTGCATAGTCAGTTTCGGCAAGAGTAATAGCATGGAGGAATACGCTGCCATTGTCACTGTCATAATCGGTCATGCTTACAAGAGTAAGACGGATGGAAGCTTCGTCACTTGGGTCAGCAAGCTTATAATCGAAGCCCAGCTTGTGAACTCTCATGCCAGGGTTACCGTAGGTTTCAGTCGCGATAACTTCACCGTTAACGATAAAGTCAACCTTACCTGTGCCGTTCCATGAACCAACATATACATTAACGTGCTGATTCTTTTCGCTGTAGCCAAGGTCAAACTCAATGTAGTTGCCTACGCCACGCATATGGGAACCACGGTTGTTTACAGGCCTTGTTCCTGCAACGTCATTTGCCTCATAAACATAGGTGATAGGAGCGTCAGTTACAAGTCCCTGTTCGCCGGAAGGATTTGCGTCAACATTACGGATAATGTTGGAGATACCTGTGCCGCCTGCTTTATGGGACTGACTTGCTGTGCTGTTATCAGTTGTGATATTTGTTACGATCTGATACCAGTCCTTGGTACCGTCTTCTGTGAGATAGAGATTATCTATAAACTTGGAAGCGGTGGATGCGATAACATAGCCATCCTCTGTGTCAACAGCCTTTACAATAACGCCTGCTTCATACTTTGCGGAGCCGTTGCCGTAAGTGGATGTGATGGTGATATCGGAAACTGTATCACCCATGTTTTCGATTGGACGGAAAATTTCGCCGCCGTTCATAACACCGGTGGACTTGCCGTTGGATGAGGATGTAAGAGTAAATGTGCTGCCGTAGAGAGGACCTTCGATATCAAGGATAAAGTCCCTTGTTACGCTTTCTATTACATTGCCGTTGAAAATAGCTGTAAGAGCAAGCTCAAGGTCCTTTGCGGCACGGTCGCCGTCTGTAACGCCTGCAGGTTCAATTACAACTTCACCGGAAGCTGCATAACCGCTTACAAGACCACCCTTTTCGCCTGCAGCCATTACGGAATACTTGCCGTATTCTTCAAGACCTTCAATAGCATAAGGCATAGCTTCTGCAGTATAGGAAGCTTCCTTTTCGCCTGTAACTTCGTTGTAAAGATCGATATACCACTTATCATAGGTCTCACCCTTTGGAAGGTCAGCATTAACTGTAAGAGTTGTGCCTTCCGCACTGAGTGTTACATTTTCTGGAGTGGATGGTACATAGTAGCCATCGTCAAGAAGAGCAACGCTCTTAACAGAGACAACTGCATCTGAATTGCTGTAGCTGTTATCAACTACCCATTCAACCATAACATTTCTGTCTGCTGCTTCAGCTCTGAACGGAATATCGATAACGTAAATTTCTTCTTCACTGCCGCCGGTTACGTTCATATATGCTCTGTTATCAGATCCGTCAGACAGGGATGCAACGATCTGAGCTGTGCCGTTTGTAACACCGACTACGAGCTGCATAGTCTTCATGGAGTTGTCAGCCGGAGCCATGAACATAAAGCCTTCATCACCAAAGCTGTACTGCTTCTTTGTAACAGACTGTGCGCCTTCATAACCCAGTTCTGCCATCAGTTCATCATTTTCAAGCTTGATTGGGTTTACACTCTGATACCATGGATTACCTACAGTATTAATATTGTAGAGCTTTCCATTGTTCATACCGGACTGATATGGAATACCGTCGTCGATGTCAGCGTTCTTTTCCTTGGAGAAGGTTACATAGTCAAGAGCTGTTTCGTCGTATACAGCCTTTGTGATCTTAGCCTTGATGGACTCGTCAAGCTCATAAGCAATAGCACCGATGTAGCCGCCTTCTGCTGTTTCGTCAGCAGTACCTTCTACTGTATATGTATGTGTACCTGCTTCAAGCTCAAATGTCTGCTCGTTTCCTGCAGCCTTAACAACAAGAGTTACAGGCTGTTCTGTTGTTGCTGTAAATGTAAGAGAGGATGCGTCATTAACTCTTTCATCAGCCATAAGGGAAACTCTGTTCTCTACGCCGTTGTGCTTCATGTAGAGGTTTTCAACGCCGTGAGCTTCAGTAAGATGAACGTTCCATGTAACTACATTTTCAGGAGCATTGATATCAACACCCAGGACATCTTCGATCATCATACCAACACCGAAGGAGCCGGACCAGCCTACGAAATTGCCACGGCTCTGGCTGCTCTGAACATCATATTCGGATGTATAGTTTTCATAAATTGTACCCTTTAACTGATATACATCGGATACATGATTAATATGACGAACTGCTTCTTCAAAAGCGAGATCATCGTAACCGTATTCTCTGAGACCGTATACATACTGATAGGAGGTAGGAGCCCAGATGGAGCCCAGCCAGTAAGCACCTTCAGCATGGAATCTGGACACGCTGTTTTCCCAGTCGTAGGAGGTTGTAGCCAGACCGTTTGGACGGTACAGCTTCATGGAGTTAAGACCGTGATTCTCAATGATAGCTGCTGCACGTTCTTCAGTTGCTACACGGCCTGCAAGAGCCCACAGGTTTGTTGGTGTGGAGATATTTGTCTTTGTAACACCGTCTTCTGCGATATTGGAGTACATCTGAGCTTCTTCACTCCAAAGCACTTCGTTGATGAGAGCCGCAATGCGGTCATGCTCTGCCATGAAGAATTCAGCATTCTCAGTATCACCCATTGCTTCAGCAATAAGGGAGATGTAGTAAGCCTGCTGTGCCTGCTGGATACTCAGGTCATTATATGTCTGCTTACCTGCATTGTCATCAAGATTGAGAGCATTGCCGTCCTGGTTAGGAGTGTTGTCAAGACCGTTACCGAAGCCGTTTGTCTTACCGTAAAGGCCGTTTGCCATCTTCTTTTCACGTTCGATGTAATTATAATGAGCAACCAGTCTTTCAAAGATGGTCTTGCCGTTAATTACCTTGCTGAAACGGCTTACATCACCGTGGATCTGATACTGTTCCCACTCTGCCATAGCAAAGAGAGGAGGGTTTGTACCTGTGTTCTTACGGTTGGAGTAATCCCAATAGTCATTACCGCTGGATTCGATGATTTCACGGCAGATATAGCCGTCCTTTGCTGTGCCGCTGTCATCCTGATTGTAATAGAAGTTATCAATGGATGCCAATGTTGGGAATTCACTGATGCCGTACTTGTCGAACATCATCATGAGCATTGTGTCCCAAACAAAGATGTTGCCGCTGAAAGCCTCGTCAACATAGTAAGGCTGTTCAGGGTTTATTGCTGCAGAGATCTTGGAAATATTGCCCTTGTGGATCTCCCAGGTTGCTTCGTACAGCTCTTCCCATTCAGGATGATCTGCGAAGTAAACCTTCGGGAGGTTGTCCATATCGATTTCATAGCCGCAAGAGAGAGTTTCCTTTACAGCCAATGCACATGGTGCTGCAAAAGAAAGAACCATTACGACTGCCATCAATAAGGCCAACAGCTTAGTGGTCTTCTTCATTTTTCTTTCTCCTTTTGATTATTTTTTGGGCATACTTTCACCCATAGTGTACTATATTATTATATTCAGTCCGAATTTCTCTTTCAAGCTAATTTAAGTGTTTTGTTAAATTGCACATACCTTTTCAGCACCTTGACGAATGCAAAAAGCACGCATCACTTTATGCCGGGGTTCATAAAACAGTTAATCCAACCTATGGTTACGAGCATAGGTTGGATTTTTTCTAATATGATCAGGTTTCGTAAAGGCTCCCTTGTGTAAAGGGAGCTGTCAGCGAAGCTGACTGAGGGATTGTTTTACCGCAGCATCAAT
>SVLU01000049.1 GCA_015067795.1 Oscillospiraceae bacterium
CATGACAATCCCTCCGTCACGGCTACGCCGTGCCACCTCCCTTTACACAAGGGAGGCTTTGGTACGGTACAAAACCGCATATAACGCACAACACCCAACGGTGTATAGAAGTGAGCACTTTCATCTGTGCGATGATGTACTATCATATGAAAGTCAACGATGCAAGATCAGCCACAGCAGTTTGAAGTGCTGTGGCTGTAAACGTCTTATGACTCTCGCCCTTTAGACGGTCGGTTTTTGCGTATAGAGTATTACTGTCTGAAATATAGGGTAACTGTAATAATCAATTCACCTCGATATCCATTTCCAGACGAACCATATCATCCTGAGCGCCTGTCTGTCTGAACCCGTAATGCTCAAAATACTTAATAATTCCATGGCTTTCGGATGCGATACGCACCACCAGCCGCTTTCTGCCCAAGGTGCGGAAAACCGAAACAGCCTGCCCCAAAAGCTGAACAGAAAGGCACCTGCCACGGTATTCAGGCTCAAGGCGGTAATCTGTAATATGCCCGAAACCGAGGTCGCTTTCAAGCTCTGTATTAAGGGTTATAACGCCTGCAGGGGCGGTTTCCTTCATCGCGATAAACGAGACGCAAGTGCCTGAAAAAGCCTTTTCAGCCCCGTTTTCGGCCTTAAACCACAGCAAAGAGTCATCCTTGCCGTCCTTGTTCTTCCACCATGCCTGACTGCGGAAACGGGACAGACAGTCCGGGATGTGGGAAGTGTCATTGTTGTAAACAATGCGGATAACGCCGTTTTCAACCTCAAGAAGTGTTACACCGGTATTGTCGGAATGACCCACCTTTCCGATCTCGTTGCCGTCAAGTCCCATGATACGGCACAGAAGAGATCTGATTGCATAGCCGTGAGTTGCAGCTGCCACGGTGCCGTTTGGATGCTCCGCAGCCATGCAGAGAATGGCATTTTCCATTCTGTCCTGGAGATGGGTGAAAGCCTCACTGCCCTCGACCTGCCAGTTCAGAGGCATATTGGAGAAGTATTGATACTGTTCCGGGTAAAACTCACCAATATAACCCCATGTCCGATCCTCCCACACCCCGGCACACACCTCGCGAAGGGCAGGGGTAGTCTGCACCGTAAGACCTGAATTCTTGGCAACGGCCTGGGCGGTAAGTCGGGTACGCATAAGGTCAGAGGAATAAACCGCATCAAGCTGTATGCTTTCAAAGCGTTTTTGCAGATAGTTGAGCTGTAAAAGTCCCGTATCCGTAAGACGGCTGTTGTACCAGCCGTGAATACGGCGATAGAGATTTCCCTCGGCTTCAGCGTGCCTGATTATGTAAACTTTTGTCATAATTTCTCACTTCCGTTATTCAATGCTTTATTCATTTTACATTAAGTCCGGCAGATAATCAACAAAAAAAATAATTCAAAAATTTTGCAAAATTTCCCTTGAAATTAGAGGAATTTTATATTAGAATACCATTCAGTGACTATTTTATCTGAGGAGCATCCGAATGATCAACACTTATACAGAAACCATCCTGGATCAGTTTATCGAGTCAGATGACCAGTTCCCAACCTGTGTTTACGAGCCGATCATCGACGGTTTTGCAAACCCTGTAAGGTTGGTTGAGCGGTATACAATGGGCGAAAATGCGGCTATTGCATACCAGCTTGAGAAGTACGATACCATCGGCTTTGACTGTGTTACAAAGTGCATTAACAATCTTGTTTCCAAAGGTGCCATTCCCGAGTCCTTCACAGCGGAAATTCCTGATGCATTTGCGGAACAGCTTATTCCGGGATTTATAAAGGGCTGTCTTAAGGGCTGCTGTTCTCTTGAGATAAAGATTTCCAATAAGAGTACGATCACAGGCACAGCAGTTGGTGTTTGTGATGGGGAATGTGCATCACAGAATACTGTTAAGAGTGGTGACAGGCTTATCGGCTTCCTTTCCTCCGGCCTTCATTTTGATGCTCTTGTAAAGGCGGCGGAAATTCTGAAGCTGGATGAGGAGAATATCAAGGAGATCGTTCCTGAGATTTTCTGTAAGATGGAAGATGAGCTTTTCAGAAGATCCAAGATTTATGTCCAGCCTATTATGCATGTTATAAATAATCTGAATGTTCCTTTGAATGCGGTAAGCTATACCGGCGAAAAGGGACTTATCAACGGAATAAACAAAATGCTTCCGGAAGGAGTCAAGGCAAGAATTTGGCCTGAGGATTTCCCGATGAGTGGTATTTATGAGCTTATCCGCAGAGAAAGCGGTTATTCCATGTCTGAAATGTTTGAAAACTTCAACATGGGCATCGGTCTTGTCATGGCAGTTGACAAGAAGTATGCAGGTCACGTTATGGGTTCGCTTATTCAGATGGGTGAGCATCCATACGTTATCGGATGCTGTTACGAGGGCAATAAGTCTGTTGAGATCATCTGGTAAATTGGCAATAAATCGTTGACAAATGCTTAATGATATGGTATTATGGGTGTCACGGTTGAGGTAATCGTAGAGTGAGGAGAGATGTCCGAGCGGTTTAAGGAGCCGGTCTTGAAAACCGGTGACTCGAAAGAGCCGTGGGTTCGAATCCCACTCTCTCCGCCATGTGGAGAAATACCCAAGAGGCCGAAGGGGCTCCCCTGCTAAGGGAGTAGTGCGTGTTGAGCGCAGCGAGGGTTCAAATCCCTCTTTCTCCGCCAAACAGAAAAGTCGCTGACGACAGTCGGCGGCTTTTTTTGGGCTCTATGTCAATAGTTGGGGTAGAGAAAAAATAAAGAAGCCAAGGATCGTGTCGGAGCAAAGTCTCCGGCACGATTTTTATGTATTGCAATGAAGAATCCTGTTTC
>SVLU01000026.1 GCA_015067795.1 Oscillospiraceae bacterium
ACAATCCCTCAGTCAGCTTCGCTGACAGCTCCCTTTACACAAGGGAGCCTTTGGAGTAATCACATACTAAACAGAGGTAAAATACAAATGGATAAATTCGTAATTAAAGAAAACTACGACGTATATGATCTTTACAAGCTGGTTGCCGCCCTTCGCGGCGAAGGCGGCTGTCCCTGGGACAGAAAGCAGACCCACGAGAGCATCAGAAACAACTTCATTGAAGAGGTCTATGAAGTCTGCGAAGCCATCGACGAAAAGAATCCTGAGCATCTCCAGGAGGAGCTGGGTGATGTTCTTCTGCAGGTCATGTTCCATGCAAGCATGGAAGAGGACGCAGGTCGCTTTGATATTGACGATGTTTCCGATATGGTATGCAAGAAGCTGGTGCTTCGCCATCCGCACGTCTTCGGTGATGTAAAGGTATCAGGCTCCGACGAAGTTCTGGTAAACTGGGATGCCATCAAGCGTGTTGAAAAGAAGCAGGAGACCGTCACCGATACTCTCGAAGCAGTTGCAAAGAGCCTGCCATCCCTGTGGCGTGCAAGAAAAATTCAAAAGCGTGCCGCAAAGGTGGGCTTCGACTGGCCTGATGTGGATGGCGCTTTGGAAAAGCTTGAGGAAGAGATACGCGAGCTGCGTCAGGCTGTAAAAACCGGCGAAGGCGTTATGGACGAGCTGGGTGATGTACTGTTCTCCGCTGTAAACGTCTCAAGATACGTGGACGTTGACCCTGAGGATGCCCTCACCGCCACAAGTGAAAAGTTTATCCGCCGTTTCAGAGCAATGGAAGAGCTTGCATCTAATGCTGGTAAGGAGCTTGAAAATATGACTCTGGACGAAATGGAAGAATACTATCAGCTCGGTAAGAAAAAGGAGAATTCCAATGAATAAATCAGATCTTATTACAGAAACTGCCTTGAAAACAGGCATGACCCGCAAGGATACCGAACGTGTTCTGAATACCGCCTTTGAACTGATGACTCAGGAACTTACAAGCGGTGAAAGCGTTAAAATCTCCGGCTTTGGTATCTTCTCCGTCAAGGAACGCATGGAGCGTTACGGCAGAAATCCACGTACAGGGACAATGATGAGAATTCCCGCGGTTAAGGTGGTGCAGTTCCGTCCGGGTAAGGCTCTCAGGGACGCCGTGGGGGATAAGGCAGAATAATGAGAATTGACAAGTATATCAAGGTTTCACGCCTTATAAAAAGAAGAACCGTTGCCAACGAAGCCTGTGACAATGGACTTGTAAGCGTAAACGGTCGCGTTGTAAAGGCATCCTATGACGTTAAGGTTGGCGATGTTATAAACATCCGCTTTGGCGCAAGAGAGGTCAATGTTGAGGTGGTCAGCGTTCAGGAACACGTTGGCAAAGCCGATGCCGCTGCAATGTATAAGGAAATAGTAAAATAAGAGGCTGCTTTCGTAGCCTCTTATTTTAATGAATAATTAATATTGAAAAATGAATGATAGTGGAATAACTATTAGAGAAAGTTCTTGCCCTCGTGTTGCTTTTATGATACCATAATTATGATGTTGCCAGAAAACGATAGGCGGTTGGCCTCTGTGTACATACAGAGGGCAACTTCTTGGCCCTCTGATACGAAAGCGAAAGGGGGCTGATACGATGGTTACATACTCTGAACTTTTTCAGCTTTGTATTCTCATTGTAAGTATTATCAGCCTTGTAATAAAGGTTTGTAATAAAAAGAAGTAACCGCCCTGGCCTAATAGTGCGGTTACTTCAATAATACCGTTTTGGGCCAACCGTCTACTGGCAGCACCTTTTTACATAATTAATTATAATAATTTTTATAAAAAAGTCAACAACTTTTTAACAATAATTGTTGTGTTTATATTATTGTCAACAAAAACTCTGTTTAGGTTAAAAATCCCACTTGATTGTGAAATTGACGTTAAAGCGTCAAAATTATGCCAAAAAATTTGTTTAACTATACTTTTTGACGATGTTGACAAATGATATAGGAATGTGTAAAATATACCCAAGATAGAGGCGCATCTTGTGATTAGTAGCGTATCGCTTAAGCTGGTGCAAAGCTGCGGTAAGTGAAAGGTGCGGATGCCGAAGCTGCAGGGATGCACAACCTGTTTGCTGGATATGCGGATTAACAGCCGTATGTCTGTCGCAGAAAATGCGGAGAGCTATCAGATTACGTTTTAGCCCGGGGCTTCCGTGGCTGATATTGTTATTTGACGGCTGAAGTTTCAGCCGTTTTTTTGTGAAATGGAGACTATACTATGAAGAACACTGTATTTACCGGAATTGCCACTGCTCTTATCACCCCTCTTAACGAAAAGGGCGTTGATTACGAGAAGCTGGGCACACTCATCGACTGGCAGATCGCTGAAGGCGTGGACGCACTTGTAGTCTGCGGCACAACAGGCGAAGCTTCCACCCTGTCCGATGACGAACACAGAAAGGTCATCTCCCATGCAGTAAAGTGTTCAGGCGGCAGAGTACCAATTATCGCAGGTACAGGCAGCAACGAGACCTCTTATGCTATCGAGCTTACTCAGCACGCTTGCGAAGCAGGTGCTGACGCTGTCCTGGTTGTAACACCTTACTACAACAAGGCTACCCAGAAGGGCCTTATCCAGCATTACACCATGATCGCTGACAAGAGCGAAAAGCCGGTTATCCTTTATAACGTACCTTCCAGAACAGGTGTTAACATCGAGCCTGCAACCTACGAAGCTCTTGCAGATCACGAGAATATCGTGGCTATCAAGGAAGCTAACGGCAACATCTCCAAGATCGTTGAAACAATGGCAAGAGTTGGGGATAAGCTGGACCTCTACTCCGGCAATGACGATCAGATCGTTCCTATCATGTCCATGGGCGGCAAGGGTGTTATCTCTGTTCTGTCCAATGTCCTCCCAGCTAAGGCAAGAGAGATCTGTACAAGATTTATGAACGGTGATGTAGCAGGTGCGGCTAAGCTCCAGTGCGAAATGCACGATCTGAACACCGCTCTCTTCTGCGAAGTTAACCCAATTCCTGTAAAGGCCGCTATGGCTGCAATGGGCTTCTGCGAGAATTATCTCCGCCTGCCTATGACCCCAATGGATGAGGATAAGTTCCAGGTACTTCTCAAGTGTATGCGTGAACAGGGGCTGAATGTATGAGAGTAGCAGTTGTTGGTGCTGCCGGCAGAATGGGCAGCGAAGTAATGAGACTGATGCAGGAAGCAGGTTACGAGCCTGCCATCAAGGTTGATGCACGAGGCGGCGAGGGTATGTATACATCCCTTAACGAAAGCGAAATCATTCCTGAGGTTATCATCGACTTTTCCTATCACACCGCAATCCCTGAAATTATGGATTACGCTGTGAAGAATAATGTTCCTGTTGTAACCTCCACAACAGGCTTCACAGAAGATGAGCTTGCAGTTATTGCTAAGGCAAGCGAAGTTATTCCTGTTTTCAGATCTGCAAATATGTCCCTTGGTGCAAATGTTCTCTGTGACCTTGTTCGCCAGACTGCTGCAAGATTTGAAAATGCTGATATCGAGATCGTGGAAACACATCACAACATGAAGGCTGACTCCCCAAGCGGTACTGCTCTCATGCTGGCTGATGCTGTTAAGGAAGTAAGACCTGACGCGGTTTACGTCTGCGGCAGAAGCGGTATGCACAAGAGAGAAGCCAATGAGATCGGCATCCATGCTGTACGCCGCGGTGGTATTGTGGGCACTCACGAGGTCATTATCACAACAGGAACTCAGAGTATCACATTGAAGCACGAGGCATATACACGTACCATCTTTGCAGAAGGTGCTCTTTCCGCGGCTTCCTATCTTATCGGCAAAGCACCGGGTATGTACAACATGAAGGATCTTCTCAAGGGTTGATGGAAAGTATCATTATTCGCAAGGCTGAAAAAGCCAATTTGCCTGCAATTCTGGCAATCTATGATGATATCCTCACCTTAGAGGAGCAGGAACTTATTACAAGCGGCTGGATTCGTGGTGTATATCCGACGGAGCAAACCGCTATGGACGCCATAAATGCTGATGAAATGTTCGTTATGGAGGATGGCGGCAGTATTGTTGCGGCACTTAGAATTAATCAGGTGCAGATGCCGGCCTATGCCCAGGTGGAATGGGAGCAGAATGCAAGTCCCGATAAGGTAATGAGCTTCCACACACTCGTTGTATCTCCAAAGGCAAACGGCAGGGGTTACGGCTCAGGCTTTGTGAAATTCTTTGAGCAGTACGCTCTTGAACACGGATGCCCTTATCTCAGGATAGACACAAACGCAAGAAACTTGAGAGCCAGAGCATTATATGCCCGACTCGGCTACAAGGAAGCGGGTATCATTAACTGCGTATTCTGCGGTATACCGAATGTTGACCTTGTGTGCATGGAAAAAAGTTTAGTATAATGATCAAGGAGCAGTTGATAGGTTCAACTGCTCCTTTTTGTGTTGACAAATAAATCTGGAATTATTATAATAAGTATATAAAAAGGTGCTGCCGATAGACGGTCAGCCCAAAGTTTATGTTACCGAAGTAACCGCACTGTTGGACGTAGGGCGGTTACTTCTTTTTATTACAGACCTTAATTACAAGGCTGATAACACTAACAATGAGTATACAAAGCTGAAATAGTTCAGTATATGTAACCATCGCATCAGCCCCCTTTTCTTTAGAATCAGAGGGCTGCGAAGCTGCCCTCTCATATAAAAGGGCCAACCGCCTACCGTTTTCTGGCAGCACCATGTATAAATAGTATCATAATAGATGACAATAATCAAAAAAAGCTTGCTGTGATAATTTTGCAGCAAGCTTTTTTGATTATTTGGTTTCATTTTCTGCCTCCGGCAATATAATCTCACCCTCCGCAGCTTCAAATTCTTTTATGCATTTGCGAATAAGATATAATATTTGTCCGTTAGCAGAACGACCTTCATATTTTGAAATATAGCGAAGTTTATAATGCAGTTCAGGATCAACCTCAATGCCAAGATGCTTATTATTCTTATTTCTCATGAAATACCTCAAAAATCTTAATTTGAGTATATTTTAAGATAATTCCATGTTATAATGCGCAAGTATACTTAAACTAAGTATACTAAATTTTGGAGGTGTATCTCATGAAAGTAGCAGTTGTTGGTTCAAGAGCATTATGTGTTACCAATTTGCAAAAATATTTACCAAGTGAAACTTCTGAAATAGTATCAGGTGGAGCAAAGGGCATAGATATATGTGCAAGAGAATATGCACATCAAAATAACATAAAAGTCACAGAATTTTATCCTGAATACAACCGCTATGGTAAAGCGGCACCATTAAAGCGTAATTTACAAATAATTGATTATGCGGATATTGTTATCGTCTTTTGGGATGGTAAATCAAAAGGCACAAAATTTGTTATAGATAATGCCAAAAAGCAAGGAAAATCGGTGGTTATCTACGGTGTTGGTGAATGAGTATTATAATACATACGGCTCTGATGCTTCGCCGTCATACACTACTAAATTGATCTCTGTTCCTTCTTCAACATCTGCGTGGACACCAACCGTGTAAACGGTTTCATTTTCAGCCTGATGGAAAACGCATACTCCACCTGCTTCGATATCAAAGGTGATCTCTTTATTTCCCGGACTTAGAAGGTGAACAACTATTGCAAAATCATTTCTGTTTTGCAAGGTCAGCATACCGGTATTTGAAACGATCTCCTTGTCACTATATGTAATTATATAGGAGTCACTTTCGGATTCCTCCACACAGGTGACGGTACAATCCCATGATCTGATTTCATCCACATTTTCCGAATTTGAACAGGCGGCTAATGATAAAGTTAAAACGATCATCAAAATAAAACATAACCACTTTTTCATATACGATTACCTCCTTAAAATTCAAATTTGTCAGGCTGTCTGTTTAGGCTGCCTGTTTTTACACCTTAATCAGTCTCTTTACCGCAAAAGCCAGCTTTTCTACAAAATAATCCACCTCATCTGCTGTGGTAAAACGGGAGAAGCTTATGCGTATTGCACCATCAATCACCTTAGGCGAAAGGCCCATAGCCTCTAAAACATGACTTCTTGCTCCCTTTTTGCAGGCAGAGCTTTTGGAAATACAGATACCGTCGCGATCTAAGAAGTTCATGAGAACCTCACTCTTATATCCCGGCAGGGATATACTGAGAATATGGGGTGCTCCGCCGCCAATGAAAACAGTTTCCGGCACAAGCTCAGCGAGCCTCGTCACCATGTAATCACGGATGTTTATAAACATACCCGGCTCATTTCTGAGTGCGTTTCTTGCTATTTCCGCCGCCTTGCCAAAGCCGCAGATAGCCGGCATTGCCTCAGTACCGGGTCTCCAGCCCTTTTCCTGACCGCCGCCGAAGGTATTTGGAGGAAGCCGCAGACTGTCTTTAATATAAAGCGCACCCGCACCCTTTGGGCCGTGAATTTTATGACTGCTTACGGTGCAGAGGTCAACGCCCAATTCTTTTGGAGTGAAGGGAATTTTGCAGAAAGCCTGAACGGCATCGGTGTGGAAAACAGCCTCAGAACGCTGACGCTTCAGTAACATTGCGATATCATGTATTGGATTTATCGCACCTGTTTCATTATTTACAAGCATGATGGAAATGAGTGCCGTATCGGGACGCAAAGCCTCCGCAACCTGTTCCACAGAAACACAGCCCTTTTCATCAGGCATAAGATAGGTCACATCCCAGCCTTGATTTTCAAGCTGCTGACAGGGCTTCAAAATCGCGTCATGCTCAGAAGCTGTGGTTATAATATGACGGCCCTTATGACGCATGAGCTTCGCTCCGCTGAAAATCGCCCAGTTATCAGCTTCCGTACCGCCGGATGTAAAGTATACCTCACTCGCATTGCAGCCAAGAGCCTTGCTTACAGCCTCTCTTGCATTTGTCAGATGTTTTTTGGCCTCTCTGCCTAAATGGTGGGTGGAGGATGGGTTGCCGTAAGAGGTGGTCATTACCTCCATCATGATGTCAGCAGCTTCTTTGCAGACCTTTGTTGTTGCGGCATTATCGAAATATACAGTCATTTTATTCTCCATATTGATTATTTTTGAATAATTGATTATAATTTATAAACAGTGAATAATCAAAAAGCCTCCCCTGTGCAAGGGGAGGTGACTCGCAAAGCGAGTCGGAGGGTTTGCAAAAAACAATCCCCCAGACGGCTTACGCCGCCAGCCCCCTTTGCACAAGGGGGCCTTTGTGAGATAATCATATACAGTATATTATATACTTAAAACACTATTTTCACAAGAGGCATAATGAAATGAAGATATTTTTTCACACATTGGGGTGTAAGGTAAATCAGTACGAAACCCAGGCAATGGAAACACTTTTCCGTGAAATGGGCTATGAAATCGCCACCGAAAGCGGTAATTGCCATATGGTGGTCATAAACACCTGTGCCGTGACCGCCGAAAGCGGCAGGAAGTCCCGACAGGCAATACGTCGCCTTAAGGCGGAAAATCCCGATGCCGTCATTGGTGTATGCGGCTGTTTTTCCCAGATAGAGCCGGAAAGCATTAAGGATTTAGCCGATGTTGTCTTTGGCAGTGGTGACAGACGTCAGTTTGTTCTGGATATGGAAAAGGCCGGACATGAAAAGCAGTTTATTATGAATATTGACGCTCCTCTTAAACGCCGCAAGTACGAGGAGCTGCCGGCGGGAAGCTTAGAGGGCAGAACAAGAGCCATGCTTAAAATCCAGGACGGCTGTTCAAATTTCTGCACCTATTGCATAATCCCCTATGCAAGAGGTCCTGTACGCTCATTACCTCCCGAAAAGTGTGCTGCAGAAGCGGCAAGGCTTGCTGCAGAGGGCATCCGTGAAATAATGATAACCGGTATTGAAATAGCCTCCTACGGTAAGGATTTAAAAACAGGCGTAACCCTTGCTGACGCTATCGTTGCTGTTGCGGAAGCCGCACCGGATGTTCGTTTGCATCTTGGCTCTCTTGAACCGAGGGTAATAACCGATGACTTCTGCAAAAAGCTTGTCAGCGTTTCCTCAATTTGTCCTCATTTCCATCTTTCACTTCAAAGCGGCTGTGATACTGTACTCCAACGTATGAAGCGGAAATATGACACGGCAAGGTTTTATGAAAGTGTAGAGCTTTTGCGTAAATACTTCCCAAACTGCGGCATAACCGCAGACCTTATAACAGGCTTTCCGGGGGAAACAGATGAGGAATTCAGCGAAACCCTGGCCTTTATCGAAATGTGTGCCTTCTCATCAATGCATATTTTCCCTTACTCAATTCGTCCGGGTACGGTTGCGGCATCCATGCCAAACCAGGTGACAAAGGAAACAAAGCACCGTCGTGCAAGACAGGCGGCAAAGCTTGCCGCAGAGATGGAGGAAGCCTTTTTAAATACTCAGATTGGCACTGTTCAACAGGTTCTATTTGAAACCGGGGACGGTGAAATCAGCATCGGACACAGCGGAAACTACTGTCAGGTTGAGGTTTCTGCTGTGGACCTCCATAACAAGGTGAAAAATGTACAAATTACAGGCTCAAAACAGGGGAAACTTTTGGGAAATATCATCTTGTGAACTGATTGACAATGGTGGTATAATTAATTATGTCTATTTTCAATCTAATTTAGGTGGGTAATATTATGGCAAACGATCGTATTTATAATTTTTCTGCAGGTCCATCCATGCTGCCTCTGTCAGTCCTCGAAAAGGCTGCATCTGAAATCACAAATTATAACGGCAGCGGTATGTCCGTAATGGAAATGAGTCACCGCAGCAAGGTTTATCAGGATATCTTTGATCAGACCAAGGCTGATGTTAAGAGAATTCTCAACGTTCCTGATACACATGAAGTTCTGTTCATGCAGGGTGGTGCAACCTTCCAGTTTGCAGCTATTCCTCTGAACCTTATGGGCAAGACCGGCAAGGCTGACTATGCCATCACCGGTAACTTTGCAAACCTTGCAGCTAAGGAAGCAAAGAAGTACGGCGAAGTTCATGTAGCCGCTACATCCGCTGAGAAGAATCATACATACATTCCTTCTCAAAGTGAACTCGATCTCTCCGCTGACGCTTCCTATTTCTATTACTGTGCAAACAACACCATTTACGGTACTGAATGGGATTACGTTCCTGAAACAAATGGTGTTCCTGTTGTATGTGATATGTCCTCCAACATCGCATCCAAGCCTATTGATGTTTCCAAGTATGGCATCATCTATGCAGGCGTTCAGAAGAACATGGCTCCTGCAGGTATGGCTCTTGTTATCATCGACAAGTCCTTAGCAGGTAGTGAAATGGCTATGACTCCAACAATCATGAACTACAAGACCATGATCGACAAGGATTCCATGTACAATACTCCTCCTTGCTATAACATCTATATGCTGGGTCTTGTAATGAAGTGGATCGAAGCTAACGGCGGTCTCGAAGGCATGAAGGAGCTGAGAGATACCCGTTCCGGTATGCTCTACAACTACCTTGACGAAAGCGATTTCTTCATTGCTTGTGCTGATAAGGCAGCTCGTTCCGGCATGAACGTAACCTTCCGCACAAATGATCCTGAACTGGATGCTAAGTTCTGCAAGGAAGCAACCGCAGCAGGCTTCTCCAACCTGAAGGGTCACCGCAACGTTGGCGGCATGAGAGCTTCCATTTACAACGCAATGCCTGTTGAAGGTATTGAAAAGCTGGTCGCATTCATGAAGGACTTTGAAATTAAGAATAAGTAATTTAAATCAGCTCCGCAGGCAGGGGTAACCTTGTCTACGCATACCATCAAAAAAGCCTCCCTTCACGCGAGGGAGGTGGCTCGAAGAGCCGGAGGGAGAGATTTAAAAAGTTTCATTATTGTATGAAAATGGTCAAGATTTACCATTTTCTCTCCCTCAGTCGCCTAACGGCGACAGCTCCCTCGCGTGAAGGGAGCTTGGCATTTATCCGCATTGGATAGAAAATCTGAGATATAATGATTTTTAATGCTTTTTTGAAAGGAAAAGAATAAAATGTATAGCGTAAAGATTCTCAATAAGATCGCTCAGTGCGGTCTTTCCAAGCTTGATCCAGATAAGTACACCATTTCCGACAGCGAAGAAAATCCGGATGCGATTCTTGTCCGTTCCGCAAAGATGCACGACATGGAATTCGGCTCCAACCTCCTTTGCGTTGCAAGAGCCGGTGCAGGTACAAATAATATTCCAATCGACCGCTGCACAGAAAGCGGTATCGTAGTTTTCAACACCCCGGGTGCAAACGCGGTTGCAGTTAAGGAGCTTGCAATTTGCGCAATGCTTCTTGCCTCCCGTGACGTTATCGGCGGCATCAACTGGGTAAAGACCATCGCTGACAACGGCGACCAGGTTGGCCCAATGGTCGAAAAGGGCAAGAGTGCTTTTGCAGGTCCTGAGCTTAAGAAAAAGACTCTCGGTGTTATCGGTCTGGGCGCTATCGGTGCTAAGATCGCAAACGCTGCTATTCGCCTTGGCATGAAGGTTTACGGCTATGACCCATATCTGTCCGTTGACGCTGCATGGCATCTTGACAGCAGCATTATCCATGCAAATGAACTTGATGAAATCTACGCAAACTGTGATTACATCACTCTCCATATCCCATATATCCCTGCTACAAAGCACTTTGTCAATGCCGATACCATCGCAAAGATGAAGGATGGCGTTCGCATCATTAACCTCGCTCGTGGTGAGCTTGTAAACGATGACGATATGATCGAAGCTCTCAAGGCAGGCAAGGTAGCTAAGTACGTTACCGACTTCCCAAATGCAAAGACCGCTAACTGCGAAAACATCATCGCAATGCCACATCTTGGTGCTTCCACTCCTGAAAGTGAAGATAACTGTGCTATCATGGCTGCTAAGGAAGCAAGAGATTACCTTGAAAACGGTAATATCAAGAATTCCGTAAATATGCCTAACGCAATCATGCCAAGAAACGGCGATCCAAGAATTTGTGTTATCAACAAGAATGTTCCTAACGTAATTGCAAAGATCACAGAATATCTCTCTGCTAATGGCGTAAATATCGAAAACATGGTGAACGCAGGCCGCAAGACCGTAGCTTACACCATGATCGACGTCGACAAGCTCCCTGAGGGCATCGAAGATGCTATCAGGGGCATTGAAGGCGTTGTAAGAGTAAGAATAGTTTAGAACTGTCCAACCTCCCCTGTGTAAGGGGAGGTGTCTCGCAAAGCGAGACGGAGGGGTTGTAAAAAAACAATCCCCCTGTCACCTTTCGGTGACAGCCCCCTTTGCACAAGGGGTCCTTTAGCAGAATAGTTTTCTAATTGCGAGAGCCAACTTTGGCTCTCGCAATAAAGCATTTTCCTTTTTTTCTTTAGAATCGAGGCGCAAAATGAATAACAAATTAATGCTCATCGTAAACCCTGCCGCAGGCAAGGGTCAGTCCAGAGGCTGTGTTTTGGATATCATTCAGGTATTCAGCAAGGCAGGCTATACCACTACCGTATACCCTACAAACTACAGCGGTCACGCCAGAGTGCTTGCCAGAGAACACGGCAGCGAGTACCCGATAATTGTTTGTATCGGTGGAGACGGCACACTCAGCGACGTTTTCGGCGGACTTATGGAAATTCCGAAGGAGCAGCGGCCAAAGGTGGGTTACATTCCTCTGGGTACTGCAAATGACGTTGCAACCAGTCTGAAGCTTCACAAAAACCCAACACAGGCTGCAGAGGAAATCACGAAAGGCACACCGCTGGAATTGGATGTAGGCAGCTTTAATGATGATTATTTTTCCTACATTGCCGCCTTCGGTGCTTTCACAGAGGTCAGCTATGCCACATCTCAGCAGACAAAAAAGGCTCTCGGACACTTTGCCTACGTTTTGGAAGGGATGGCAAGCCTTACAAAAATCACACCATACCATGCGGTTGTTGAGCATGACGAGGGTGTTATTGAGGGTGATTTTGTTTTCGGCAGCGTTACCAACTCCACCTCCGTTGCCGGTCTTGTGAAGCTTGACCCCAGCATTGTTGAGCTTAACGACGGTCTGTTTGAAATTATCCTTGTACGCACTCCAAAGAGCATCAGCGAACTGAACAGCATAATCAAGCAAATTCTTGCACAGAATTTTAATAACGAAAATATCGTTCTTCTTCATTCCAAAAAGGTAAGCTTTTCCTTTAACGAAGAGGTTGCATGGACTCGTGACGGTGAAAACGGCGGTAAATGGCAGTATGTTTCCGCCGCCAACAACAACAGAGCTGTGCAGATATTAGTAAACGAAACAGTTGAGGTAACAAAATGAGCGTAAATATTCTTGCAGTTGGTGATGTAAGCGGCCCCGGTGGTCTTGATTTCCTGTGCCGTAAGCTCAGAACGGTTAAAAAGCTGAAGGGCGTTGCCTTTACGGTGGTAAACGGCGAAAATGCATCCATGACCGGTCTTACGCCCGATCAGGCGGAGGATATTTTCGATGCCGGTGCTGATGTTATCACCCTGGGCAACCACACCTACGGCAAGAACAGTATTATTTCCTACCTGGATGACTGTCGGTACATTCTCCGTCCTGCCAATTACGCTCCCCAAAATCCGGGACGCGGCTGGGGCGTTTTCGATGCAAGCTTCGGTCAGGTCAGAGTGATTAATCTGATTGGTCGATGCGGCATGAACTTCGGTACTGAAAATCCGTTTTTTGAAGCTGACAGGATACTGAAATCCGATGACTGTAAAATCACCCTTGTGGACTTCCACGCCGAGGCCACCAGCGAAAAACTGGCAATGGCTCATTACCTGGACGGCAGAATCACGGCACTTTGGGGTACTCATACCCATGTTCAGACCTCTGACGGTATGGTTTTAAAGGGCGGCACAGGGTACATCTCCGACCTGGGCATGACAGGCCCTGTTAATTCCATTCTGGGCATCAGACCTGAGGACAGTATTTATATGTTCCTCGGCAACCCACCCCGCCGCTATGAGCCTGCAAAGGGTCCATGCAAAATGGAGTGTGCCCTGTTTGAAATCGACCCCAAAACCGGCAAAACCCTGTCCGTTGAGGCATTGAGAATAACTGATTAGACAAATGTATAAGCTTTTACAAAAAGTTGTCTGAACAGCTTGGTGTTCATAAAACAGAATTAAAATACTCCTTCCGCATTTGCGAAAGGAGTATTTTTTATCAAATAGCGGCAAATAACAAAACAACGAATAAAAAGAGCTGTAACAAACGTAAATTTGCAACAGCTCCTTATCTTTTGCAATCTAATTGTTATTTGGCAGGCGTACAACTCTCCTGCATCTCTCGGGTCTCCCCTGTCATTACCATCGGCGTGTGGACTGTACGAAATCTTCCACCTCAAATAACAATAGATTATATATTATATGTATATAATAGCATTATTAGTTTCTTTTGTAAAGAATATTTTTGTTGCGTAGTATTCGATTCCAATCTTTCTCACTAATTCTCATAAATGTAATAATCGAATTCTTATATGCAGGATCATCAGTAGACGTTATAAGGCGAACAATTGTTTTAAATCGTTTGTAATCATCAGTAATTATTTCTTTCAAAACTATGGCTGTATTAGGTTTAGGAGACTCGATTATATAATCTGGCTCTCGCACTATTTCTTCTAAATACTGTTCATATTTATCAATTGCATTTAGATGCCGTTCCTGAATATGTTCAATTTGTTTAGCTGTGATTACTACCTCATCAGTAACAATATCGTCTGTTACACACTTATATATATTTTTGTCCAGCTTACCGATAAAATGCACAGCCATTACCTCTTTGGAAATATTCCTTATAATTATATCATGCACTGCAGAATTTTCAACGATTTTCGTTGCATAAAAACACTCCTTCCGCATTTGCGAAAGGAGTATTTTTTATCAAATAGCGGCACTCAATCGCTGTATGATCTGATCAATCAAGCTGAACTACCCTGCCTTCAATAAGGCTCTGTGCCACATCTATCATTCTTTGATTTTTACTGCCACGCCATGGAATGGACAGGCTTCTCTCTTTGAGAACAAATGGGCCATCTATAAGAACATCGACTTCATTCAAAAGCTCTCTGACAGCTTCGTTTTCCGATTCAAGGAGCTTTTCGAAGGTATATCCCGTGTATGCCCACACATTCAGTCCCGCATTGTGGGCAGCTTTGGCAATTTCAGCACAATCCTGAGGCTGCATAAAGGGCTCACCCCCTGAAAGGGTCACGCCGTCGGTCATGGGATTGGACAGCATTTCCTTTATGACCGCATCTACAGTCAACTCCTTGCCGCCTGATGGGTCGTGGGTTTCGGGATTGTGGCAGCCCTCACAGTGGTGAGGACAGCCTTGGGTGAACACTACGAATCTCATTCCACGTCCATCGACAATGGAATCCTGGACAAGTCCTGCAATTCTCATATACCGTGCTTTACTCTGTCAGCCTCTTCAGCACGCTTACCGTCGTTGAAGCGGTCAAGAGTACCTACAAGATAACCGGTTATACGTCTGATTCTCTCGAAACCAACGTCACCCTCTTCTTCTTTTCTGCCGCAGTTTGGACATTCATCGTTGATGATGCCTGTGAAACCGCAGGCAGGGTCTCTGTCAACAGGGTGGTTGATAGCACCATAGCCGATACCATACTTCTGCATCATGCGTACAACCTTTTCAAAGGCTTCAAGATTCTGAGTTGGATCGCCATCCATCTCAATGTATGTGATGTGACCTGCGTTGGTGAGAGCGTGATATGGAGCTTCAAGTCTGATCTTATCATGAGCGTTGATCTTGTGATATACAGGAACATGGAAGCTGTTTGTATAATATTCTCTGTCGGTAATTCCCGGGATAGTGCCGTACTTCTTGCGGTCAATTCTTACGAAGCGGCCGGAAAGACCCTCAGCAGGAGTTGCAAGGAGGGAGAAATTCAGCTTACGCTTCTGAGCTTCAGCATCGCATCTTGCTCTCATGTGGCTGATAATTTCAATACCAAGACGCTGTGCTTCTTCGCTTTCAGCGTGGTGAGAGCCGATAAGGCACTTAAGTGTTTCAGCAAGACCGATGAAGCCGATGCTGAGAGTACCGTGCTTAAGAACTTCACGGACTTCATCATCCCACTTGAGCTTTTCGCTGTCAAGCCATACGCCCTGACCCATCAGGAATGGGAAGTTATAAACGTGCTTGCGGCACTGAATTTCAAAGCGTTCAAGAAGCTGATCGATAACAAGATCCATCTTTCTGTCCAGATCCTCGAAAAATCTGTCAACATCGCCACGAGCCTTAATAGCAAGACGTGGGAGATTGATGGATGTGAAGGACAGATTACCACGTTTGTTGCAGATCTCGCGGGTTGGATCGTATGCGTTTGCGATAACTCTTGTACGGCAGCCCATGTAAGCGATCTCAGTTTCAGGCTGACCTTCCTTATAATACTGGCGGTTGAATGGAGCATCAATGAAGGAGAAGTTAGGGAACAGTCTCTTTGCGGAGCAGCGGCAAGCTAATTTGAACAGGTCATAGTTAGGCTCGCCTGGATTAAGGTTTACGCCGTCCTTAACTCTGAAGATCTGGATTGGGAAGATAGGAGTTTCACCGTTACCAAGACCTGCCTCCGTTGCAAGCATGACGTTCTTCATTACCATACGGCCTTCAGGAGAGGTATCCATACCGTAGTTAATGGAGCTGAACGGAGTCTGGGCACCTGCTCTGGAGTGCATTGTATTCAGGTTGTGGATAAATGCTTCCATTGCCTGATATGTTGCTCTGTCAGTTTCCTTATAAGCATAGTGGAGAGCAGTCTGCTGAGCATTCTTCATGTGTTCTTCGCTCTTGCCGAAGCGTTCAACAAGCATAGGAAGCTCAATAGCAAGGTAATCGTCATTGTTTTCAAGACGAGGATACAGACCCTTTTCTTCCTTAATGGTTTCAATGATATCTCTTACATCATCCTCAGGGTCTTCAACACCGTCAAGGAGCATAAGCATCTTGGCCATGTTCTGCCTGTAAAGACGAACAAAGGTCTTCTTAACGCCTTCGCCCATGCCATAGTCGAAGTTTACAACACTCTGTCCGCCATGCTGGTCATTCTGATTGGACTGGATAGCGATACAGCAAAGTGCGGAATAGGATGAAATGTCGTTAGGCTCACGGAGAGTACCGTGACCGGTGGAGAAGCCGTTTTTGAACAGGTCAAGAATGTCGATCTGACAGCAGGTGGTGGTGAGGGTAAGGAAGTCCAGGTCGTGGATATGAATGTCGCCCTCCTGATGTGCTTTAGCATGGTCAGGATTGAGGACAAACATATTATAGAACTGCTTTGCACCCTCGGAGCCGTACTTGAGCATAACGCCCATAGCGGTATCACCGTCGATGTTAGCATTTTCACGCTTTACGTTGGAATCGCGTGCATCTGCAAAGGTGATCTCCTCGTAGGTCTGCATAAGACGAGTGTTCATCTCACGGCGGCGGCTGCGTTCATTACGGTAAAGAATGTATGCCTTGGCTGTTGTGATGTAGCCGTTATCCATCAGGACCTTTTCAACGATATCCTGTACGTGTTCAACATCCGGAACTTCTATGCCTTCAAGCTCTAAAATGGACTTTACCTGACGTGCAAGCTCTGCGGCAACATCTTCACTGCCCGGCTTGTAGGTTGCGTTGAAAGCCTTATCAATAGCCTGTGCAATTTTGCTCAGTTCAAAAGGAGCGAGTCTCCCATCTCTCTTCTTAATAGAATTGATTGACATAACGATACCCTTTCTCTTGTATTATAACATCTTATCTAACACTATATATTGTGATTGTACTAACGCGAGTATGTACTATAATACAGGGAAAAGGCAATTAAGTCAATTGGCATAATAGATAAAAATTTGTCGACAAACACAACATTTAGACGATTATGTACAATGGCATACAATAAATTGGTGTCGGCTGATATCCGCCCCTACTTATGCGAAGGAGCTTTTCACACAAAAAGGGCGTAAAGATTAAACCTTACGCCGTTTTACTATTAAATTAACAGCATTGCATCGCCAAAGGAGAAAAATCTGTATTCCTCCTCAACCGCTTCACGGTAGGCGTTGAGGATGTTTTCTCTGCCTGCAAATGCGGAAATCAGCATGATAAGTGTGCTTTCGGGCAGGTGGAAATTGGTAACCAGCCCCTCAATGCACTTGAACTTATAGCCGGGATAGATGAAAATATTAGTCCAGCCGGAACATTCCTTAACTCTGCCGTCCTCAGCCGCACAGGACTCTAGAGTTCTGCAGGAGGTAGTGCCGACAGCGATTACGCGTCCGCCGTTTGCTTTTGCACGATTTATTTTCTCAGCAGCTTCTGCACTCATAATATAAAACTCAGAGTGCATCTCGTGGTCCTCAATATCCTCAGCCTTAACAGGTCGGAAAGTTCCAAGCCCCACGTGGAGAGTTACATAGGCAATATCCACGCCCATTGCTTCAATCTCAGCCATCAGCTCTTTTGTGAAATGCAGTCCCGCTGTGGGAGCTGCCGCAGAGCCCACTTCTCTTGAATAGACGGTCTGATAACGCTCGGAATCCTGCAATTCCTCATGGATATATGGCGGAAGCGGCATTTTACCCAGGCTTTCCAGAACCTCAAGGAAAATCCCCTCATATTCAAACTTAATAAGTCTGTTGCCGCCCTCTATCTCGTCAATGACATTGCCAACGAGACTTCCGTCACCAAAAATCAGCTTACGGCCTGTCCTTGCACTTCTGCCAGGTCTTGTAAGACATTCCCACACGTTATCTCCCCGGTCTCTGAGAAGCAATACCTCAACAGCACCGCCTGTCTCCTTATGACCGATGAGTCTTGCCGGTAAAACGCGGGAGTCATTAACCACCAGACAATCCCCCTTGCGGAGGAAGCTCAGCAGGTCATAAAATCTATGATGCTCAGTTGCACCTGTTACTCTGTCCACTTTCAGAAGCCTTGAGCTGTCCCTCTTCTGAAGAGGTGTCTGCGCTATAAGACGCTCAGGCAGATCAAAATAAAAATCGCTCTTTTTCAAAATTCTTTCCCCTATCCATAGGTAACAGCATACAGTATAAGGATTAAGCCTATGCCATTTTGGTCAAAATAGAACATTTCAGCCGAAATTTGCTACATTTATCATAAACTTACCGCTTGACATGAACATATCCCTGTGTTACCATTACAAAATAGAAATCATGTAAATATTGTCAAATACATAGACATTATATAACATATTCTTAAAAATATCCAGAACTTTTGCGGTCTTTCAAAAAAATCGTAACAGGGACTGCAAATCTGAATAAAGTGAAAATGGAGGCACTATTATGAGTAAGTACAAAGTGGGTATCGTTGGCGCAACCGGTATGGTTGGACAGCGCTTCGTAACTCTTATGGAAAATCACCCCTGGTTTGAACTGACTGTTCTTGCTGCAAGCGCACGCTCCGCAGGTAAGACATACAAGGAAGCTGTCGGCACTCGTTGGGCAATGACCACACCAATGCCTGCTTCCGTTCAGGATATGATCATTAAGGACGCTGAAGCAGACCTGGATGAAATCGCTTCTGCTGTTGACTTCGTATTCTGTGCTGTTAACATGAAGAAGGATGAGATCCGTGCTCTTGAAGAAAAGTATGCTCGTGCTGAATGTCCTGTTGTTTCCAACAACTCCGCACACCGCTGGACTCCTGACGTTCCAATGGTAGTACCTGAAATCAATGCTGAACACATCAAGGTTATCGACAGCCAGAAGGCTCGTCTTGGCACTAAGTACGGCTTCATCGCTGTTAAGTCCAACTGCTCTCTCCAGAGCTATATCCCTGCTCTCAACCCTCTTAAGGACGAATTCGGTCTTAACAAGGCTCTGGTATGTACATATCAGGCAATCTCCGGCGCAGGCAAGACCTTTGAAACAGCTCCTGAAATCGTTGACAACGTAATTCCTTACATTGGCGGTGAGGAAGAAAAGTCTGAACGTGAACCTCTCAAGCTGTGGGGTAAGCTGGAAGATGGTGTTATCAAGACAGCTGAAGCTCCATCCATCACAGCACAGTGCTTCAGAGTTGCTGCAAGTGACGGTCACATGGCTGCTGTATTCATGTCCTTCGACAAGAAGCCTACTATCGAAGAAATCAGAGACCGCTGGGAAAACTATCCTGCTGCAGATCTCCCATCCGCACCAAAGAAGTTCCTGCACTACTTTGAAGAAGATAACCGTCCACAGACCAAGCTGGACCGCAACCTTGAAAACGGCATGGCTGTTTCTATCGGTCGTCTCCGTCCTGATACCCAGTACGACTATAAGTTCGTATGCCTCAGCCACAATACCCTGAGAGGTGCTGCAGGCGGTGCAGTTCTGCTTGCTGAGCTTCTCTGCAAGGAAGGCTACATCATCCCTCACGCTGAAAGAGCATAATTTGGCGGACTCCAAAAGGAACGATTTTTGCGTAAGATAATGAAAAGAGCCATGGTAAGGCCGACGCTTACCATGGCTTTTTGCAGCAGTAACGAAAATATCCGTTTCGGAGCGTATAAATCCCTATGTGAGTCCGCCTTTTTTATGCCGCTTTCAGCGGCCATAATGAAAGGACTAATATGAAATCACCCCTGTTTACAGGAACATCCACCGCCATCATTACACCTTTTAATGATGGCGGTGTTAATTTTCCTGCCCTTAGCAAACTTATCGATCAACAGATAAAGGCAGGCGTTTCGGCAATCACCGTCTGCGGCACAACAGGCGAAAGCTCTGCCATGACCTACGATGAGCGTGTCAGTACCATTGAATTCACGGTAAGACATTGTGCAGGTCGTGTTAAGGTCATCGCCGGAACAGGCAGCAACAACACGGAAAGCTCACTGAGGCTTTCCCTTGACGCTCAAAGAGCAGGTGCTGACGCTCTCCTGATGGTTACTCCCTATTACAACAAGACCACTCAAGCCGGACTCATTGCCCACTATATTCACGTCGCAGACAGAGTTGAGCTTCCCATCATTCTTTATAACGTGCCATCACGGACAGGATTAAGCTTTAAGGCGGAGACCTATAAGGAGCTTTCCCGACACCCCAACATAAACGGTGTTAAGGAGGCTTCGGGGAATTTAGCTTTGGCTATGGATACCATCCGCGAATGTGGTAACGAACTCCACCTGTGGAGCGGTAACGACGACCAGATTGTGCCTCTCATGAGCATCGGTGCAAAAGGCGTTATCAGCGTGGCATCAAATCTCATTCCCGATGAGATAGTTGCCATGACCACCGCTTGTCTTAACGGAGACTATCAGGCTGCAGGAGCAATGCAGATTAAATACTCGGATTTAATTGCAAAGCTTTTCTGTGAGGTCAATCCAATCCCCATCAAGGCAGCAATGAACGCCATAGGCTTTGAGGCAGGCAGTCCGAGACTGCCACTTGTGGATATGTCGGTAAATGGACTTGAAAAGCTCCAAACAGCAATGAAAGCTGTTGGAATACATATTTAGAGTGACAAAAACGGCACGGTGATTTTCACTGTGCCGTTCAGACTGTAAAGTAGTAAAAATTTGTCATTGCGAGGTCCCAAAGGGACCGTGGCAGCGTCGTCGCAAGTTCCATTAAGCTCGCTTACCCGCAAGCAGGAAAGCTCTACCATTTCGCTCCTCGGAATGACATGGAGGAGTTGTTCCTCGGCAAACATAGAGGAGAATATCAGCAGTCTGCGGACACCCGAGGACGGGTGTCCCTACGGAGAGGTTGAAAGTGTGGGCAAATTGAGTGGCAAAAGACTAAAACGACCACCGCAGAAAGCGTCCAAGCGATGGTGAGGCACAGACAATTAAAGTCTGTTTCCGCAGGAAGTCAGAGGCTAATATGTACGATTGCAGCGGAGGGGATTTTTAAGGGGAACCGCTACACAAATAGCGGTTCCCCCTAAGTAAACGATGATTAAATGCACCTTCGGCATCTGGCGGCTATTTTCCGCCGGAAATGCGTTACATTTTCTTGAAATACACAAAGTATTACCTGCGAAAATGTGCCTTTTTCCAACGAAAAATATCTCGCCATCTGCTCTCGGCGAATTAATCATCGTTTACT
>SVLU01000027.1 GCA_015067795.1 Oscillospiraceae bacterium
TAACAGCGGTTAGCAAAAAGGCCGCACATTTTCCTACGTTTGTCAAGACAGAATTTGAAAATTGTTAAGAAAAAAACTGGACTCCACTTTTCTGTGAAGTCCAGCTTTTCTTAACTTAATGACATTGAGCTGCAGCTCAGGCAGTTATAACTATTGAAGCTGACGGACAGCAGATCAGCTATGAAGACGCAGGCGGCAAGACCGTTCAGCAGCTTCTGGATGAAGCAGGTATCACCCTTAATGACGGTGACGTTATTTCTGTCGCTGCAGATCAGATACTCACAGGTGATATGACTGTTCAGGTGCTGAGAAAATGTACAGTAATCGTGGTAGTGGCTGACGATAATCCTCTGGCTGATATGCAGTACACCGCTGTGCTTGTTGGCGGTACAGTTGCAGATGCCATTGAGGCTGTTGGTGTAAAGCTTTTTGAAAGTCAGGAAGTTAACTACGAGCTGGACGAAGCTCTCAGAGATGGCATGGAAATCATCATCTCCGAGAAGGAAGTGGTTGAAGAGGAAGAAGAAATCCAGGAAATTGAGACTGACGAACCTGCTTCCAACAGCTCTGACAAGAATAATAACAACTCAAATAATAACTCCAATAACAGTTCCAACAACAACTCTAACAGTAACTCCAATTCCGGCTCCGGTTCAGGTTCCGGCTCCGGTTCAGGTTCCGGCTCCGGTTCAGGTTCCGGTTCTGGTTCCGGCTCCGGTTCAGGCTCCGGCTCCGGCTCCGGTTCAGGCTCCGGCTCCGGCGGTGGCAGAACAGTTGTAAGCGTTGAGATTTATGAGGACTGTGACGGTTCCGGTCACGGTGTAAAAGTAATTACATACTCCGACGGTACACAGGAGGAGGTTCCATTCTAAAATGAGCAGAACACGTACTTCTATTCTGCGGTATCTTGCCATTACAGCTATTATACTAATGTTTTTTGTTCTTGCTGCGGCAGTTACAACCAATACCGCTTTTGCCGTAGAGTCTGAGGAAACAGTTGAAACGGAATTCGTTGAAAATGCTGTTACAGCGACAGTTGAAGCAGAAGCTTTGTCTGTCAGACAAGGTCTCGTTGCTGAAAACGGTGAAGTCTATTACTACAACGAAGACGGCACACTTTTCACCGACGGCTACAAAGAAGTGACGGTGAATGGTGTTACCAATTATTACTTCTTCCAGGAGGATGGTACAGCTTTTACTGATGGATACAAGCCTTTCAGCAAAAACGGTACAAGAGTTTATTATTACTTCCAGGAAGACGGTACTGCATATACAGGCGGTTATCTGAGCTTTGTGGTTGATGGCAAGACCTATTACTTCTATTTCCAGGAGGACGGCAGTGCTTTCACCGGCGGTTATAAGGAAATCACCATCAACGGCAAGCTCTGTTACTTCTATTTCCTTGCAAATGGACAGGGCTTTAACACCGGCTATAAGACAGTTATGATCGGGGATAAAAAGTATTATTTCTACTTCGGCAGTGACGGTCGTGCGGTGACAAACGAAATGGAGGCCATCTCTCTTGGTGACAGAACTGCATATATGCTCTTCCAGAATGACGGTAAAGCATATACAAGCGGCTATAAGGAGATAGCAAACGGCAGTAGTACCGATTACTACTATTTTCTGTCCAACGGTCAGGCGTTTACAACAGGCTATAAGACAGTAAAAATCAGTGGTGTTACCTATTATTTCTATTTTGAACAGAACGGCAAAGCCTTCACAAACGGTCTGAAGGAAGTGCCATTCGGAAATCTTTCCTATTACTATTTCTTCCGGGAGAATGGCAGAGCCCAGACCTCCGATTGGGAAACAGTAAACGGTGTGGACTACTATTTCCAGTCCAACGGAAGAGCGGCAAAGAACACCTTTGTAACCATTGACGGCAGCATCTACTATTTTGGTGACAGCTTTACCGTTACCACCGGCGGCTGGTTCTGCGTGGGAGACGGTTATTACTTCGCTGATGATGACGGTGTTCTTTCAACAAACACGGTCATCGAAGGCTATAAGCTGGACTCCAACGGTAAGAGTACAACAAAGTACCGCATAGTCCAGTATGCAAATGCACACACAGATCCATCCATGACCGATCAGGAGAAGATAGAGGCATTATATAACTGGGTTCTTCGCAACAGCATGGTCTATATCCGTACCTATGAACACACCAGAGCTGACTGGGTATGGAAGGACAGTTGGGTTGACGACATGGCGGCAAGTCAGATGGACAACTGGGGCGGCAACTGCTTCCGTTATGCCGCTTTCCTTGGTATGCTTATTCACGAGGCAACAGGTCTTGAGGTTACGGTTTACCACGGTTCAACTCCGGGTGCTTATGTACCTCTGACACCCCACGGCTGGATAACCGTAAATCAGAACGGAACATTGTACGCCTACGACGTTGAGCTTCAGAAGCACAGCGGATATTCAAGATCCCGCTGCTATAAGGTAGAATATTCAAAGTCATCACAGTCCTTGCACATTGATGGCATCGGAACAAATCTTTATTAATAATTATGGTATTTAGTTCTTTAGTATTTGTATGTATCTTTTTGCCGACTGTACTTATTTTACATTCGGTAATTGGAAACAGAAAAGTGAAAAACGGCTTGCTGCTTGCGGCAAGCCTGCTTTTCTATGCCTACGGTGAGCCTGTCTACATATTCTTAATGCTGGCAAGTGCCCTGTATAACTACTTCTTTGCAAGACTTATAGAGAAGCACCGTAAAAAGGGACTTCTTGCTCTGGCGGTGGTAGTTAATATCGGAATTCTCGGCGTTTTCAAGTACACAGGCTTCATTCTCACAAGCTTGAATGAATTATTGGGTATATCTGTTCGTATACCTGAAATAGCACTGCCCATCGGTATTTCATTCTTCACATTCCAGGCTCTGTCCTATGTGATAGATGTTTACCGCGGCGATGTAAAGGCACAGAAAAGTTATGCAAAGCTGCTGCTTTACATATCCTTCTTCCCACAGCTTATTGCAGGTCCGATTGTCAGATATAAGGACATTGAGCGGGAGATTGATGAGCGTACAATAAATGCTCGTCAAATCGCATTCGGACTCCGCAGATTTATTGTCGGTCTGGGGAAAAAGGTGCTTATTGCAAATGCAATGGGTGCGGCAGCGGATTATATTTTTAATCATGGTGCCGCGAATATAAACATTCTTGCGGCGTGGATCGGTGCTGTGGCTTATCTTATGCAGATCTATTATGATTTCAGCGGTTACAGCGATATGGCAATCGGTCTTGGCAAGATGTTTGGCTTCCACTTCAAGGAGAATTTCAACTATCCATACACCGCAGGTACAATGCAGGAATTCTGGCGTAGATGGCACATCTCCCTTTCCTCATGGTTTAAGGACTATGTCTATATTCCTCTGGGCGGAAACAGAAAGGGCAAGGGCAGAACTGTTCTGAACAGAATTATTGTATTCTTCTTAACAGGTCTGTGGCATGGCGCAAACTGGACATTTGTTGTGTGGGGTCTGTTCCACGGATTTTTCCTGCTTTTGGAGGAGTCCGTACCTCAGATAAAAAAGCTACCGAAATTCATCCTGCGTATCTATACTCTCCTTGCTGTAACGGTGGGCTTTGTTATTTTCCGTGCTGACACCATCAGCGAAGCGTTCATGTTTATTGCAAAGATGTTCAGCGGCTTCGACTTCTCAGCCGGAGCTATGTCCTTTGCCGTTCAGGCTTTGACACCATACTTTATCTTCATGGTGCTTGCTGCGGTAGTTTGCTGCGGACCGCTTTCAAAGCTGTCTGAAAATGTAAGTGTGCTTGAAAACAAAGAGACCCTTACAAAGAATGAAAATATCCTGCAGATTGCCAGCTTTGTTCTTGTATTCCTGCTTTTGGCGTGGTGCATCATCCGTCTTGCAGGCGGCAGCTACAATCCGTTTATCTATTTTAGATTTTAAGGGAGGGTGAGACACTATGAAGAATAAATCAATTATTTTTATCGTAGTCTGCATGGTACTCTGCCTTATCCCTTCTGTTGGTATGCTGTTTTTCCCGACAACCGAGACTACTGAAAACAGAGCAATGGCTGAAGCACCTCAGCTTATCACAGAAGAAGGAACCTTCAACAGGTCGTTCTTCCAGGATTTTGAGGACTATTTTACCGAACATATCGCTCTGAGAAATCAGCTTGTTTATACCGATGCAAAAATTCAGACTAAGGTTTTCCATGAGTCCAATGTCAGCGGTGTAATCAACGGCACGAATGGATGGCTGTACTATTCCTCCACACTTGAGGACTATCTGGGTACTGACGTTATGTCGGAGAGAGAGCTTTATAATCTGGCACACAATTTCTCCGTAATTCAGGACTACCTGAATGGGCAGAATATCGACTTTGTTCTCACCATAGCACCTAACAAAAACACGCTGTACGGAGATAATATGCCCTATTATGCCTCTTGCGTTGTAAATGAGGATCACAATGCAAAGCTTCTTGCACCGATGCTTAGTGAGCAGAAGGTCAGCTATCTTGATCTGTTCAGCCTGTTTGAAAGCCAGGATGAGACGCTCTATCTGCTTCGTGACTCCCATTGGAATATGAAGGGTGCGTGTCTTGCGTATAACGCCATTATGGATGACTTGGAGCTTGCTCATGAGGATTATTCCGATACAGAGCCGATGCTTGTTAAAAACGAAAATGGTGACCTGAACAAGATGCTTTACAGCTTTTACGGTGAGCTTGAGGAGAATTATTCGTATGATCTCACTCAGGAGTATGTCTATGCAAACGATGTGGACAGCGTGGAGGATGGCTGGATAATAACAGAAAACCAGAATGGAAACGGAACGCTTCTCATGTTCCGTGACTCCTTTGCGAATACGCTCATTCCCTTTATGTCAAATGAATTTAAATCAGCTTACTATTCCAAAGGTGAGCCGAATGCTATGGAGCGGTTTGTTGAGATGTATGCTCCCGACTGTGTTGTGATAGAGAAGGTGGAGAGAAATATCTCAAATTATCTGGATGATCCTCCGATCATAACACCGACACAGACTGAGCTTCCTGCGGCCTTGACCATCGCCACGACAGATACCACCGTGGAGATCGAAGCTTGTTTGAATGATGTGAATTATTACAAGCTCAGCGGTACTGTTGATGCAGAGCGAATTCAAAATAATTCTGAGATCCTTGTCTCTGTGGATGGAAAACTTTACAGAGCTTATCAAACCGGCGAGGACGGATATTCTCTGTATCTTAAGCAGTCTGAATTCACGGATGCATTAGCTGAAGTGAGAGTGTATGTTTTGAATGACGATGGCTGTATACAGGCATTGTCGGTGGTGCTGAACCTGCCTGAATGATATAGTTACAGCCAGCAAAATACTATGACCACCCCTTTGTGTTATCCGCAAAGGGGTGATTTGTTTAATCTCGGACTTCCAATTCTCCTGAGAATTTGATACAATATCAAAAGGGAAGTGATATTATATGGCAAAAAAGAATTCAAGAAACACAAGAAGTAAGATCGTATCGGCGGCGTGGAAGCTGTTTTATGAGCAGGGGTACGAGGATACCACCATCGAGGAGATCGTGGAGCGTTCCGGAACTTCAAAGGGGTCTTTTTATCACTATTTTCCGGGTAAGGATGCTCTTTTAGGAACTCTGTCCACGCTGTTTGATGAAAAGTATGAGGAGCTTATGCCAAAGCTTTCTCCTGATATGTCCTGTTACGACAAGCTCATCTATCTCAATCAGGAGCTTTTCTTCATGGTTGAGAATACAGTACCTCTTGACCTTCTTGCCGGTATGTACTCTTCTCAGCTTGTTACTAAGGGCGAAAAGCATCTGATGGACTATAACCGCGTTTATTACAAGCTTCTTCGCTCCATAACCGCTGAAGCTCAGGAAAAGGGAGAGTTTCGTGCTGACGTTCCTGCCAATGAGATAATGCGTGCTTACGCTCTTTGTGAGCGTGCTTTGCTTTACGATTGGTGTCTTTGTGACGGAAATTATTCACTTACCAGGTACTCGGCTCAGATTTTGCCCCTGTTTTTAGGTGGATTTTTGAAATAAAATTTTCAATTCTAAAATTATAATGTTTATAGTATGGACTGCGTTCTACTTTAAAAACCCTTTGTTTTCAAAGGGTTTTTGTTGTTATATACAGATTGTTAAAAATTTGAGTTTAAACCTTATTCTGTATTGCAGTCTGGAAAACTTTAGTGTATAATAGCGTAGATTTCATTTTAGAAGGGATAGATACAAATGAATAATGTTGTAATGTTAATCACTATTGCGCTGTATTTGGCGTTAATGGTAGGTATCGGTATTTATTATTCCCGCAAGAATAAATCTGCCGATGACTTTTATCTCGGTGGCAGAAAGCTTGGTCCTTTTGTTACCGCAATGAGTGCAGAAGCTTCCGACATGAGCTCCTGGCTGCTGATGGGTCTCCCCGGTGTAGCTCTCCTGTCCGGTGTTGCTGAAGCAGGCTGGACAGCAATCGGTCTTGCTGTTGGTACATGGGTAAACTGGGTTATCGTTTCCAAGCGTATCCGTCACTACTCCCAGCATATCAACGCTGTTACAATTCCAGACTTCTTCTCCAAGCGTTTCGGAGACAAGCAGAACATCCTTACCTGCATCGCTGCTCTCGTAATTATCGTGTTCTTCATTCCTTATACCGCTTCCGGCTTCAATGCCTGCGGCACACTGTTCTCCAGTCTGTTTAATGTTGACTATCTTACAGCGATGATTATTTCCGCAATCGTTATCGTTGCTTATACAACTCTCGGCGGCTTCCTTGCTGCTTCCACAACAGACTTTATCCAGAGCATCGTTATGACAATCGCACTCATCGTTGTTCTTACCTTCGGTATCAAGACAGCCGGCGGTTGGAATGCAGTTGTTGAGAATGCACAGGCACTTCCAGGCTATCTGAACATGACTCAGGGCTATGATGTTGCTGCAGGTGCAGCAGGTACATACAGCGGTCTTACCATTGCTTCCACAATGGCATGGGGTCTTGGTTACTTCGGTATGCCTCATATCCTTCTCAGATTCATGGCTATCAATGATTCCAAGAAGCTTAAGCTCAGCCGCCGTGTTGCTACCATTTGGGTAGTTATCGCAATGGCAGTTGCTATCGTTATCGGTATCGTTGGTTACGGCATGACTCAGGCAGGTGCTATCGACACAATGACAACAAGCACAGAAAGCCAGAGAATTATCGTTATTATTGCAGGCATGATCAAAGAACTGGGTATCTTCCCAGCTATCATCGCAGGTATTATTCTTTCCGGTATCCTTGCTGCTACAATGTCCACTGCTGACTCCCAGCTTCTGGCTGCTGCATCCAGCGTTTCCCAGAATCTGGTTCAGGATACATTCAAGGTTAAGGTTTCCCAGAAGGCAAGTGTTGTTATCGCAAGACTGGCAGTTATCGTAATTGCTATCATCGGCGTTATCTGGGCAAGAGAAGAAGGCAGCGTATTCACAATCGTTTCCTTCGCATGGGCAGGCTTTGGTGCTGCATTCGGTCCTGTTGTTCTCTGTGCTCTCTTCTGGAAGCGCTGCACAAAGTGGGGCGCTCTTGCGGGTATGGTAGTCGGCGGCTCTATGGTATTCATCTGGAAGTACCTTATCGCTCCTATCGGCGGCGTATTTGCTATCTACGAACTGCTTCCGGCATTCGTTCTTGCAACTATCGCTATCATCGTAGTAAGCCTTCTCACAAAGAAGCCTGAACAGAAGATCATCGACGAATTCGATGCAGTTGCTGCAATGAAGTAATCGTTACAAAAACAAATGGGTGATGTCATACGGCATCACCCATTTATCATTTTTAATGTCATTCCGAGGAGTGAAGCGACGTGGGAATCTTATTTATCTGTAGACCCATAAATTCCTTATCTGGTCTTTTATATCATCGTACTTCCAAAGCTTTTCGGAATTCTCTCTGCTGTTAGGGTCGTTAATTACGATCTTGCCATCCTCGTAGCCGGTCATAACGATAAAATGACCTGTGCTTGTGAAATCCCCGGGGCCCATGATGCAGATTATGGGGTTGTCCACCTCCAGGTTGTCAATTATACGCTGCTCGTCCAAAGGTATTTCGGTAACGTCCAAACCCAAAGCGGAAGCACCGTCTGACATTAGTGCCCATGCCGTACCATTTCCGACAACGCAATAGCCGTTATCAATGCTGAACTCTGCCATGTATGCCGGATCGTATGTAGTGTCATCCAACAGGTAAACTGCCACCATCGACAGGCAGGTTGGGCCACAGCCGGTAAGTCCCAAAACGTCAGCACCATACTCAGTATAACCCCAACGCTTGTCCCACTGCATGAAAAGCGGAACGCTTGAAGTGTCAATATATTCCTCCATTGAGAATGCAGGCTTGGCATCCTTGAGAAGGGGATAATTCAATACAAAATCCTCCGTCTCCGGATTGCGTTCAAGAAGGTCAATTAGCGACTGGGGATAGTCGCTTAAGGAGAGCCCGTGGTCTTTCGCGAAATCCTCGATCGTGCGTTCTGCTGAGTTTTCGGGATAAAGCAGAGAACTTGTATCAATAGCCTTGTATATAAAAAATGCAAAAATAGCGATTATCACAAGCGTTGTGCCAATGTGCCATTTATCTCTGCGTTTCTTTTTGGTTTTCATTTGTTGCTCCTAACTGTATTAATACACTTAATACAGTCAGGATAACACTATGACAATGATTTGTCAAGAGGAATAAGATTACAAATCATCAGGTTGCAAAAAGAGAATTATAATGATTTGGAATTGCGACAGCCCTGACCGCATAGTCAGGGCTGTTATAGTTTTATCTCTTGCCACGCTTGGAATTAGGCTTACCTCTATTCTGACTGCCACGGCTGTTAGATTGTGGTTTTGTGTTGCGATTAGGAGTGGTTTTTGTGTTTTTGCCCTGACGACCGGAGCGACCGCCGCTACTGGAATTACGGTCGTTTTTGGGAGCGGGTTTCTTGCTGCCGGCTTGTTTGGTTGGCTTGCCTGTTGGGGCATGTCTCTGACCGCCGGGGTGCTTATGGCTTCCGGGTGGGCGGATAAGGCATTTATTGCCAAAGCCTATTAAATCCTCGCGGTCGGCTTTTTCCAAAGCTTCACGGACTAAGTGATAGTTTTTCGGATTGCGGTACTGAATTAGCGCTCTCTGCATTGCCTTTTCATGAGGATCGGTTGCAACGTAGACAGGCTTCATTGTTCGTGGGTCGAGACCTGTGTAGTACATGACCGTTGAAATTGTGGATGGGGTGGGGTAGAAGTCCTGAACCTGCTCCGGCATATAGCCTAAATCTCGGAGATATTCAGCTAAGGCAATAGCCTCATTCAGGGTAGAACCCGGGTGACTGCTCATAAGATAGGGAACAACAAACTGTTTTTTGCCCAATTTCTCATTCAAGCGCTGATATTTAGTCAGAAAACGCTTGTAAACCTCATTTGATGGCTTGCCCATCATTTGGAGAACAGGGTCAGCAATATGCTCGGGAGCAACCTTGAGCTGACCGGAAACATGATGTTCAACCATTTCACGGAGGAATGACTCGTCCTTATCATAAATCAAATAGTCAAATCTGATACCGCTTCGGATGAAAACCTTTTTAACTCCCGGGAGCTTTCTGAGCTTGCGGAGAAGTGTCAGATAATCCCTGTGGTCAACACGGAGATTTTTGCATGGTGTTGGGAAAAGACACTGCCTTGTAGGGCAGACACCCTTTGTTTTTTGTTTATCACAGCTTGTGTGGCGGAAGTTTGCGGTAGGACCGCCTACATCGTGGATATAGCCCTTAAAATCAGGGTCAGCGATAAGGAGCTTTGCTTCTTCGATTATGGAGTCATGGCTTCTGGTCTGAATAATACGTCCCTGATGGAATGTCAGCGCACAGAAGCTGCAGCCGCCAAAGCAGCCGCGGCTGGATATGAGGCTGAATTTAACCTCTTCAATGGCAGGTACGCCGCCTGCTTTTTCATAGGATGGATGATATGTCCTCATATAGGGAAGAGCATAGATATGGTCCATTTCCTTTGTTTTGAGAGGCATCTGAGGAGGATTTTGAATCAGATAGCACTTTCCCTTTTCGTATGGCTCTACAAGAGTTTTTGCGGAAAATGGGTCGGTATTGCAATACTGAGTGTAGAAGCTTCTTGCATAGGTGCGGCGATTTGATGCAATATCCTCAAAGGAAGGGAGTGTCAGATAATCTTCAACATTGTTGAGATTGGTGGTCTTATAGACAGAGCCTCGGATAAAGGTGATGTCGTTTATATCAAGACCGCCGTTAAGTGCATCAGCAACTTCAACGATGCTTCGCTCACCCATGCCGTAAAGCAGCAGATTAGCCTGAGAGTCAAGAAGCAGAGAACGCTTCATGGAGTCTGACCAGTAATCATAATGCCCCAAACGTCGAAGGCTTGCTTCGATACCGCCTACGATTATGGGCTTTGTTGGGTAAGTTCTGCGAATAAGATTACAGTAAACGGTGGTGGCGTGGTCAGGGCGTTTGCCGATGACACCGCCGGGAGTGAAGGCATCTGTCTTGCGGCGTTTTTTTGTTACGGAGTAATGGTTTACCATGGAGTCCATATTGCCGCCCATGACTAAAAACCCAAGACGAGGTTCACCTAAAATATTGATACTGGCAGGGTTTTTCCAGTCCGGCTGAGAGATTATGCCCACTTTATAGCCATTATCCTCCAGAACTCTGGAGATTATGGCATGACCAAAGGAGGGATGGTCCACATAGGCATCCCCGATTACATATACAAAATCACATTGATCCCATCCGCGGGCTTTCATGTCAGCCCTGGAGATGGGAAGAAAATCACGTTCCATAAGGATTTCCTTTCAAAATAGTCGTGTACATTATAGTATAACAGATTAAGGGCAAAATGTCGAGCAGACTCGGCTTTGAGACTCAATTCATTTTTTAAGATATGTAAAACAAATCTTAAGAATATCATAAGACTTGAATTGTTGAAATCAGACAATGGATGTTGTAAAATAAAACATATCATAAGCGAAGAATTATGAAATAAAAAGTTTAAGAGGAATTGAAAATGAAAAAGGTAATTTGGTTAGTTATTTGCATCGTGCTCATGGCTTCTGTACTTACAGGATGCGGTTTTATATCCGCTGAAAGTGAAGAAGTAAAAACCGAGGTCATTGAGGAAACTGAACCGGTGGTTGAGGAAGTACAGGAGACAGAGGAAATCCCGGAGCCTGAGGAAGAAATTGCACCTGAAATCATCGTAATGGATGGCGGTAACTGCGGTTCGGATCTCACATGGGAGTTTGACTCCGAAGGTACTCTGACAATTATCGGAAGCGGTGAAATGGATGATTATTCTTACGAACCAGGTTCTGAAAATCCCGCACCTTGGTATGAATACCGTACATTTATAACCAACGTTAGCATTCCCGAGGGGCTGACATACATCGGAACAAATGCTTTCTTTGAGTGTGCGAAGCTTACTGATGTGGTAATTCCGCGAAGTGTAATTAAAATAGGTAAGTCTGCATTTTGCTGCTGCCTTAGTATTACGGATATTGAAATTCCTGAGGGAGTGATGATTATCGGTGAAGAAGCGTTTAGTGACTGCACCAGCCTGAAAAATGTCACTATGGCTGACAGCGTTGTTTCTCTTGGTGCCGGAGCGTTTTACAAATGCGACAGACTGGAGACGATTAAGCTTTCCCGGAGCCTTGATGCTATTAAGGAATATACATTTTACAGATGCCTGAGGCTTACCGGTGTGGACATTCCGGGAAGTGTTATGTATATCGGGGATGAGGCATTTTCCGATTGCAACGCAATGAACAGTCTGACCATTGGTGAGGGTGTTGTGACCATTGGGTTTAATGCCTTCTACGGATGCAAAAGCTTACTCACGCTTGACATTCCACAGACTGTTGAAAGCATTGACCAGAACGCATTCCATAAATGCAGCTCACTTATCAATGTAACACTTCCTGAGGGTATCAGAAAAATTGAAAGATCCACATTTTACGAGTGCTATTCTCTGACCAGTATTACTATTCCGGATAGTGTTACCAGCATTGGTGCATGGGCATTTGCCGATTGCGAGTCCCTTGACAGCATAATTCTGCCAAAGAGCGTGACCTCCGTAGGAGAAAGTGCATTCAGATACTGCAGAGGTATGAGTGATATTTTCATCGAAAACAGTAAATGCAAGCTCGATTCGGATATGCTTGGCGAAGGTGCTGAAGTTGTCGTACACGGTAATTCCGGTTCAACTGCGGAGAAATTTGCGAAAAATAAAGATCTGACTTTTGTGAAGATTGATTAGTATATACTTGTGATAAACAGAAAAATTTCTGGTTATTAATAAGCGAATGGGCGTGATTTGAGATCAAACTGTGGGGGATAATCAATAATCACGCCTGTTGCAAAATCTGAAAGGAGTAGAAAACATGAAGAGACAGACAAAGAGACTAATGACGGTGATTGTCAGCTTAGTGCTGATTATCGGAGCGTTATCAATTTCGGCACTTGCAGCGGATACGGTTATCAGCGGCAGATGTGGTAATGATGTTACCTGGACTTTGACAGATGACGGTACCTTGAGAATTTCCGGTACAGGTGATATGTATGATTATGACTGGAATTACGTGCCATGGTATGCTTACAGAGAGGGTATTTCAACTGTCGTTATTGAGCAGGGGGTAACGAGGATTGGCAATTATGCGTTTTATAGCTGCAATATCAAAAACGTATCAATTGCAGATGGTGTTATAAGCATTGGCAGTAATGCGTTTGGTTACAGAAATGAAATTGAAACTCTAATAATTCCGGATAGTGTTAAAATCATTGGAGAAAGTGCTTTTGAAAACAGCAATGATTTGAGATATTTACAGCTTTCTGATTCTTTGGAGTACATCGGATTTCGTGCATTCTATAACTGCAATGATTTGACAAGTGTGACATTGCCTGACAGCTTAACTTACATTGGCGATTATGCATTTTTTAACTGCACTTTTGAAAGTGTAGATATCCCTGAAAATGTGATGAGCATAGGTGTTGAAGCATTTAACGACTGCAGTTATTTTGATGTTGATGCAAACAATCCAAGTTACAGTAACGATAATATAGGTTCTCTTTTTAATAAGGATAAGACTGTATTGATCAAGGCACCAAGAAACCTTTACGGCAGCTACAGAATTCCTGAAACTGTAACAGAAATTGAAATGTACGCATTTTGGAATTGTTATCAGATGACAAGTATAACAATTCCTGACAGCGTAACAAGTATTGGATACTGTGCGTTTGAAGCCTGCAGCAGGTTGACAAGAGTTGCGATTCCTGCAAGTGTGGAGATTATTGAAGCTGCTGCATTTAATGATTGCGACAGTTTAACAGCATTTAGCGTTGATGAAGATAATTTGAATTATTCCAGTGATCGAAGTGATGTACTGTTCAACAAAGATAAAAGCCAACTGATTCAAGCTCCAGCAAAAATTGCAGGATTTTATGAAATCCCTGACAGCGTAGTAAGTATTGAAAATAGTGCATTTTCTGAATGTGAAGGTTTGACAGAAGTAATAATTCCTGACAGTGTGACAAATATAGGTGAAAAAGCGTTTTGGGGTTGCAGGGCATTAACAAGTGTTACTATTCCTGGCAGTGTAGAGACCGTGGGTGGTTATGGTGCGTTTGGTTATTGTACCGACTTGGTTGATGTGACATTTTTGGATGGTGTTAAGAGTATTGGCAGGCATGCATTTCAGGATTGCGAGAGTTTAAAAACTGCAATTATCCCAAACAGTGTAACAAATATTGAGGATGATATATTTGAACGTTGTGACAGATTGACTGATGTTTACTATGCTGGTTCTCAGGAAGATTGGGAAAATATCGAAATTGGCGAATATAATGAGATTTTATTTAATGCTGTTAAGTATATTGCCTGTGGCGATGTCAATTATGATAGTGAAGTTACAGACTCGGACCTTGTTATGATGGCTCGTTACATTGTGGATTTAGAGAGTTCTGTTTCCGTAGGAATTTTTGGTGACATAAACAGTGACGATCAAATAACCAATTCTGACCTGGTTATGGTTGCACGCATTATTGTTGGTCTTGAATAGAGTATAACAAATCAGCCTATAAGAGCGAGAGGTAAGCCCTCTCGCTCTTTCGGCTTTTTATACGGAAATGACGGTTTTTAATTCATAAATTTGGGGGATAATTACTCCGCTGCATTTTACGCTGATTCTTGACTTTTGGGGGTAATCTTGCTAAAATATTTTAGATAGTGTAAAAGTATGTCTTGAGTAAAAAACGCTTCCGTTTTTATCTTAAGTGTCATTGCGAGCCGATACTTTGTATCGGCGTGGCAATCTTATTGTTTGATTGAAAAGATTCCCACGTCGCTTCGCTCCTCGGAATGACAGGGGAGGTATTGTTCCTCGGAATGACAGGGGAGGTATTGCTCCTCGGGATGACAGTGATAAGACGGCGGCTGTTATATAAATTTGAGGATTGTGAGGAAAAACCATGAAGCGTAATGATATTCATAAGGTGTTGATCATAGGCTCCGGTCCGATCATTATCGGTCAGGCCTGCGAATTTGACTATTCCGGTACACAGGCTTGTAAGGCTCTGAAAAATCTGGGATATGAGATCGTGCTGGTCAACTCCAATCCCGCTACTATTATGACTGACCCGGAAACTGCTGATGTTACCTATATCGAGCCTCTGAACGTTGATCGCCTTTCTCAGATCATTGAGAAGGAGCGTCCTGACGCTCTGCTTCCTAACCTTGGCGGTCAGTCGGGCTTGAACCTCTGCTCCGAGCTTGCAAAGGCCGGCGTTCTGGACAAGTACAATGTTAAGGTCATCGGCGTTCAGGTTGATGCTATTGAACGCGGTGAAGACCGTATGGAATTCAAGCAGACTATGAATGAGATCGGTGTGGAGATGGCCCGCAGTGAGATAGCTGAGTCTGTTGACGAAGCTCTTGCTATTGCGGACAAGCTGGGCTATCCTGTTGTTCTCCGTCCTGCCTATACAATGGGTGGCGAAGGCGGCGGTCTTGTTTACAATGTTGATGAGCTCAGAACTGTTTGTGCCCGCGGTCTCCAGGCAAGTATCGTAGGTCAGGTTCTCGTTGAAGAATCCATCCTCGGCTGGGAAGAGCTGGAGCTTGAAGTTGTTCGTGACGCAAAGGGTAACATGATAACCGTTTGCTATATCGAAAACATCGACCCTCTGGGTGTTCACACCGGTGACTCCTTCTGTTCCGCTCCTATGCTCACCATCTCCGAAGATCTGCAGAAGCGTCTTCAGGATCAGGCTTACCGCATAGTTGAAAAGGTAGGCGTTATTGGCGGTACAAACGTCCAGTTTGCACACGACCCTGTTTCCGACAGAATTCTTGTTATCGAAATCAATCCACGTACCTCCCGCTCCTCCGCTCTGGCATCCAAGGCAACCGGCTTCCCAATCGCTCTTGTTTCCGCTATGCTGGCCTGCGGTCTTACTCTTGATGAGATCCCATGTGGCAAGCATGGCACTCTTGACAAGTATGTTCCGGGCGGCGACTATATCGTTATCAAGTTCGCTCGTTGGGCATTTGAAAAGTTCAAGGGCGTTGAAGATAAGCTTGGTACACAGATGCGTGCCGTTGGCGAAGTTATGAGCATCGGCAAGACCTATAAGGAAGCTTTCCAGAAGGCTATCCGCAGTCTTGAAAACAGCCGTTACGGTCTTGGCTTCGTAAACGGTTATAACGAAATGAATAAGGATCAGCTCCTTGAGCTTCTGTCCACTCCGACCAGCAATCGTCAGTTCATCATGTACGAAGCTCTCCGCAAGGGTGCTGAGGTTGAAGAACTGTTCCAGATTACAAAGATCAAGCATTACTTCATTGAACAGATGAAGGAGCTTGTAGAGGAAGAAGAGCAGATCCTTGCTCACAAGGGACAGCTTCTTCCAATAGATATGCTCAAGAGTGCAAAGCTCAATGGCTTCTCTGATCGTTATCTCTCTATCCTCCTTAATGTTCCTGAGGATGATATCCGCAATCAGCGTGAAGAAGCAGGCATCGTTGAAGCCTGGGAGGGCGTTCATGTAAGCAGTACAGAGGACTCCGCTTACTACTACTCCACATACCACGTGCAGGACGAAAGCCCCGTAAGCACAAACTCCAATAAGATCATGATCCTGGGCGGCGGTCCCAACCGTATCGGTCAGGGTATCGAATTTGACTACTGCTGTGTTCACGCCGCAAAGGCTCTTAAGAAGCTGGGCTTCGAGACTATTATAGTAAACTGCAACCCTGAAACAGTTTCCACCGACTACGACACTTCCGATAAGCTCTATTTTGAGCCTCTTACAATGGAAGATGTTCTCAGTATATACAATAAGGAAAAGCCTCTTGGTGTTATAGCTCAGTTTGGCGGTCAGACTCCGCTTAATCTGGCAGCGCGCCTAAAGAAGGCTGGCGTTAACATCCTTGGCACAACTCCTGAAACCATCGACATGGCAGAGGACAGAGATCTGTTCCGTGCTATGATGGAAAAGCTTGAAATCCCAATGCCGGAATCCGGCATGGCAGTTACCGTAGAGGATGCTCTTGAGATCGCCCATAAGATCGGCTATCCTCTCATGGTTCGTCCTTCTTACGTTCTCGGCGGACGCGGTATGGAAGTCGTTTATAATGACCAGGATATGACATTCTATATGAATGCCGCTGTTGGTGTAACACCGGATCGTCCTATCCTTATCGACCGCTTCCTGCATCACGCAACGGAATGTGAAGCAGACGCAATAAGCGATGGCGAATATGTATTCGTTCCATCCGTCATGGAGCATATCGAACTTGCGGGTATTCACTCCGGCGACTCCGCCTGCATCCTGCCTCCTAAGGGTCTTACCAAGGAGCAGATAGACACCATTAAGGAATACACAAGACGTATCGCAAGGGAAATGAATGTTGTCGGTCTTATGAATATGCAGTACGCTATTGAGGACGGCAAGGTATACGTTATCGAGGCTAACCCACGTGCTTCCAGAACTGTTCCGCTTGTTTCCAAGGTATGCAATATCCAGATGGTTCAGGTTGCCACCGACATTATGACATCTCAGTACACAGGCAGACCTTCTCCAGTTCCTTCTCTTAAGGAGAAGAAGTTTGCTCACTATGGCGTAAAGGAAGCTGTATTCCCATTCAATATGTTCCCTGAGGTAGACCCAATTCTTGGCCCTGAAATGCGTTCCACGGGCGAGGTTCTTGGTATCTCCGCTCACTTCGGTGAGGCATTCTTCAAGGCTCAGGAAGCAACTCAGACCAAGCTGCCGGTACACGGCACAGTTCTCATCAGTATCAATGACAGAGACAAGGCAGAGCTTGAGGAAGTTGCAAGAGGCTTCCATGAATGTGGATTTAAGATCGTTGCAACAAGCGGCACTTATGCGGCAATCGACGCTGCCGGCATCCCTGTAAAGAAGGTTGCAAAGATCAATGAAGGTCGTCCGAATATTCTTGATGAAATTCTGAAGGGCAAAGTATCCATCGTCATCAACACCCCAATCGGCAAGCAGAGCAACATTGACGACAGCTATATCCGTAAAGCTGCCATCAAGTGCAAGACTCCTTACATCACCACAATGGCTGCCGCAAAGGCTACCGTTGAGGGTATCCGTGATGTTAAGAGTGCAAAGAGCCTTACAGTAACATCTCTGCAGGACTTCCATAAGCAGATAACAGACGCTGAATAAAAAATCAGAGAGGCGGAAACTACCAATTTCCGCCTCTTTAAAAATTAAACTTATAAGTCTGTCATTGGGAGCCGGTGTTCACACCGGCGTGGCAATCTTTTATCTTAAGATTCCCACGTCGCTTTGCTCCTCGGAATGACATGGTGATATTGTTCTAAGTATAGGTGGGCAGATATGAAAAAGATCGCAATTATAATTAACGGTGCAGGCGGTGTAGGTAAGGATACTCTCTGTGATATTGCCGCAAGGCATTTTAAAGTGGTCAATGTGTCGTCCATAACTCCGATAAAGGAGATTGCGGCAAATTACGGCTGGAACGGCGAAAAGAATGCCAAATCAAGAAAATTTTTGTCCGATCTGAAAAGAGTATTTATAGATTACAATGATCTGCCAACTAATTATTTATATGAGCAGTATAAGGCTTTCGTGGACAGTGACAATGAGGTATATTTTGCCCACATCCGTGAAGGTGAAGAGATAGATAAGCTTAAAAGCCTGATAGGGGAAGGCTGTGTTACACTTCTTGTTGAACGTCAGACAGGCAATAATGAGTGGGGTAACACCTCCGATGATGAGGTCAAAAATTATAAATACGACCATATTTTTGACAATAATAAGCCGCTCGATGAGGTCGAAAAGGACTTTATAGCGTTTTTAAAGGGTTTGCTTGTATGAGAATATACGTTTCATCACTACACGGCAAAAATGGCTCACAGAGGGTCAGAGAGCTTCTGAGCTATGGTTACAGGGAAATGTACGGTGAAAGTATGCCTGAAATGTACAAAACCGAAAAAGGGAAGCCGTATTTTCCAAGCCGTCCTGATGTCTGTTTTTCTCTCAGCCATACCGATACCCATGTGATGTGTGTTATCGCTGACAGCCCTGTTGGTTGTGATATTCAGAATTTCCGACAGGTGAGTGAAAGGATTGTTCAGCGTACCTGTACCGAAAAAGAGCTTGAAGTATTTGGCTTTTTTCAGCTTTGGACTCTTAAGGAAAGCTGGATAAAGCTTAATGGCAGCCTTGACAGGGAAATCAAAACCATCGAGTTTGCAGGAACACTTGAGAGTGTTATACCTCCCAAGCCTGCGGTAAGAGCGAGATTATTCCAGCTTGACGGCTGTATTGCTGCTGTATGTACAAGTGGAAATAGTTTGCCGTGTAGTGTTATAGAGGTTGAAAATATTTGACAATTAATCCACATTGGGTTAAAATGATACCCAATGCGAATAAGCCCCCGTACCTCACCAGGATAGAGGGTCCGCCTCCTAAGGTCTTGCTCTATCCGTGTGATACTCGCAGGAAAGCGAGAAATCGTGAGAAAAACGCCGATTTCGCGACCTTGCTTGGAAATACCCGGAGATTTGGCACCCTGTTTGGTACCCTTTGGTGCCTTTTCGGGAAAACATAAGGGATATGCCTTCAAAGCCCAATTTACCTAAATTTCATAATATGCGCCCGTAGCTCAGCAGGATAGAGCGTTCGCCTCCTAAGCGAAAGGCCGCGCGTTCGAATCGCGCCGGGCGTGCCAAACTGGAGCCGGAAGGTTACTATCTTCTG